>NZ_QTMM01000005.1:0-332 GCF_003635445.1 Parabacteroides sp. AF17-3 | reverse complement strand
TCGAAATCGAGACCGGAGGCTTTCAATATCTCCAGCAGCTTTTCCGGCCCTTCGGCGATGTAGCAGTCGGCTGCTTCGCCTTTCGTATGTTGCGAATTTTTGACTCCGCCGACCAGCAGGTTGACCGTTTCGTTGCGGTAGCCGCTTGTGACGGCGATTGCACTGCTGTAGCGGTCGCGAAGCGGTTGAAGCAGAAAGGTTACAAGGTTTTTCAACGCTTGAAGCGCTTGCGGGTTCGGTACGTTTTCAAGTCCGTTTTCGACGGCAATCCGGCTGTATGTGAGTTCTTCGAAGGTGAAATTTCTACTAAGGTTCATTGATTTTGTTTGTAT
>NZ_QTMM01000049.1:0-933 GCF_003635445.1 Parabacteroides sp. AF17-3 | reverse complement strand
TCGGGGCGGATATGGCGGCCACCGTTGAAGGCGCCGCCCTCCACCTCGACAGCCACACGGCGGGAAGGGATGGCGAAGTCGAACCGCCAGTCCCGCCCGGGATGGAAACGGTATTCAGCCACCACCTCCTCGCCCGTATGCTTCAGGATCAACGCGCTAAGCGGCGAATAACCCGGTGTCGTCATAGAGAAAGTTTTCGGCCTCTTTCGAGGTGTTGCATTGTTCGACCAGGCAGGTGTTGTGCCGGTTGTCGAACGCCATCCATTTTTTCAGAAACGGGTCGTAAAAATACCCGTATTCCTCGCCACACGAATAGGTGTAACCGCGCGAACCTTTTTCGCCCGTAATCAGGCGCATCAGGCAGGCTGCCGCCTGGTCTCCCAGGAGGCAACCGATGGTAAGGGTATGCTTTTTCATCAGGCGGCAGCTTGAAGGGTTTGTAAATCATCGTTGTCAAGTCGAATGAAGGCATCATGCTCCAAACGTTTGCCGGTTTCGATATAAGCCAGCGCTTCACGTTCGCAGCTTGACAGGTCTTCGAGCAGCAGGTCGATAGAAGCATATTCGTCGCGGCCGATATGAAAGCGCGACACCACATTTCCGCAAAACTCTTCGGAGGTTCCCACACGGGCATAGATGGTCAGCAATTGCGCATCGCCGCAGTTCTGACGTTGATAACCGGTGATCTGGAAATTGTCATCCACCGCCACCAATCCGGTAAAATTGACTACATGATACGCCATGCGCTGCAACGCTTCAGAGAGACTGGGATGCACCGGAGCCTTGTTTTCATATGTAATCACATGGTTGTCGCCTGTACTTTCGTCTAACACTTCATAGCGGGCTTTGAAAAAACTGTCTTTGACAGAGATGAAGGAAAAAGTCTTTTCTGTTTTATTCATTACTTTATTAAAATGGTATCGTTTAGATTCA
>NZ_QTMM01000048.1:0-1113 GCF_003635445.1 Parabacteroides sp. AF17-3 | reverse complement strand
TGCTGGGCCGAAACGGTGGTGGCAAGGCAGCCTGCTGCGAATAAAAAGATTGTTTTCTTTATGTTTGAAATTATTGTTGACATATCTGTTAGCTTATTTTACGATGATTTTATGGGTTGTTGTTCTTCCTGAATCGGTGGTCACCTTCACGATGTAGCTGCCTGAAGCCATATTCGCGGGGATGGTGGTTTCGACTGTCGTGATCGACTGCTTTTCGACCAGCTGACCGTTCAGGTTATAGATCTCGATGACTGCCGCCTCCGAGGCTTCGCCAGGCATGCCCAGCTTGACGGTTATCGGACTGTTCTTTTGAACCATCGTCGGGTAAACGGTGGTTACGGGGAACTGTGTCAGCGTATCGAACGTGATCGGGCAACTCACCACATAGCTGTCGTCTGCACGGTAGGCCTGGATGAAGTAACTGCCCAACAGGCCCTCGGGCACGGAGTAGTAGATCGAAGTGCCGTTCTTCTCGATTTTCTGCCCGTCATGATACCACTGGAAACGGACAAACTCGTTGTCCGGATTGGTGATGTACAGGAATTCGTTCCATTTCACCAGGACTCTCAGGCCGTTCTTGCGCACCGTCACCGTCACACTGCTCTCCATTCCACAGTCGCCGTATACATCTACGTAATAAGAGCCTTCCTTGTCGGGCGTCAGGGCAGCCTGGTAGGTGGCCGAGGTCGCTCCTTCGATCGCCTCTTTGTTGAAGAACCACTGATAGGTCAGGTTCAGGCCACGGGCTTCTACGCTCAGGGTGAAGGCGTCGCCGTCACAAACGTATACGGACTGCGGTTGTTTGGTGATCATCGTGGTTTCCAGCATCTCGATTTCGAACGGATGCAGTTCCACCAGGCCCGGGTCGCTTTTCTTGCGCACATACACGTTTCCGGTGTAAACGCCCTTGCCGATTATCCGGTAGACGGGCACTGTGAGATAGTCGGGAGTCACATCTTTATAGTCGGAATCCGTAAAGCCGGCTTTGAGCGCTTCGTCGGAGAAGCGGACGGAATATTCCAGGATATTGTCCGGATCGAGCAGGCGGAATGGTATTCTGAATTCGCTTTCCGAACCGCAATGGGAGGCGATGTCGCCCAGTTCGATCATACC
>NZ_QTMM01000047.1:0-1350 GCF_003635445.1 Parabacteroides sp. AF17-3 | reverse complement strand
ACAGGCGAAGAAATTGAATATATCATCCCTGCAACCATGGACGCAAAAGGTAATGTTATTGCTGACAACACAGCTATTTTACCGGCTTCCGACGTGACTATAGAGCTTTACAAAGACGATAACATGATCCTTTCTTCAAAAAATGTCAAAAATTTAGAGAAAGTGTCTGTAAACGAAGGAGAACAGTCAGAAATCACTTTTGACCTCTCAAAAAATAATTGCAATATTGTTGTTGCTGACTGGGATACAGTTATCACGCATGTTACAATTGGTTAAAATTTGACCCTCAATTTTTTATATGCATAAAGGCGTACATCCGGATTGTTCCGCGTGTGCGCCGCTTTTTTTCATATATGCGATTCTCCGTGATAGCCTTACCACCCCTTGTAAGAGTAATACATATGTTAATTTTTACAACATTAGCATTGATTTACCACACTTACATCAACAACAGCGGTAAATATATCACACATGACAGATTTACCACCCTTCTTAAAATAACCAATCCATATCATTCAATCCATCCCCACCAAAAGAAGAGATATTAGAAAGAATTGAGCTATCCCGTTCCCGTGCTTGACACGGGATCGCAAAGACACAGACCGTTTCCTATAATATCTTTTGATACCGCCAGTTCTCTTGCGGCCCCGTGTCAAGCACGGGGACAGGATAGTTCACTTTTGATAATAATAGAAATATCCCCCCCAAAAAACAGATATACACATTATTATATAGAAAAACCAACAACGCCATCGCCAAATCAACAAATCCCCGCCCCACACAGGTTGTATTCCTATCATATAACATGTATTCATATCACGCCATCCAATATATTTTAATCTGATACATTTTCATTTTAAGAGTATAAAATGATGCTTTTACCACCTTTTGATAGTTTTACACCACTCAATGTGATACTTTCAGCAACTTCCTTGATTGTTTTAACTTTTATTGTCAATATATTTGATAATCATATCGTTTTTGTATCTATATTTGCAATGTCAACGAGAGACAAAAGGTTTTGATGAGGGTCTTAACCGGATAAAAAATCTCTCGGACAGTATAGGGTAATTTAAGCATATAAAAAATTAAGGTCATGAAAAAGGGTAGAATTTTCACAAATTGTTTGTTTATTATTTGCACACTGATGGCAGCAATTTCTTTCACTAGTTGTTCCGCTGATAGCGATTCTTCTTACTCGGGTATTGATGAAAGCGTAATCGAAAACGCTGATTCTCAGACCGAGGCTCCTTTCTCTGTTGTACTGAAAGCTTATTCCGATAACAAAGATATTACTGTTAAGGGTGACGTAGACCAGACTACTCTGTTCGTTTTTGATCAGAATGGTGA
>NZ_QTMM01000046.1:0-1404 GCF_003635445.1 Parabacteroides sp. AF17-3 | reverse complement strand
CGCTCCACAACAGCCCGGTATCGCAAATCGCTGGTTTGATAACATTTCAGCCAGCGCGTAATCGTGCGCAGGTTCAATCCCATGAAATCCCCGTATTCACCTTTGGCCCCCAGTTCAAAACAAAGGGCGACCTCCTGCAAGGTCAGGCTCGGATATGACTCCTGAAGGTCGGCTGCCAGTTTAGCAATCAAAATACCCAGATCACGGTCATTAGGAGGCGAAAAACCCAGCAAGACATAGGTATGGAATAATATTTGATTTACCGCCGGAAGAATTTCCTCCGGCCGGTACGTCATCAGGCGGCGGTCGGCAATGGCATGTTGCAGTCTGATTTCCAAACTCATACAGCTTGCGAATTATAGATTTTCATGGCTATTTCCGTTGCACGTTTCCCTGTTTCCATCAATTCCTCTACTTTCGAAGAGCGTTCCGGCCGGCCGGATGAATAAATCACTTTGGGAATATGCTGCTGCACGCCGCCGGAAAGTTCTTCCGTTTTCAGATTGAAATTATGGTATCGCCACCAGCCGATGAAACTCTGGCTGTAATCTTTTTTCGTCCGGATCGTATCCAGGCTGAATTTCAGGCGCAGGAAATCATCGAATACGGTCATGGCTTCCCGCGCATATTGCAGGACGGCTATGCCTTTTCCGGAATAACGCACGATGGTTGCTTGCCAGTCTTCGTCTGCCAGCAAAGCTTCTTTCCATCGCTCACGCTCTTCATCCAAATTCTGCGGTTCTTCTTTCGGCTCCTCGCACGCGTGTTGTTGCTGTTGTTGTAAGTTTACTTTACTTTCATTTACTTTACTTTGTGTACTTAAACCCTGTTTTGAGGGAGTTTCCGACACGGAAACCGGGGTTTCGGGAGCGGAAACAAAACCACATTTGTATTCAACAACTTGATTATCAGCGCGTTTCTTGGTTGCTAAAGAAAAACGTTCCTGAATGCTTTTAGAGGTCAAAATTCGGTTTTCCATAAAGAGTTCGTTATTGAACAAGCCTATTTTAACACACGCCAGAAGAATTTCCAACACCTTATTTTCAGCGATACCTAATTTCTCGCCCTGGTCGAACAGATAATCGTCGGTCGCTTCTATGTAATAACCGTTCGAATAGATATCACACAAAAGAGAAATATAAAGTAAAAAAGCATCTGCGCCAAATTGTCTTTTAATTCGCCGCACTTTGATATCATTAAGAATGGTTGTGTCCAAAGGGAAATAATCTAATCCTTTTCTTGATGGCCTTGGCATAATTTATTTTGATTGATAGCTCTTATCATTAATCGTAACGTTTTCAGCATCAGCAGTTCTCCCGGCAGCACACGTATCACGCACCAGCCCGAGACCGCCGCCTCATTATATTTCTCCATATCACGCAGATAGCCTTCGGGGCGGATATG
>NZ_QTMM01000045.1:0-1664 GCF_003635445.1 Parabacteroides sp. AF17-3 | reverse complement strand
TAGTTCTAGACGAACTAAGTCAGAATAAAAAAATACATACTCACTATTTTTTTCTACAGACGCAAAAACATCACTGATAGCCACATTTGATAAATCGAGTGACAAACGTGTAGATTGTGCATAGGACAATTCAGCCAAAAGAGATGAATTTACTGTAAAAAGCAAACACAACACTACACAAACCGCGTGTATTTTTCTTTTAATTTTTAGATATTCCATAATAATATAATAAGTTTTCCTTGATATTAATATTTTACTTGTTAACAACACAATGGTCTATTGTTTTATACAATACTAGGTTACGGCATGTTTTATCTATTCATAGGCATTCATTTTTTATTATTGATACTATTTACTTCAATCAAATTCCCCTTACGATGAAATGAAACTGATAACGTTTTCTGGAGTGTTTGAAGAACTTGGTCCATATTATCAAACAACACCAGCTTACCAGAGCATTTCACTTGTTCTATATCCGGTGGATAGCTAAATTGAACACGGTAATAACGTGAGATACTGCGTAGTACCTCACCTAAATTTTTCTCCCGGAACTGGAGAATACCATCTATCCATGAGATATAATCGTATACATTCACCTGGCTAACAGACATCTGCCCATTTTCCAAGACTAAGAGATCATTAGGTTTGATAATTTGTTTTCCGCTTTTATATCCTTCAACCGCAACACTTCCTTCTTTCAATACAACAGATTGGAAATTTTCATCCTTATATGCAACTATGCCAAAAGATGTTCCTAAAACTCTGATTTCCATCTGGTTCGTTTTTACATAAAATGGACACGATGCATCTTTGGTCACTTCAAGATAAACTTCCCCTTCCACATAAATCATTCTTTTTTCTTTTTCAAATATTTCAGGGAATTGAAGCACTGTGCCTGAATTTACCCATACTTTCGTACCATCAGGCAAAATCAATGAAGAATGACGTCCTTTCGGTACGCTTAACACATTCATATGATTACCTTTTTCCTTTGCTTCACCAATACACTTCCTCTCTGTAGCCTCTAGATTATTAAAGTCTTTATCCGTCACCTTGATTTTCCCTTGTTGATCGACTAAAATTGTCGCATTATCAGAAACCTTCATTTTTTCCTGTGCCAAATGAAGTTCTACTTCTGTCTGATTAACATCTAACTGGACATCATCCACCAAAGACAGAATATCTCTTTCCTGAAATAAATTTTCTTTAGTAATCAAAAATAATGAACCCAATGTACATATAATAAGAATACAAGCTGCTGCATATTGCCATGTCAGACGCATTCGCTTTGGCTTTCTGAATTTTCTTAAATCATTTATAATATTTTCTTTAAGAGATTCTTTTTCAATTGGCGACAGTTTCCTATTATTCAATTTCAACGAACGAACCATTTGCCTGGCCTTCTCTATATTTTCTTTCTCTTCCGGATACAGTGTCAGATAATCATCAATCCACACCTGTTCCAACTCTTCCGTAGGAAACAGACACCAGAGAATAAAGGAATCGTCATGTATTAACTGGTCAACAGTTTTTATATGCTGTTTTTTATTCATTTTGCTTTTTCATTTTAAACAAGACATTAATTTCCCAAATTTGGCCCCATTTTATATGTTAAATTCATTTAATACCAATATATATATATTGAATTAGTTCGTCTAGAACTA
>NZ_QTMM01000044.1:0-2133 GCF_003635445.1 Parabacteroides sp. AF17-3 | reverse complement strand
AGTTCTTTGAAAGATTTACATATCAACAAGTAGTACAAGTATTAAAAATTAATACCGTCAAAAACTTGAAAATAAATACGAATTCTGAGCATAGAGATATAAAAACAATTTAAACAACGAAGAGTTTGATCCTGGCTCAGGATGAACGCTAGCGACAGGCTTAACACATGCAAGTCGAGGGGCAGCACGATGTAGCAATACATTGGTGGCGACCGGCGCACGGGTGAGTAACGCGTATGCAACCTACCTATCAGAGGGGAATAACCCGGCGAAAGTCGGACTAATACCGCATAAAACAGGGGTTCCACATGGAAATATTTGTTAAAGAATTATCGCTGATAGATGGGCATGCGTTCCATTAGATAGTTGGTGAGGTAACGGCTCACCAAGTCCACGATGGATAGGGGTTCTGAGAGGAAGGTCCCCCACACTGGTACTGAGACACGGACCAGACTCCTACGGGAGGCAGCAGTGAGGAATATTGGTCAATGGGCGAGAGCCTGAACCAGCCAAGTCGCGTGAAGGATGAAGGATCTATGGTTTGTAAACTTCTTTTATATGGGAATAAAGTGAGGAACGTGTTCCTTTTTGTATGTACCATATGAATAAGCATCGGCTAACTCCGTGCCAGCAGCCGCGGTAATACGGAGGATGCGAGCGTTATCCGGATTTATTGGGTTTAAAGGGTGCGTAGGTGGTTAATTAAGTCAGCGGTGAAAGTTTGTGGCTCAACCATAAAATTGCCGTTGAAACTGGTTGACTTGAGTATATTTGAGGTAGGCGGAATGCGTGGTGTAGCGGTGAAATGCATAGATATCACGCAGAACTCCGATTGCGAAGGCAGCTTACTAAACTATAACTGACACTGAAGCACGAAAGCGTGGGGATCAAACAGGATTAGATACCCTGGTAGTCCACGCAGTAAACGATGATTACTAGCTGTTTGCGATACACAGTAAGCGGCACAGCGAAAGCGTTAAGTAATCCACCTGGGGAGTACGCCGGCAACGGTGAAACTCAAAGGAATTGACGGGGGCCCGCACAAGCGGAGGAACATGTGGTTTAATTCGATGATACGCGAGGAACCTTACCCGGGTTTGAACGCATATTGACAGCTCTGGAAACAGAGTCTCTAGTAATAGCAATTTGCGAGGTGCTGCATGGTTGTCGTCAGCTCGTGCCGTGAGGTGTCGGCTTAAGTGCCATAACGAGCGCAACCCTTATCACTAGTTACTAACAGGTCATGCTGAGGACTCTAGTGAGACTGCCAGCGTAAGCTGTGAGGAAGGTGGGGATGACGTCAAATCAGCACGGCCCTTACATCCGGGGCGACACACGTGTTACAATGGTGGGGACAAAGGGCAGCTACCGTGCGAGCGGATGCTAATCTCCAAACCCCATCTCAGTTCGGATCGAAGTCTGCAACCCGACTTCGTGAAGCTGGATTCGCTAGTAATCGCGCATCAGCCATGGCGCGGTGAATACGTTCCCGGGCCTTGTACACACCGCCCGTCAAGCCATGGGAGTTGGGGGTACCTAAAGTCCGTAACCGCAAGGATCGGCCTAGGGTAAAACCGATGACTGGGGCTAAGTCGTAACAAGGTAGCCGTACCGGAAGGTGCGGCTGGAACACCTCCTTTCTGGAGCGAAGAGTTCGTTATCAAGTTGACTCAGAGGTATTAGTTAACTTGTACTACGGTTGAATATGTATAAAATATAGATCTACCGGCAATAAAATGTCGGCAAGAGAGAAAAATGATGCTGAGGGAAACCAAGGCAAAGTTGACAGTCCTATAGCTCAGTTGGTTAGAGCGCTACACTGATAATGTAGAGGTCGGCAGTTCAACTCTGCCTGGGACTACAGAATCTCTGAGAGAGAATTTTGGGGGATTAGCTCAGCTGGCTAGAGCATCTGCCTTGCACGCAGAGGGTCAACGGTTCGAATCCGTTATTCTCCACAAAAAGTTACCGAGACATCAGAAACGTAAAGTAACGACAAGATCTTTGACATGATGGACAACGTAAAATAAAGTAACAAGAGCAAGCTGAAGATATATCAATCCAGGTTCACAGCGATGTGACCGGAAATAAGAAAGTAAGCAAGGGCAGACGGTGGATGCCTTGGCTCTCGGA
>NZ_QTMM01000043.1:0-2396 GCF_003635445.1 Parabacteroides sp. AF17-3 | reverse complement strand
GGCAGTAATGCCCCTGACCTACCCGGCAAAGCGATTGCATCGGCGAACATGGCAGACTATATCCGCTACCTCTACAAAACCGTCCGAAAATATTTCGGGGAAGCGATTGTAGTCACGCAAGAGATTGAGGATATTATTTCTTCCCCTATCGTGAAAGAGAGTATCATCAATAACTCGGACTGCAAGATACTGTTAGACCAAAGAAAATATCTCAACAAGTTCGACAGCATACAGAACCTCTTGGGACTGACCGACAAGGAGCGTTCGCAGATATTGTCTATCAACATGGCGAACCACCCCGGACGGAAATACAAGGAAGTTTTCTTCTCGCTGGGCGGCACGCAGTCGGCGGTATATGCCACGGAAGTTTCATTGGAAGAATATTACACCTTCACGACAGAGGAAAGCGAGAAAATGGAACTGTTCGCCCTTGCCGACAAGCTGGGCGGCAACCTTGAACTGGCTATCAAGCGGCTTGCAGAAAGCAAGAGAAATCCCCAATTATCAACCACTTAAAATTTAGAAATATGAAACGTACAAGTAAAATCTTGCTTCTCTTTTCCTGCGTGTTGCTATTGGCATCCTGCAAGGATAGCCCGGAAAAGCAGCTGGAGCAAATGCGGGGTGAATGGGTACATGTCAAGGGACACCCGGCTTTCACGCTCTCGGAAACGGGCGGCGAATACACCGTCACCCGGAAAGCGAATATCAGGGGCAAGGTACTGGAAACTGCCTATCAAGTGTCGGAACAGGACGGAAAACTGTTTATCGGAACTGGCTTTGCCATACTGCTGACGTATGACAAGGAACGTGACCGGATAATCCTTTCACCCGGCGGCGAATACAAGCGAGTTATAAACCCTAAAAACAAAAAAAGATGAAGAAAACAATTCTCCTTATGGCGGTATGCCTTTGCTTCATCGGCAAGGCATCCGCACAGTGGGTGGTGTCAGACCCCGGCAACTTGGCACAGGGTATCATCAACACCACCAAGCAGATAGTGCAGACTTCCACCACAGCCAAGAACACGCTGGACGGCTTCATGGAAGCGCAGAAGATTTTCCAGCAGGGTAAAAAATATTACGATGCGCTCAAAGCGGTACACGATGTTGTCAAGGGCGGTGTCAAGGTAGGAAAATCTATCGAACTGGTGGCGGAAATATCCGAAATCTACGTGCGCAACTTCCAAAACATGCTGGCAGACCCGAATTTCACGCCTGACGAACTATCCGCAATCTCGTTCGGCTATGCCAAACTGATGTCGGAAAGCTCGGACGTGTTGCAGGACTTGAAGAATGTAGTGAACATCACGGGTATGTCGCTGACGGATGCCGAACGGCTGGCTATTATTGATAATGCCTACCGAAGCCTATTGAATTACCGCAACCTCGTGAACTACTACACCCGAAAGAACATTTCCGTGTCCTATCTGCGGGCAAAAAAGAAGAACGACACCGACCGGGTGCTGGCTCTCTACGGCTCGGCGGATGAACGCTACTGGTAACATATAAATCGGTATGCCTATGTTATTAGCAGCAGTGGATTTTGACAACCTGCACCAAGTGTTGCGGGTGCTGTACGATGAGATGATGCCCTTGTGCAGCAACATGACGGGGGTAGCGAAAGGTATTGCCGGATTGGGGGCTTTGTTCTACGTGGCGGCAAAAGTGTGGCAGTCGCTCGCAAGGGCGGAAGCCATAGACGTGTACCCGCTCCTGCGCCCCTTTGCGCTGGGGCTGTGCATCATGTTTTTTCCAACATTCGTGTTGGGTACTATCAACACGGTGCTGTCGCCAGTGGTGAAAGGGTGCAACCAGCTTATGGAAACGCAGACTTTCGACATGAACGAATACCGGGCGCAGAAAGACCGACTGGAATATGAAGCCCTGATGCGAAGCCCCGAAACGGCTTACCTTGCATCGGACGAGGAATTTGACAGGCAACTGGAAGAACTGGGCTGGTCGCCCTCCGACATGGTAACTATGACGGGTATGTATATGGACAGGGCGGCGTACAATATCAAGAAGTCCGTACGGGACTGGTTCAGGGAACTATTGGAAATGCTCTTTCAGGCGGCGGGGCTGATTATAGACACGTTGCGCACGTTCTTCCTGATTGTGCTTTCGATACTGGGTCCGCTGGCGTTTGCGATTTCCGTCTATGACGGTTTCCAAAGCACGCTGACCCAGTGGATTTCACGCTATATCTCCATTTACCTGTGGCTACCCGTGTCGGACTTGTTCAGCAGCGTGCTGGCACGCATACAAACCCTGATGCTCCAAAAGGACATCGAGCAGCTTTCAGACCCGAATTTCATTCCTGACGGGAGCAGCACCGTGTATGTAATCTGTGCGCCCGTAGAGGCTGTGTAGTAAATATGCTGATTGCAAGGCATT
>NZ_QTMM01000042.1:0-2420 GCF_003635445.1 Parabacteroides sp. AF17-3 | reverse complement strand
GGCAGTAATGCCCCTGACCTACCCGGCAAAGCGATTGCATCGGCGAACATGGCGGATTATATTAAGTACCTCTATAAAACCGTCAGAAAGTATTTCGGTGAAGCGATTGTAGTCACACAGGAAGTGGAAGATATTATTTCCTCACCCATTGTAAAAGAGAGTATTATAAACAATTCGGATTGTAAGATACTGCTCGACCAAAGAAAGTATCTGAACAAGTTCGACAGCATACAGAACCTTTTAGGGCTGACCGATAAAGAGCGTTCACAGGTGCTTTCCATCAACCTTGCCAATCATCCCAACCGGAAATACAAGGAAGTTTGGATAGGCTTAGGCGGTACACAGTCCGCCGTATATGCCACAGAAGTGAGTTTGGAAGAATATTTTACATATACGACCGAAGAAACGGAAAAGATGGAACTTTTCGCCTTGTCTGAAAAGCTGGGCGGCAATCTCGAACTGGCTATCAAACGGCTTGCCGAATGCAAGCGTAATCCCGAAAAATAATCAATTAACAATTTAATAATCAATCAGTATGAAACATTTAAAATTCCTGTTTCCGGTGCTGTTATGCACCTTGTTACTGGGGTTTTCTTCCTGTAAGGAAACGAACGCCGACCGTCTTAGGGCGATGCGTGGCGACTGGGAAAGCGTGAAAAACCGTCCGGCGTTCTCTCTCTTTGAGGAAAACGGGCATTATAGGGTAACGACCCGCAAAATAACTTACCGGGGGACTATCCAAACGGAAACCTATCAGATTTCAGAACAGGACGGAAACCTGTTCATCGAAACGGGGTTGTCCGTCCTGCTGACCTATGACAAGGAGAATGACCGGATTCTGCTTTCTCCCGGCGGAGAATATAAACGAAGTAATCAACCACTAAAGAAGTAAGCGTATGAGAACAAAGATTATAATGCTGCTCGTAGTATGCAGCCTGTTTGCCTCAAAGGTAAACGCACAATGGGTGGTGAGTGACCCCGGCAATTTGGCGCAAGGGATTATCAATGCGTCAAAGAACATCGTGCAGACATCATCCACCGCACAGAACATGATAAAGAATTTTCAAGAAACAGTAAAGATTTACCAACAGGGTAAGGAATACTATGACAGGCTTAAATCCGTGCATAACCTTGTGAAAGATGCCCGCAAGGTGCAAAAGTCCATCCTGCTTATCGGGGAGATTTCCGACATCTATGTGAACAGTTTTCAGAAGATGCTTTCGGATGAAAACTATACACCGGACGAACTTTCGGCGATTGCCTACGGATATACTCAACTGTTGCAGGAAAGTTCCGATGTGCTGGAAGAGATGAAAAGCGTGGTAAACATCAACGGGCTTTCCATGTCGGACAAGGAACGGATGGACGTTATCGACCGGACGTATAACGCCATCAGGAACTACCGGGACTTGGTGAGTTACTATACCCGCAAGAACATTTCCGTTTCCTACCTGCGGGCGAAAAAGAAAAAGGACACCGACCGGGTAATGGCTTTGTACGGCTCGGCGGATGAACGTTACTGGTAACTTCAAATAAATCAAAGATATGTTATTAGCAATCGAATTTGATAACCTGCATCAGATTTTACGAAGTCTGTACACGGACATGATGCCTTTATGCGGGAACATGGCGGGGGTAGCCAAAGGAATAGCGGGACTGGGGGCTTTGTTTTATGTGGCTGCCAAAGTATGGCAGTCGCTCGCCAGTGCCGAACCGATAGACGTTTACCCGCTTCTGCGTCCCTTTGTGATTGGTTTCTGTATTATGTTCTTCCCCACATTCGTACTGGGTACGATTAACAGCGTGATGTCCCCAGTAGTCAAGGGGTGTAACAATATGCTCGAAACGCAAACTTTCGATATGAACGCCTACCGGGAACAAAAGGACAAGCTGGAATATGAAGCGATGGTGCGCAATCCGGAAATGGCTTACCTTGTTTCGGATGAAGCGTTTGATAAACAGATTGACGAATTGGGATGGTCTGCCAAAGACATTGCCACAATGGGCGGTATGTACATGGATAGGGCAGCCCATAATATCAAGCAATCCGTCCGGGACTGGTTCAGGGAACTTTTGGAACTGCTCTTTCAATCGGCAGCCCTTGTGATAGATACTATCCGAACCTTTTTCTTGATTGTCCTTGCCATACTGGGGCCGATAGCCTTTGCCATCAGCGTATATGATGGCTTTCAGGCGACACTGACCCAATGGATAACAAGGTATATTTCCGTTTACCTGTGGCTGCCCGTTTCAGACCTGTTCAGTTCCATTCTTGCCCGAATACAGGTGCTTATGCTCCAAAAGGATATTCAGGAGCTATCAGACCCCAATTTCATACCGGACGGAAGTAACAGTGTGTACATCATTTGTGCGCCCGTAGAGGCTGTGTAGTAAATATGCTGATTGCAAGGCATTAGGTA
>NZ_QTMM01000041.1:0-2421 GCF_003635445.1 Parabacteroides sp. AF17-3 | reverse complement strand
GAAAGGGGCAGTAATGCCCCTGACCTACCCGGCAAAGCGATTGCATCGGCGAATATGGCGGATTATATTAAGTATCTCTATAAAACCGTTAGAAAGTATTTCGGTGAAGCGATTGTAGTCACACAGGAAGTCGAAGATATTATATCTTCTCCCATTGTAAAAGAGAGTATTATAAACAATTCGGATTGTAAGATACTGCTCGACCAAAGGAAGTATCTTAATAAATTCGATAGCATACAGAACCTTTTAGGGCTGACCGACAAGGAACGTTCACAGGTGCTTTCCATCAACCTTGCCAACCATCCGAACCGGAAATATAAGGAAGTTTGGATAGGCTTAGGCGGTACACAATCAGCCGTATATGCCACAGAAGTGAGTTTGGAAGAATATTACACGTTCACAACGGAAGAAACGGAAAAGATGGAACTTTTCGCTTTGTCCGAAAAGCTGGACGGCAATCTCGAACTGGCTATCAAACGGCTTGCCGAAAGCAAGCGTAATCCTGAAAAGTAATCAACTAACAATTTAAAAATCAATCAGTATGAAACATTTAAAGTTCATGTTTCCGGTGCTGTTATGCATCTTGTTACTGGGGCTTTCCTCCTGTAAGGAAACGAACGCCGACCGTCTTAGGGCGATGCGTGGCGACTGGGAAAGCGTGAAAAACCGTCCGGCGTTTACCCTCTTTGAGGAAAACGGGCAATATCGGGTAACGACCTATCGAAAAACCTACCGGGGGACTATCCAAACGGAAACCTATCAGATTTCAGAACAGGACGGAAACCTGTTCATTGAAACGGGGTTTTCCGTCCTGCTGACCTATGACAAAGAGAACGACCGGATTCTACTTTCACCCGGCGGAGAATACAAACGGAGTAAACAACCAATAAAGAAGTAAGCGTATGAGAACAAAGATTATAATGCTGCTCGTAGTATGCAGCCTGTTTGCCGAAAAGGTAAACGCACAGTGGGTAGTGAGTGACCCCGGCAACTTGGCGCAAGGGATTATCAATGCGTCAAAGAATATCGTGCAGACTTCATCCACAGCACAGAACATGATAAAGAATTTTCAGGAAACGGTAAAGATTTACCAACAGGGTAAGGAATACTACGACAGGCTTAAATCAGTGCATAACCTTGTGAAAGATGCCCGAAAGGTGCAAAAGTCTATCCTGCTTATCGGTGAGATTTCAGATATATACGTGAACAGTTTTCAGAAAATGCTTTCGGATGAGAACTACACGCCGGACGAACTTTCCGCCATCGCCTACGGCTATACCCAACTGTTACAGGAAAGTTCCGATGTACTGGAAGAAATGAAAGGTGTTGTGAACATCAACGGGCTTTCCATGTCGGATAAAGAACGGATGGACGTTATCGACCGGACGTATAACGCCATCAGGAACTACCGGGATTTGGTGAGTTACTATACCCGTAAGAATATTTCCGTTTCCTACCTGCGGGCGAAAAAGAAAAAGGACACTGACCGGGTAATGGCTTTGTATGGCTCGGCGAATGAACGTTACTGGTAACTTCTAAAAACAGATAAGTATGTTATTAGCAATCGAATTTGATAACCTGCATCAGATTTTACGAAGTCTGTACACGGATATGATGCCGTTATGCGGGAACATGGCGGGGGTAGCCAAAGGAATAGCGGGACTGGGGGCTTTGTTTTATGGGGCTGCCAAAGTATGGCAGTCGCTCGCCAGTGCCGAACCGATAGACGTTTACCCTTTGCTCCGTCCCTTTGTAATAGGCTTCTGTATTATGTTCTTCCCCACATTCGTACTGGGTACGATTAACAGCGTGATGTCCCCAGTAGTCAAGGGGTGTAACAATATGCTCGAAACGCAAACTTTCGATATGAACGCCTACCGGGAACAAAAGGACAAACTGGAATATGAAGCGATGGTGCGCAATCCGGAAACGGCTTACCTTGTTTCGGATGAAGCATTTGATAAACAGATTGACGAATTGGGATGGTCTGCCAAAGATATTGCCACAATGGGCGGTATGTACATGGATAGGGCAGCCCACAATATCAAGCAATCCGTCCGGGATTGGTTCAGGGAATTGTTGGAACTGCTCTTTCAATCGGCAGCCCTTGTGATAGACACTATCCGAACCTTTTTCTTGATTGTCCTTGCCATACTGGGTCCGATAGCCTTTGCCATCAGTGTATATGATGGCTTTCAGGCGACACTGACCCAATGGATAACAAGGTACATTTCCGTTTACCTGTGGCTGCCCGTTTCAGACCTGTTCAGTTCCATTCTTGCCCGAATACAGGTGCTTATGCTCCAAAAGGATATTCAGGAGCTATCAGACCCCAATTTTGTACCCGATAGCAGCAATTCAGTGTACATAATCTGTGCGCCCGTAGAGGCTGTGTAGTAAATATGCTGATTGCAAGGCATT
>NZ_QTMM01000040.1:0-2422 GCF_003635445.1 Parabacteroides sp. AF17-3 | reverse complement strand
TGGCTGTGACATGTAAGTCTTATGTGTGATTGTTTAACGTTCCATTCCACGAGTTGGAAATAGAATGATTAAACCTGTTGTTTCGTCAACAGTAGCCTATGGGAACGTGCGATATTAAGTAATGAATTCGTGCGGTAACAGAACCAACAATGAAGCCCTTCCGAAAGGAGAAGTCAGAACCGTGAGGGGATGACAACTGTCGTTAGTATCGAATGGCAGGGGAGCTAGGCTGAATGGTATGAATAACGTAATGTGAATCGTTGATAAACGTCGTAACTTCGAATGAGCTGCCAATGATACTGGGCTCTAACCCAAAAGGGACGCAGTCGGATAACCTTCTCCATGCTAAGGTTACACGAACATAATGACTGCCGGCGGATAGACGGATTCTAACCCATTCATTTGTCACATATAAGAAACATGGTAAACCCGTATTTCTCCTGTGTAACAGCAGGTAAGCAGACCGTAAGTGAAGCCGAATGGGATGCGGGCAGAGGAATGCGGAAAAAGCGAATGCTATCCTGTAATGGGGTGGATAGGGGTTGAAACATCACCTCACACGAAAGTGGGCTGACTTCTGCATGGTGGTAGTTTTACAAGAAACTTTTAGAACTTATTAAGGAAGAAAAGCAAATGAACGAAATTAAAACATCGTGTGCATCTACTGACCAGAAATGGAATACTTGGGACAGCATAGACTGGAACAAGTGCGAAATTGTGGTTAATAAGCTACAAGCACGTATTGTAAAAGCTCAGAAAGCCGGCAAACATAATAAGGTGAAAGCCTTACAGTGGGTGCTGACGCATTCGTTTTACGCTAAGGCTTTAGCCGTAAAACGTGTTACATCAAACAGTGGAAGTGACACTGCGGGTGTTGATAAAGTTACATGGTCAACTCCAAATGCCAAAATCAAGGCAATCAGTGAACTGAAAAGAAGAGGCTATACGCCCCAACCACTACGAAGGGTGCATATTAAGAAGAGTAATGGAAAATTACGTCCGTTAGGAATCCCAACCATGAAGGACAGAGCTATGCAAGCATTGTATTTGTTGGCACTGGAACCTGTGTCGGAAACGACAGCAGATACAAATTCCTATGGTTTTCGCAAAGAAAGAAGCACAGCAGACGCAAGAGAACAGTGCTTTTGCGTCCTGGCAAAGAAGCATTCCGCCCAATGGGTATTGGAAGGCGACATTAAAGGGTGCTTCGACCACATCAGCCATGAATGGTTATTAAACAATATCCCTATGGATAAAGTGATGCTAAAGAAATGGTTAAAATGTGGCTTTGTGTTCAACAAGGAATTGTTTCCAACAGAAGAAGGGACACCGCAAGGCGGGATAATCTCACCAACTCTCGCTAATATGACATTAGATGGATTAGAACCTCTGCTAGCGGAGAAATACCGAAGCAGACAGGTTAACAAAGTTATTTTTAAACCAAAGATGCACCTCGTGAGATATGCGGATGATTTCATCATCACAGGCATAAGTAAGGAACTTTTGGAGGATGTTCAAAAGACCATACAAGAGTTTCTACAAGTCAGGGGGCTTACCTTATCAGAAGAAAAAACGATGATTACTCACATAGATGAGGGCTTCGACTTCTTAGGGTATAACATCAGAAAGTATAATGGTATCTTGTTAATCAAACCATCCAAGAAGAGTCTAAAGAAATTCATGCAGAAAATCAGAGGAATCATTGATTCCAACAAAGGTAGCAAGCAGGAATCTCTCATAAGACTTCTTAACCCTGTAATAGTCGGTTGGGTAAATTACTATAAGAACTGTGTAGCCTCGGATACATTCAGAAAAGCTGATTACTTGATATTTGAGAAATTATGGCAATGGGCTAGAAGACGGCATCCCAAGAAAGGGAAATATTGGATTGCGAATAAATACTTTACACGGATAAAGAATCGTAACTGGTGTTTTGTGGCAAACTTCAAAAAAGGCAAGACTGATGACAGGATTGTTCTCAAAAGATTGTACGACACTAAGATAACCCGATACGTAAAAGTGCAAGGTGAAGCCAATCCTCTTGACCCTGAATGGAAAGAATATTTTGAAAAGCGTAAGACTTACAAAATGCTCCAGTCGCTCAATGGTAGAAAATCATTGCTGTACATGTGGGAAAAACAGAATCATGTATGCCCCATATGTGGAGAACCCATAAACAAAGAACATTCGTGGGGAACTAATGAAAGAATTGTCGATGGCAAGAAAGTAAATTTCTTAGTACATGACAGTTGCAGAAGAAAAGTCATTCAACTTAAAAAAATGTAATAATGAGCTGGTTTCTAATAAATAGAAATTTAACACCGCTTGAGCCGTATGATTGGAAACTTTCAAGTACGGTTCTGAGGGGGGAAAGGGGCAGTAATGCCCCTGACCTACCCGGCAAAGCGATTGCATCGGCGAA
>NZ_QTMM01000004.1:0-350115 GCF_003635445.1 Parabacteroides sp. AF17-3 | reverse complement strand
TTAGTTCGTCTAGAACTAAGTTAATTTTTCAAATTGATAATAAAGAACCTTATGTCTTGAAAAATAAAGCTCCTGTTTGGTGGACCGTTTTTCCCTATTTTATTGTATTCATGCTGTTTCCCAATAAAAATATTAGTTAATAATTCGTTCTGTGAGATGAAAAGATTTGTGTTATATAACTGAATTTTTATTTAAATCCTTTCAACGGTCTTGGCTGTGAAATCCTTAAACTACTGATTATTGCGGCTACCACGGCAAATCCTGTTGCCAGATATAAACATGCTTGCGTGCTGTTGTTCGGAACCAGATTGAATATCATAGCGACTAATGTTGCTCCTAATGTCTGTCCTAATAAACGGGCTGTTCCCAGCATACCGCTTGCGCCTCCGCTTCGGTTGGAAGGGGCAGAGGAGATGATCGTGCTGTTATTGGGTGTCTGGAATAAACCGAATCCGGCTCCACAGATAAACAGGCGCCATATAATATCCGTATTTGTCGGGTTATCGGGTAATATGGCCAGTAGGAAAAGACCGGTAGCAAATATCGTCATACCGATACCTCCCAGTATACCGGCATGAATCCGTTCGACTAACCGTCCGGCAAGCGGGGCCATGATCATCGTTGCCAACGGCCAGGGAGTAAGAAGCAGGCCGGTCGTTACGTCGCTTCGTCCCAATGCTCCCTGAAGGAAAAAGGGGAGGGAAATCATTGCCAGCATTTGTCCGGTGAAAGAACATATCGACGTGCCGATCGACATGGAGAAGATCGGGATGCGCATCAGGTCGACCGGAAGTAACGGAAACTGTTGGCGTAGCTGATGGCGTACAAAGAAATAACCGATCATAAACAATGTGGCTATACCTGCTATGATCAAAGTTGTGTTCTCTTTATGGGCAATACCTTCCAGCGAGAAAATCAGTAATCCGAATGTAAGAGCGTTCATCAGGCAACTGAGCTTGTCGAAACGGCGGCCGGTGACTTTAACCGGATTGGCTGGCAAATGCATCAGACCGATCACTAAGGCTGCAATGCCGATCGGGATATTGATGGCAAACAGCCAGTGCCACGAACCTAAAGACAGGATGACGGATGCAATGGTCGGTCCGGCGGCAATCGAGACGGCGACGACCAGGGCATTGATCCCCATGCCGCGCCCCAGGAAACGTTTGGGATAAATGATTCGGAGCAATGCCGTGTTAACACTTGTGATGGCGGCAGCTCCGAATCCTTGTAAGATACGTGCGGTTGTCAGCATCCAGAACGAATCGGCAAGGGCGCAGATGGCTGACGTGATGCTGAACAGTAAAATTCCTGATAAGTAAATCTTCCGGTAACCGTAAATGTCTCCCAATGAAGCGAAGGAAAGAAGCGAAATGGTGATTGCCAGCTGGTAAGCGTTGACAACCCAGATCGTGACAGACGGTGAAGTACCCAGGTCGCGGGCTATTGTCGGCAAAGCGACATTTGCAATTGTTCCGTCTATGACGGACATTCCGACACCTAAAGCTGTGGCCAGTATAGCCCAGTAACGTTTAGGTAACGGTAGTCCGTCGTTCTCACTTACAGTTATGGCGCGATTTTGTAATATCATTTATGTCTTGTTTACTTAATAACTTGTCTTACAGCTTCCAGCATAGGTTCGACGGTCAGCGGACTTCCTGTAGCCAGTATCATCCATTGGTTAGGGGTTAAACGTCCCTGACGGAAAATCCGTTCTACTTCGTTCGCGAAGTTCTTGCCTTCCAGATACTGGTCAAGCTGGAATTCTATGATTTGTCCGAAAGCATAAGCCGACAAATACAATGGATAGCTGATCATGTGCGAATAAACAGCCAGTACCGTCTCGTCCTTTACTCCGAAAACAGGCGCATAATATTTGTTCCATATCTCTTTCGATAATGCGATCGTCGCTTCTTTCAGCTGTTCGGCCGTTGCGTCCGGATGGGCATACATCCATTTCCATACGGAAATATCCAACATGGAAATACCGCAAATTTCATACATACTCCATACTTTGTCCAATATTTCCATCGCCTGTTTTTCCGGATTCGGATCGGTGATACCCAATATTTCGAGATCACGTTTCTGGAAAACGAAAGCCAGCGCTTCGGTAAATGCAGTGTTGGGTACGCCGTTCAACATATAATAGTCTACATCATAAAGCGATAAAGTCTGCTCTACATTGTGGCCGAATTCATGGATGGCAATATTGTATCCTTTGTAATTCATTCCTGCTGCCGGAATACGTGTGCGGAGACGTGACTGCTGTCCTTTCATGGATGCTCCCCAGGCATGCCCTGAACCACGGGCGGCATCGACTGTGATCTTGTCGGCCAGATAGTTGGCCCGTTCGGCACTGAATCCCAGCTTCATAAGAATGTCCGGTAACTTCTTGTCCAAAGCTGCCGCATCCGGGTAAAGGGCTTGCGTTTGTACATCCAGCTTGGTCTCGTCGAGATTACTGCGGGCTTTGAAACCGTCGTACCAGATATCGTAGGCTTCCAGTTTGCGTCCCAGACGTTTGGAGATCGTTTTGCCGATTTCTTTCAATTCGGTAGCGGACAGAAATTCATCGAACAGTTTTTCAACATCCTGCAAAGCTACTTCCATATCGTCGTTGAATTTACGGTCGATATAGGTATTACCTGTGTATTTGTCAATGTCTTGCATGGCCTTAAAATTGTTCAGCATCTTCTGATAACGGACAGTCGATTCAGGAGTCGTTTTTACTTCCTTGTTCTCCTGTTGTACCATGTTTGTATATGGATTCCATTCATACGTCCCTGAGTTGATTACTTCGACAGGAATATCCTGTGAAATGATCCGTTTCATCACTTCGTAAACGGTGCGTTGCTTGTCGAGTCCCTCTTTCCCCTTGTTGTAGTTTGCCTTGATTTCATCACGCAGGTTCCAGTGTGACAGCAGGATCATGTCTTTAGGGAACAGGTGTTGACCTTTTTTGTTCATTACATGACCCATGTAAATGTTATACTGGGAGATATAAATGTCGGCATCGCTTTCTGCGTTGGAAGCTGCCTGCAACAATGCAGCAGGGATCCGTTCCGTGAACATGTCGCCCAGACGTGCATAGGCCCAGGCTTTGCGGTCGGTGCCCAATGCTTCTTTTTCTTCCAGGGTAAGGTGGGGGAAGTTTAGCGCGATGATAAAAGCTATTTTATTATTGTATAAGTCATCGCTTAAATGGCTTGAAGGACTGTATGAACCGAACTTCTCGTCGATGGGGTGCAACGGACCGTTATCCAGCTGCAAATTTTTCTGTAAGCGCAGCGACATCTCATTGAAATGACCGCTGATACCTTCGAGATAGTCGCTGATCTTGAGGAATACCTGATACTTTTCATCCGGATCGGCAATATAATTGTCTTCACAAAAAGAGCGGAAGGCTTTTTCGTCACCGTCTGTTTCCAGCCAAAGACGTGCAACCTGGCTGACTCCTTTTTCTATACTCTGTTTGTTACTGTTGTCCCTGGAGGTTAACGTGCTGATGGTCGATTGTATGACGGACGGATCGATGGATGCTTGTCCGTTCAGATACGCTAATGAGCAAATAAGCATAATACAAATGCGTTTAGTTAGATTTCTCATAAGACTTATGTTGTTAAGTTCAAGATCTTTTGTAGTGTAAATAAAAGCGTGAAGCAAATGTAGGGATAATATTTGTATCTTTGTATGTTTTTTAAAAAGAGTAAAACAAGAGATATGAAAAAAGTGTGGGGATTAATGGCTGCTATATGCATCCTGCTGTTCGTATCCGGCCAGGCTTACGGACAATCGTTGAAAGACTTATTGAATTCATCTACAGTAAAGGATGCGGTTACTTCTGTAACTGGCGGAAAGAAACTGACAGTAGAGAACTTGCAGGGAACGTGGACGTATACCAATCCAGCCGTTCAGCTGGAAGGCGATAATGCATTGAAGAATGTAGCCGGGAGCGTGGCTGCTGGTGAATTGGAGAAAAAGCTGAAAACGTATTGTGCCAAGGTCGGTATTGTGGAAGGCATGTTCAACTATGTGTTCAATAGTGACAGTACGTTTACCAATGCATTAAAGAAAAAAACATTGAAAGGTACTTTCTCTGTTAATCCGGATGAAAAAACGGTTGAACTGAAATATGCGTTGGGCGGAAAACTGAAAGTGACAACTTTAACAGCCCACGTCGTGATTTCCGGAGATGAGCTGTCTTTGCTGTTCAATGCAGATAAGTTACTGGATTTTCTGACCAAATTATCATCGATATCTGACAATTCCACTTTGAAACTGGTCAATAAACTGGCCAGCGAGTATGACGGGATGATGCTGGGGTTTGAATTGAAGAAATAGAAGAAAGTAGTATATTTTGAAAGTGGGTGGTCTTTTCGGACTACCCATTTTTATTTCAGTCCCGGCAATATTTTGTAGAGTGTTTTTCTGGTCATGATCTTCTGATTCAGAAAACTTACAATATAGCCTGTTATACAGGCGGCAATGAGCGAACCTTCGCGTATCCCTTCAATGCCTTGGGTGAACATGAGGGAGATGAGTACGGCTAAAGTGACCAGGGTAACATCGAAATACACCTTGAACTTTCCGAATTCCTTATTATAACATCGGGATGCATATTTTACAAATGCTTCTGCACTCATCATAGCTACCTTCGGTTTGATTTCGAGCACTACGCCGATGGATTGTATGAGGCATCCTGTGAGCAATAAGGCCATTGACATGCCGTAACCGGACGGGTGCAGATTGCTTGTTAAAGCCATGTTGAAATCAATGAAAGCGGAGAATATGCAGGAAAAAGGTATCTGAAGAAGTATTTCTATCGTGTCCTGACGACTTCTGTCTTTCCGGATCAACCAGAACTGTCCCAGGATCAGCAGTACGTTTACAATGAATGTCCATGTTCCTAATGATAAAGGAGTATTAAGGCTTAACACGTAATTTACACTGGAGATAGGAGTGGTTCCTAATGCAGAGCGAACGATCAATACAATGCCTACAGCTAAAAAATATAATCCTAAAATAAATACCGAATACTTTTTTAATAGTTCTTTTATATCCATATCAAATCTCTATTTGTCTGATCTCTTTCTTTTTGATAGTTAGAAAAAGATATGCAAATATCCGATTTATTTTTCAAAACCGGATGTTATGGTGAATAAATTATTATCAAAATGATAATTTAACGGGGGAATGGAGGCACTATTTGAATCCTGGGTCAGCCTGGCCTTTGTGTAGACGATTCCTGGATGGGTTAGGTTGGGAAAATAGCTATTATAAGTCGAGGTTTTGTGTTAAACAGATGTTGAAACCTCGCGGTTGTAAATATTTGTCTTTTTATTTTCTGTTATGCTGATGTTTTTGATAATTTTATTTTGTTCGTATGACGTTGTCTTTTAGAGTGTAAAATATGCTGTTTAGCATAAAAAAGTATTGTTTCTGAACTGTTTTTCAGTGTGTTTTTGTGCTTTATTAACAGAAAAACTCATCTTAAATAAACCAGGGATCCGTTTAAAACGAGAAAAAACTCGTTTTAAACGAGATTGAAATTTGTTTTAGATGAAGTTATCAAAATGATAAACCTTTACTTTGTGTTAAAAAATGTAATATCAATCTATCTGGAAGCTCTTTCCTGTGAGATGTGTCTGTTTCTATTTTGAGCTTATTTGTATCTAAAGTGATAAAATAAGCTCAAAAAATAGCCATTATGATAGTCGGTGCAAAATAGTGATTCTGTTCTATTGCTTCTTATATTCTTCAACAAGTTCCAGCAGTACGCTACCATAGTTTTCGATTACTTTTTTTCCTATTCCGGGGATTGCAAGCAATTCGCGTGAATTGGAAGGTAGTGTATTGACAATACCCAGCAATGCTTTCTGTTGAAGGATCGTATAAGGAGGCAATCCTTTTTCTGTTGCCAGCTCATAGCGCCACCGCTTAATGCTGTTATAGAGTTCGGGATGGAGAACGTCGCTCGAAACAGTCACTTTGGCCGGCTGCGAAGAACGTTCAGAACGTTTTTTAGCGGATGCGGGCGGTTCAATGGACGCTTTTGCTTTGGCGGATAGATAGCGGACGACAGAAAAGCCGTCTACGCATGCTTTCAGCGTCTCCTGCTTTAAATGGAGTTCTTCCGTAAATTTGCTGATCGCATTGTTCACCGCTTTCCGGCTTTCCTTGTTATCTATTTCGACAGCGGAATTTTCCTCGAGAGATGTACACAGGCTGTCGATACGCTCGATGAAATAGGCTACTCCTTTCCGCACACGTTCCTGGATGGTTTCGTCCTGTTGGTAATCGGGGTTTCCGGAGATCATGCGCGTCAGTTGCTGTTGGAAGCGTCCGCCTACTTCTGTTATTACGGAACGGAAGGCATCACGGGTGTTGGCATATTGCGTGTTGAGTTCCGGATATAATTTCTGTAAATGAGTATATACCGTATAAGCGGCATATTGCAGGCGTTGCTGGATGGAGGTGAAATTGAAAAGTTCGATAACCAGTTCCAGGTAATATTGCTGTTGCGCCTGTTCCAACTGTTCTTTTCCTGGTTGTTTGTCGGTGACGGAACTGGTAAATTCCTGTATCCTCATATCCTTGATCATCGCGTTGCGGGTGATCGGACTGCTTAAAACCAATCCCTCCAGGGTTTTGCAGCGACTGAGTGCCACATAGACCTGACCGTGTGAAAAGGCTGCCGAGGCATCGATGATGGCATGTTCGAAAGTCAGGCCCTGGCTTTTATGGATCGTGATCGCCCAGGCTGTTTTCAACGGATACTGGCTGAAAGTTCCGGCAACCGTCTCTGTTATTTCTTTGGTGTCCGGATTGATCGTGTATTTGACATTCGTCCAGGTTTCTCTTTCTACCTGTATTTCATTGCCGTCTTCTCCGACAACCGTTATTTTGTTCGGGTTGATAAAAACGATTTTACCGATTTTACCGTTGTAGTACCGGTGTTCGCCGGAAGAGTCATTTTTGACGAACATAACCTGGGCTCCGTTTTTCAGTTCCAGTTGATTATCGGTTGGATAAGAGTATTCAGGGAAGTCGTTGTTTATTTCGGCATTGAAGGTGTATGACTTACCGGGCAATTCGGCTAACTTCCGGTTGTTGAGTTGCTGTGCCTGATAATTATGTGTTGTAAGTGTGATATACCCTTGTTGGTCGTCTGGGGCGAAATCGGGTATATATCGCTGGTTAAGACTGTTTAATGTTTCTTCATCGAATCTGTTTTCCCTGATGTTATTCAGCAGGGAGATGAATGTACTGTCATTTTGGCGATACACCTTGGTGAGTTCGATGCAGTAGTAATTGCTTTCCGAAAGCGCTTTACTGTCGAAGAAAAAGGTGGACGGATAATGTTCTTTCAATAAGTTCCATTCGTCATCTTTGGCAACAGGCGCCAGCTGTTGCAAGTCACCGATCAGTAATAGTTGTACGCCGCCGAAAGGTTTTGTCCGGTCTTTATAGCGGCAAAGTACGTCGCTGATCGCATCCAGCAGGTCGGCTCGTACCATACTGACTTCATCTATCACCAATAAATCCATGCTTCGGATGATATTAATCTTATCCCGGCTGAATTTATTCGTGAAATTTTTTGCCTGGTCTGCCTCCCTGCTTGCCGAGGGGAGATAAGGGCCAAACGGTAACTGGAAGAATGAATGGATTGTAACACCTCCTGCGTTGATGGCGGCTACACCTGTGGGAGCAACAACGATCATACGTTTGGGGGAAACTTCTTTAAGTTTTTTCAGAAACGTTGTTTTTCCTGTTCCGGCTTTACCTGTCAGAAAAAGGTGAGTACCTGTATTCTGTAAGAAGTTGAAGGCAAGGTCAAATTGTTGGTTCATTTGCATCATCATAGATCTATTGTTTATGGTATCTGCAAATATATAATAAAAAAACGTGAAAAATGCGCTTATGAGCTAAAAATCAAGCTGACAAGCGCATTTTTTTTTATTGTGCCTTTTTTATCAGACAATCAGGTTTGCGATCAGCTGGATAAACAGGATCAGGAAAACCATGGCAATCGGATAAACAGTCGCATATGCAATGCTCGGTGCGGAACTGTCTGTCATAGAGTCGGCTGCGGCAAGTCCGGGTGTGCTGGTCATACCTCCGGCGATGGTGCCGATCAGGTCAAGGATATTGATTTTAAAGACCCAGTAACCGAATCCTAAAGCGATAAGCATCGGGACCATCGTGATTGCCATGCCGACACCGAACAGCGTCCATCCGCTTTCCTGAAAAGTGGATACCAGGTTAACGCCGGCTGATGTCCCGACTTCCGCCAGGAATAACAACAACCCTAACTGACGCAGTAACTGGTTGGCTGAACCTGACATGGACCATACGATCGGGCCCGTTTTTCCGATTGCGCTTAAAACAAGCGCCACCATCAGGATACCTCCGGTCAGTCCCGGAGAGAACGAGAATGAATCGGAGAACGACAGATTCAGTTTCCCGAATAGTACGCCCAGTACGATACCGGCGGCAATCGGGAAAAAGTCGGTATCTGAAAGTTTTTTCTCATCGTTACCGAGAATTTGTCCAAGTTCTTTTAAGTCCTCTTTTTCTCCGGCGATCATCAGTTTGTCACCAAATTTTAGTGTCAGATCCGGTTCGGGAGGAAGGTCGATACCGCTTCGGCGGACGCGGGTTACCGTGCAGTTGAATGTTCCTTGCAGGTTTAAATATCCTAACGTCTTATTTATTACGTTTTTATTAGTAATAAGCATAGACTGAAGTTCTTGTGTGCTGTTGAAAGGGAGATCCCCTTTGATGCGTTCGCCTACCAATATTTCCAGTTGTTCCAGTGATTTGTCATTACCGACGGCTTTGATCAAATCTCCTTCTTCCAGAACACTTTGTGCTGTGGGAATAGATGTTTTTTCGTTATGCTTGATACGGGAGACGACAGCTCCTGTCATACTACGCAATTGTAGTTGTGCCAGTGTCTTGCCACAAATATTACTGTTAATAATACGGAAAGCAGCTGTATGCAATGGGGGATATTTACCTTTTCTTTTTGCTTCCAGGGCCTGTGCTTCTGCATTCAGGTCTATACGAAGTATTTTGGGTAACAACTTGACAAACAGGATCACACCGATCACACCGAACGGATAAGCAATACCATAGGCGATGGAAGCGGAGGAAGACTGGGTCGTGTCGATTGCAACCGCCAAACCCGGTGTACTGGTCAGTGCCCCGGCTATCAGTCCGACTATGCTTGGTGTATCGATTCCTAAAGCATATTTGAATATCAAACCTGTCAAGCAGGCGGAACCAACGATTAACAAGGTGAGGATAATCAGTGTTTTCCCTTTCGACCGGAAAGAATCGAAAAATCCCGGACCGGCCTGTATACCGATGGTAAAGATGAATAACACTAAACCGAAGTTACCCAGTTCCTTAGGTATGATCACTCCGAAATGACCGAACAAAAGTGCAATGAAAATGACGGCTGAAACGTCAAGAGAAAGACCTTTAATCTGTATTCTGCCCAAAATGAATCCTAATGCAACGATCAGGAAAAGAGCAAAATAGGAAGACTGAAGCAGTGTTGCAAACATGTCAAATAATTTTATTGTGAAGATTTGAGAGCGCAAAAGTACACTTTTTTGGGTGCATGGGCAATCTCCTGGCGAGATTTCTGTTACCTTTGCAGCGAATTATTAAGAAGAATATCCCGCACGTGAATCGATACTTTATTTATTTAGGTTATAACGGTAAGAATTTCAGTGGTTGGCAGGTACAACCCAATGGTATGACTGTACAACAATGTCTGGAAGAGGCCTTGGCTACACTGCTGCGCCAGCCGGTTCCGGTTGTCGGTGCAGGACGTACGGATGCAGGTGTCCATGCCCGGCTGATGGTTGCTCATTTTGATTGGGGCGAACCGGTTGCCGACCTGTCTTTCCTGGCGGAGAAGCTGAACCGTTTACTTCCGAAAGATATTGCCGTTTACCGGATCGTACCGGTCAGGCCGGAAGCGCATGCCCGTTTTGACGCCACTTCCCGTACCTATAAATATTATATAACTACCCGGAAAGATCCGTTCAATTATGATCTGGTTTACAGAATGAGCGGTCAGCTGGACTTTGAAGCGATGAATGAGGCATGTAAGGTTTTGTTTGATTATATCGACTTCACCAGTTTCAGCAAATTGCATACGGATGTAAAGACGAATAACTGCCGTATTTATAAAGCGGGATGGGAACAGGAAGGCGATGTTTGGGTATTTACAGTTCAGGCGGACCGTTTCCTGCGTAACATGGTGAGGGCGATCGTCGGTACCTTATTGGAGGTGGGACGCGGAAAGTTGACGATAGAGGGTTTTCGTAAAGTAATAGAGGCCAAAGACAGATGCAAGGCCGGAACTTCTGTTCCGGGGCATGCACTTTTTCTTGTGGATGTAACATATCCTGAAAATATTTTTAATATTTAATCATCATGTGGTTAGCGCTAGCATTTGCCTCAGCATTCCTGTTGGGATGTTATGAAGTAAATAAAAAGATTTCCCTGAACGGGAATGCCGTAATTCCGGTATTGTTTCTGAATACGTTGATAAGCAGCCTTATCTTCGTTCCGTTTATATTTTTATCGTTCTGTACGAATGTGCTGGACGATACTATGTTTTATGTTCCCCGTGTCTCTTTTGAGGCGCATGTGGCTGTATTTATCAAAGCGGTGATCGTGTTGTCTTCCTGGATATCCGGTTATTTTGCATTGAAGCATCTGCCGCTTACCATCACGGGACCGATCAAGGCTACACAACCGGTCCTTACTTTGGTCGGAGCGATGGTTATTTTTGGGGAACGTCTGAATTTGTATCAGTGGATCGGGGTTTTGCTTTCCATCGCTTCATTTTATATGCTTTCCTCTTCGGGAAAGAAAGAAGGGATAAACTTTACCCATAACAAATGGATATTCTTCACGATTATTTCCATAATAACCGGTGCAATGAGCGGCTTGTACGATAAGCATCTGATGGGGAGTATGGATGTGATGACGGTGCAGGTCTGGTTCAATGTCTATCAGTGTCTGATCATGTTGCCGATCCTGTTGTTGCTATGGTATCCGCAGCGTAAGAAGAGTACGCCTTTTGTGTGGCACTGGAATATCGTATTTATCTCCGTATTCCTGATCATTGCCGACTGGATTTACTTTTATGCCTTGAGTTTCCCGGATTCAATGATCTCGATTGTATCTATGGTACGCCGTAGCAATGTATTGGTTACTTTTGTAGCTGGAGCGATCTTCTTCCATGAAAAAAACTTAAAGAGCAAGGCTGTGGACTTATTCCTTGTGTTGTTAGGAATGATATTCCTATATTTGGGGACGAAATAGACAATAGAATATGAAACGACTTATTTTTTCTATATTGATTTGTGTTTTTGCATGGGGTGTGAAAGCCCAGGAAATAGATGCATTATTTGTTTCAATGCCGGATAAGAATATTCCGCAACTGGAAGATGCCTGGCGTAAGGACTTGGTCGATCTGTACAAATCGGGTAAAGAGGCCCGTTTGAAGAATACGATGAATGGCTTTTCTACATTGAAGAATCTTACTTCCGATTATCTGTTGTTACAGGTTACCGACAGAAGTACTATAGAAATGAAATTACTTCCATTGGTAAATAATACGAATGTGATCTGTCTGGTGAAAACGGTAAATGGTCCGGTTCCTGACAGCCGGATTGAGTTTTTTACAACGGAATGGGAACCTTTGGCTGCTTCCGACCTGTTCACTCCCGTAGAGGCGGATTGGTTTATTAAAGAAGATGCAGATAAAAACAGTACGGCTTTTCTGGATGCAGCTTCCCGGTTGGATATGGATTTGATACAGTACAGTTTGAGTCCTGAAAATCTGACATTAACGGCAACATACACAACTCCTCAGTATCTGAGCCAGGAAGACCGTAAGATAGTAACTCCCTTTATAAAAGAAGCTCCAAAAGTGTATACCTGGGAGAAATATCATTTTAAATAGGATATTTATGGATAACAGATTCATCTTGAAGAATAGTATCTTGTCTTTAATAATAGGTGATCATCATTGAAATATTAATTAAAATGTTACATTTGCTTAATTATATGTCTGAAAGGGAGAACATTTTCTTATGGATTTTGAGCAATTGTATATAACGTGGTATTCTCGTTTGAAGTTTTTTGCCCGTGAATATGTACTGTCGGATGCTGATGCAGAGAACATAGTACAAGATATTTTTACGGACTTATATGAAAAACGGGAAGTTCTGGAAATACCCGTGAATATGGTTGCCTATCTGTTTACGGCAACTAAAAACAGATGTATCAATCATATTCACCGTAAGATATTGGAGCAGGAAACCAGTCAATGGATGCAGGATGAATACAGCCTGACCTTACGGATGAAATTTAATTCTCTGGAGGCTTTCGATCTTGAATTTGCCTCTGATAACGAGATAGAATCCCGCTTGGAGAAAGCTCTGCAATCTTTACCGGAGCGGTGCCGGGAGATTTTCATTATGAATAAATTTGAGGGGATAAAACAGAAAGATATAGCAAAGCTGCTTAATATATCGGTCAATACGGTGGAAAATCAAATGGCTGTAGCTTATAAAAAATTGAGAGAGGAATTGAAAGATTATATACCGCTTTTGATTTTATTGCTTGGAATTTAAAAATAAAGAAAAACGAAGATGACTGTAAAGCGGGCCTCTTCGTTTTTTTCTTTTAAGGACTCTCTTTTTTTTGAAAAATGTATAGTGGATTTTTTCTTTTAGTTTGTCTACTTTATAAATACGATAGGAATATATTATAAAATGGACGAACGTATCGATAAATATTTTCAGGGTGAATTGAAGAAGCCGGAGCGGGTGAAGCTGTTATTGGAGGTTGTGCGTGATGAGGAGTTGAGGAAACAGATTGTAGAATTTCAAAATGTGTACACGCTTACAGGTCTGGCCCCTCAAGGTGCCGATAAAGAAGCCGGCCAGCAGAGCCTGCAACAGTTCATGAAGAGGCAACGCCGGATGGTACGGAGAAAATATCTTATCCGGAGTTTGGGATATGCTGCCGCAGCGGCTATACTGATTGTCTCTGTCTGGATAACTGCTGTCAGTTATGTGGATAAACCGGATGATTATGTCGCTGCTCAACAGGAGTTTTTTGTGCCGGCCGGACAACGGGCACGTATTAAATTGCCCGATGGCACATTTGTCTGGTTGAATGCCGGATCGGTGTTGACATATCCGTCGATTTTTGGGGAAGAGAGAAAAGTATATCTGAAAGGAGAAGGTTTTTTTGATGTCGCCAAGAATGAAAAATCACCGTTTATCGTTTCTACTGGAACTTTAGATATTAGGGCATTGGGTACACAGTTCAATGTGTTTTGCTATCCGGATGCCGGACTGATCAGTACGAGCTTGATAGAGGGTTCCGTTAAAGTGTATCATCCGGAAGACGAGGCGAATGGGGTTGTACTGAAACCTAATCAGCAATTGGTTTATGACCGGCAATCTTTTCAGACCATTCAAATGAAGAATGAAGATGACTTATTGTGGAAAGATGGCATTTATAATTTCAAATCGGAACGTTTAGAGTCGATCCTGAAGAAACTGGAATTATATTATGACGTGAAAATCGTAGTAAAGAGTCCGGAAATCCTTTCTTACCGTTATACCGGGAAATTTCGTCAGCGGGATGGAGTCGTGGAGATTTTGCGTATCATTCAGAAAATACATCATTTCAAAATGAGCGAGAATGATGAACGTAATATCGTAACCTTATACCGGTAGTATGAATTTACCGTAAATTTGATTGTTTAACTTTAAAAGAAATGCCTATGATGAAAAACTGAAGAAAAAATCATTGCTATAAAAATCGGCGGATGCGACCAACATCCACCGACCAGTATAAAGCAAATCCAATGTGACTTTGAAATTAGTATTTACTTTAATGAAACAAAGATATGAAAAGAAATCCTTTGTTAACACCTCCGGTGTGTTTAAAAAAAAGAAATAATATACTTCGTATTATGAAAATAGCCTTGATCTTTTTATTTGCATTTGTATTCCAGCTGATGGCTGTCAAGAGTGATGCACAAAATGTTACAGTGAAATTACCCAACACACAACTGACTGTAGGAGAGCTGATCCGTGCGATAGAGAAACAAACGAACTACCTGGTTGTGTTCAGTGATACGGAAATAGATACGGAACAGGTTGTCCGGTTGAAAAATAGCCAGGCGAAAGTGTCTGAATATCTGGTTGAGGCTTTTGAAAATAATGAGATAAAGTATGAGTTTGAAAATGACTATATTATTTTATCCAAACGTTCCGTTTATAATATTCCACAACAGAGTCGGAAAAATGTCACCGGAAAGGTCGTGGATCAGGAAGGAGAACCAATCATCGGGGCCAATATTGTAATAAAAGGTTCCACAACAGGAGTAGTAACCGATGTCGATGGAAAGTTCAGTTTAACAGTCTCGGAACAGGACCGGTTATTAATCAGTTATATAGGATATGTCCCGGTTGAAATTACTATAGGTAACAAGAATGTCCTGAATATACAAATGCAAGAGGAAACTCTGGCCCTTGATGAGCTGGTGGTGATTGGTTATGGAACGAGGAAAAAGTCGACACTTACCGGTTCGGTTTCAATGATTGATAAAGAGGTTTTGGAAGACAGGCCCGTGGCAAGGACAACAGATTTGTTGCAGGGCATTGCTCCGGGCGTACAGATAACGCGTTCAAATCAGGGAAAAATTCGCGGAACAAATAGTAGTATCTCTATCCGTGGGACAACCTCCAAAAGTGATCCGGGAGTATTGGTTGTTATTGACGGGATCGCTCAGAAAGACAACAATACATATGCGTTGGATAATATAAATCCGGATGACATCGAAAATATCAGTGTCCTGAAAGATGCGCAAGCCGCTATTTATGGTGCCCGTGCGGCAGGTGGGGTTATTCTGGTTACAACTAAAAGAGGACAGACAGACAAACCGACCATTAATTTTACAGGTACGTTTACAATTCAACAACCCTCTTTGATGAAAAAGAGTACGAATGTATTGCAGTTGGTGGAGATGATGAATGAGGGTTTTGTGAATGATGGACAAAATACGAATATGTATAGCCATATCGCGAAATATATAGCGGATAACCAATTGACGATGGATATTATCAAACAGAACAACGGGCAATATTCCTGTCAGTGGCCTTTTGATAATAGTGCGAATTTTGTATTTGGCGATTATAACTGGCCGGATATAATGTTTAGTCCTGCACCGATGCAAAATTATAATCTTTCGGTTTCCGGTAAGACACAGCGGTTGAATTATTACAATTCAGTCGGATATGTCAGTCAGGACGCCATGCTGAATTATGCCGACAATTCAAATAAGCGCTTTTTTGTCAAACTGAAGAACGACTATGATGTTACAAACTTTTTAAAGATAAAAACGATATTCGACTTTGAAAGGCAAAAAGTTACGGAACCTTATAAATATGACCAGATAGAATTTTGGCAAGGGTTGATATGGCCGGTATTTATGCCGTTTAATTCGGCAGGCAATTTATATAATTTCGGTTCCCATCAGAATCCGATCGGCTATGCCCGGGATGGAGGGAATACAACGGATTTGAATTATAGGGTGAAAGCATTGCTGGGATTTGTGTTGACACCGATTCAAAACTTATCGATAACGGGTGAATATTCCACCAGTTTTGATATTAATGAAAATGAATGGGCGGAACTGGGGTTCGATATGTATGACGAAAATAATAAATATTCATATAATTCGACTAACGGACGTAATTCAGCCGGCTCTTCATATGGCCGTTCCCGTTATACGGTAGCCAATATTTATGCTAATTATCAGTATACTTTATTAGAGAAAAACCGCTTTGACCTGATGGCCGGTTATTCACATGAAGAAGAGGACCATCGTACATTCAACGCTTATCGACGTTTGGGGCTGATCAGTCCGGAACTACCGACCTTCGGCGTAGGAAGCAGTGATGAGCAATATAATGGCGAGACTAAATCTGACCGTGCATTAAATTCTGTTTTTGCCCGGTTGGGATATTCGTTCGACAATAAATATTTACTGGAAGGAACCTTCCGTTACGATGGCTCTTCCCGCTTTGCCGAAGGGCATAGATGGTCACCTTTCTTTGGCGTTTCCGGTGCCTGGACGATATCGAATGAGTCCTTTATGCAATCGATCAATCATATTGTAAATTTCCTGAAATTGCGTGCTTCCTGGGGACAGATGGGGAATGAAGCCAGTATCGGATTGTACGATTATATCGCCCAGATCAATATCAACGGGCAATATCCAATGGGAAACTCTTTGTCTCCGTCGCTGACTCAGCAGGCTACTTTATCGGGGATGGCCAGTAAAACCCGTTCATGGGAAAAGATCGACACAAAGAATTTGGGCTTGGATGTATCTCTGCTGGATTCACGTCTGAACGCATCTTTGGACCTGTATATCAAAAACAATCCGAATATGTTTTTTACACAGGAGTTTCCCCAGGTTTTGGGAGTAACGGCTCCCAGTATTAACGGAGCTTATGTCCGTTCCAAAGGATGGGAACTTTCAATTGGCTGGCGTGATCAGATAGGTGACTGGGGGTATTCTGCGAATATGAATCTGAGCAATAACACCAGTAAAGTCTTGAAGTTGGCTGATTCGACGATACCAAATTCCGGATATAACTCTTTTGTGGAAGGATATCCTATCGGTTCTTATTTCGGATATGACTTTGACGGTTTTATTCAGACAGAACAGGAACTGGCTGACTATAATGCGAAAATGACTTCCGGTATTCCGAATAATCTATCACTGGGAGATGTTCGTTATAAAGATCTGGATGGTGACGGAAAATTGCTTCCCCAGGTTTATAAGTTAGGAGAGGACGGGAAACCGACGACCGATTCTGGTGATATGATTCATTTGGGAGATAACGGGCAGCATTATTTGTTTGGTATCAATCTGGGAGTGAACTGGAAAAATATAGATTTGAGTATGTTCTTCCAGGGAGTTTTGAAATGGCAAGTGCTGGAATCGAATAAACCGATTGAATATGACTCATGGCCGCCACAGGAATATTTCTATGGAAAATACTGGACATCAGGTAATACTAATGCGGTTTATCCGCGTCTGTCACAGAATGATGCTGTTAAAAATCACGATTATGTAGCGTCTAATGCTCCTTATAAATTCTATAATAACCGATATATTCGCCTGAAGAACCTGCAATTGGGATATACTTTCCCGAAAAGCCTGATCGGTAAAGCGAAAATAGAAAAACTTAGGGTATATTTCAGCGGAACGGATATTTGGGAGGCTTATTCTATCCCGGGAATTTATGATCCGGAGAAACCCTTTAACCCGCGTATTACTCCTTTCCCCAGAGGCTATTCATTTGGGATAAATGTTACACTTTAAATACATGCAAGATTATGAAAAATAATATAGTATATTCAATATGTTTTTTGTTGGCAGGTATATTGCTTTGCTCTTGTGAGAAGGATTTGAGTTTGTTTCCGCAGGATAAATATTCTGAGCCTACGTTTTTTCAAAGTGCCGGGCAATTCGAATTGTTTGCCAATCAGTTTTATTTCTCTCTGCCCAGTTCCGGCGCAGGCCTGGATGTGCGTTCGGATATTTTGGTCGATTGGAGTGAAAATACGATCAGTAACGGCAGTTATTCGCCGGAACCGAATAGTGACCAGTGGAAAAGTCCCTATATAAATATAAGGAATACTACCTACTTGCTTGAAAAGGCCATACTGGTTCCTGATCTGGCGGAACAGATCAGTGAATATGTCGGTGAGGCACATTTTTTCAGGGCGTTTGCTTATTTTGAGTTGCTGAGATACTATGGCGGCGTTCCTATCATAGATAAAGTACTCGACCTGGATGATACGGAATTACTTTACGGACCGAGAAACAGTCGGGAAGAAGTTGTAGACCATATCCTGAAAGACCTGGACAAAGCAATATCATTACTGCCGAAAGAAAAAGACATAGCGGAGGGAAAGAAAGGACGTGTAAGTCGCGAAGCTGCACTTTCTTTTAAAGGACGCATTGCCTTATTTGAGGGAACCTGGCGTAAATTCAGAGGGCAAAATGGCGATGAACTGTTGGACCTGGCAATTGCTGCGACCGGAGAAGTGATAAACGGAAACCAGTATGTGATTTTCGATCGCAGGGATGTTTTAGGAGAGGAGAGTTACCGCTATTTCTTTTTGTTGGATAAAGGTAAATCAAATGTTGCAGGGCTGACGAAAGCTGACCAGCAGGAGTATATACTGACAAATCGTTTCGATGCGGATATCAGACCAGCAGGAACCAGTAGCGCACATAAATATCCGAGTGTCACCCGTAAGTTTGCTGATCTGTTTTTGTGTACGGATGGTTTGCCAATAGACAAATCTCCATTGTTTGCAGGGCGTGAAACCGTCGAGAGCGAATATGAAAACAGGGATCTTCGTATGACAAATGTTCTGCAAAAACCGTTCACCCGCTTTTGGGCGAATAATCCTCCTGAATATAACCGTAACTGGAACGATCCTTTTGCAGGAGGCAATATTTATGATATCAATTTTGGTAATACGACCCGGACAGGATATTATGCGGTCAAGTTCAGGGTGGAAGTCGCTTCGCCGTTCGGAGTGGACTGGCCGGTTATCCGCCTGGCGGAAGTCCTGTTGATACATGCTGAGGCTTTATTTGAGAAAAACGGAAGTATAACAGATCAGCAATTGGATCTGACTATTAATAAATTAAGAGAAAGGGCAGGGCTTCCGGCTTTAACAAATACATTCGTCTCAGCAAACGGTTTGGATATGCGGACGGAAATCAGGCGGGAAAGAACGATTGAACTTTTTCTTGAAGGATTCCGTTTCGACGATTTACGCCGTTGGAAAAATGCGGAGACAGAAATGCCGATGGCTTTGAAAGGTGTTTTATGGCGCGATACTCAATATGCTACCGATTCAAGATGGAGTAACATTGATTTTCCGCAGGATGAGACGGGCAGTATTATCATCGAACCAACCAATAAGCGCAAGTTTGAAGAGAAACATTATTTGCTTCCTCTTCCTACCAGGCAGATATTGCTGAATCCGAATCTGGAACAAAATCCAGGTTGGTCATAATAACCCGAAAGGGAATAATAAAATAATTATCATATATGAGAACGGGAAAGAACAGCTTGTTTACAGGGCTTATTATTATTAGTCTGTTTTGTTGTCTGCAAAACAGTGATGCCCAACAATACGATGTCACTTTCAAATCGTTGTTGCAGGAAATGACAGACCGTACTGTCATGACTAGGAAACCGGAATTTCCGTATAAGGCGTTACAAAGTAGCAGTTACAATCGTGCAGCTGTAACGCCGGATGATCCGGTAGGATGGTTTGCTAACGGCGATCAGGGTTTTGACTTGCGTAAAGAAACAAATAACGGGAAACAGGAGTCTGTCCTGATGGAGTGTGACGGACCGGGGGTGTTGACCCGGATATGGACTCCTTTTTTCTATAAGGATTTCGATAACAGGGAGGGACCGGATATCTTGATTTATCTGGATGGAGAGGAAGAGCCATCCATACGGACGAATATGATCCGGCTGTTGACGGGTGAATCTTTTGCTCCGCCTCCTTTTGCCGTTTATACTTGTCGGGCAGGAGATTTATATTTACCGATTTCATTCGGCAAAAGTTGTAAAGTATCCGTTGAAGGAGATTCATTTTTCTATATTATAAACTATAGGGCTTATTCTCCGGAAGTAAAGGTCGAAACATTTCAACCGGAATTTATGGAACGTTATCAGGCTGTTTTGACGCAGACCGGGAAAGAGTTGACGGACCCCACACCCTTTACTAAAGGGAAGAAAGTTTCTTTTTCCAAGTCGGTCAGCAGCCGGCAGACAGAGGCTATTCCTTTGCCCAAAGGTACTTCTGCCATTCGTCATATGACGTTTAAGTTGTCTGCCGAAAATGTTCCGCAGGCTTTACGTTCGACCGTCCTTGAAATAGTTTTTGATGATAAATCAACCGTTTGGTGTCCGTTAGGAGACTTCTTCGGGAATGTCAATGCGGTAGATCCTTATAAGACATGGGTACGGGAGGTTCATCCCGATGGGACAATGGTCTGCCGATGGATTATGCCTTACAGGAAAAGCGGGGAGATACGCATTCATAATCTTTCCACATTTTCGGTAAAACTGGAGTCCGAGATAGTGGTTTCTCCCTGGAAATGGACAGACGATACTTATTATTTCCATGCTAATTGGTGGACTGATGAACCTTATATGGCCAATCCGGTCCGTGATATGACTTTTGTCGAAGTAAAAGGAGAAGGCATTCATGTGGGAGATAATTTTGTTGTTCTGAACCCGTTACCCTGGTGGTGGGGAGAAGGGGATGAAAAGATTTATGTGGATGACGATTTTGACAGGCGTTTCCCTTCCCATTTCGGGACGGGCACGGAAGATTATTATGGTTGGGCCGGAGGTGTTCACCCTACTCGTGAAGACGAGTTCTCAACGCCTTTCCTGGCAAACATCCGGGTAGGAGGAGAGACGCGTGGGTTTACCGGAGAGAACCCCCATACTCGTGGATATAATATCTGTACAAGAAGTCGTTCGCTGGATGCGATACCGTTCAATCAACGGTTTAAGCTCGATATGGAAGCGTTCAATTTTTCGTCCGGGCCGGATGCGATCCTGCAATACGCTTTGACATCATTCTGGTATGGGAGCATGGAGGCCGAACATAACAGGCCTCCAATGGTTGAAGCGGCCTCTGGTCCGGTTCCTCAGATAGAGGATCTGGAAAAGATTACGCAGACAAACAATTTCCGTATAAAGAATGCTATTGAATTGGAAGATATATATCCGCTGCTTGCTTCTGACGGACTGATCCGGAAGGTACAGGCTATGGATAATGAAAAGTCTGATTCGAAATGGAGCATGGCTAAACAGTTGTCGGTTGAGGCTGTTAAGGTGAAGGATTATGTTTCTTTCCGTTTCGGAGAGCAGTATCATCCTAAAAAAGTTCTTCTTTACCTGACAACTTCACCTGTTTCCGCTAAATTGAATATCTATATCAATGAAAAGCTAATCGCGGAAAGCTGGGATGCTTACAGTAATAAAATAGAATGCAGAGAATTAGACCTGGGACTTCAACAACCGATGAATAATACTTTTGAACTGAGGGTTGAGGTTGCTGGTAAGAATGAGAAATCATCCGGGTATCATTTCGGTTTGGATTGTATTTTGTTTAAGGACAATTAATCTGCCAGGTTATGATACAAAATAGTTATAAATACGGTTGGTTAGTAATTGTTCTTTGTTTTCTAGGGGTAAGCTGCGCTTCTGAAAAACTCTCCTGGAAAGAGGAACTGCATAATGAAATTTCTTTATTGGGACATCGTAACTGGATCGTTGTGACGGATATGGCTTATCCCCTGCAAAGTCAGGAAGGCATTAAGACGATCTGTACAGGAGACGATTACCTGGAAGTCTTATCTTTTGTTACGGCTGAAATCGATCGGGCACCGCATATTAAAGCGAATGTCTATCAGGATCGGGAACTGCTGTTTATGAAGGATACGGATGCTTCGGGGATCACAGAACTCCGGCAGGAGGTTGCTGGCTTATTCGGGGGGTATTTACAGTATGTACCTCATGAGGAGTTGATAGCCCGGCTGGATAGCATAAGCAGTGTCTTTAATGTCATTATTTTGAAAAGTAATCTGACAATCCCGTATACATCTACTTTTTTTGAGTTGGATTGTTACTATTGGGATGATGTCCGGCAACAAGAGTTAGAGAAACGTTTTCAAGAACATTAAAGGTCTCACTATGATATACAAATGATATTGATCGGGCAGGTACCGCAGATAGTTTATTTATGATAATATATATCTGTGGTTATCTGCCTGGTCTTTTAGTACTCCCCTTTTTATTCAATGAGCTGTCCTTCCGAATCGAATGTAAGTTTTACCTTATTATTATCCTGTTTCAGTTCAAATACGTAAAACATACCGGCTGGTTTTTCGATTGCATCTACTTCCAGTACTTTGTATTGGTTATAGGCGGAACTGGCAAGTTCGTCCGTCACAACGACCGGGACATCTTCAAGACGGGTATCCCATTGAGTGCTGATCCATTCGTTCTTTTCATTGAATGATACTTCTTTATGGATGCCTTTATCTTTTATATCGATTTCCGTGCCGCTCTTTTCTTTATCGAGTTTCAGGATGGTTGCCTGCGGATATTTGGTCGAGATAAAGTTCCGGAAAACCTGAGGGACTTCGACAGTCTGGTTTACTTTCTTTTGATGGTTATTACAACCGGCAAGCAGCGAAATGCAGCATACGAGAATGGCTAAAACAGATAGTTTTTCTTCCATGACGTTTAATTTTAATTGTTTATAAAAGAAAACACGAATACAATGGAGGTCCAGCCATCGTATTCGTGTAGTTTATTCTCGTAAGAAACAAATTCGCTCTATGCAAAGTTCGTTTTTACAGAGTTAATCTTTTTGGGTACTCTTAATATTGCCTTCGGAATCGAATGTTACTTTAACATCATTATCTCCTTGTTCCAGGTCGAATACATAGAAAGTACCTTCCGGTTTTTCAATAAGATCAATATCATCAATTGTATAATTCTTGTATTCGGAAGCCTGTAAAGCATTCATGACGATTGCCGGAACCTGATCTTTTGTAATGTCCCATTCTGTAGAAATCCATTGGTTTTCAGTGTTGAAATAAACATCCTTGTAGATATTATTATGGAGGATATCCACTTCAAAACCATTTTTTTCTTGATCGAATTCCAGCATAGTGGCACCCGGATACATCTCGTTGATGGCATCGCTGATTGCTTGCGGGATAACAACAGGTTGGAAATTGTTGTCGTTATCATCATCGGGAACTGCTTTTAAGAGAACACCATCTTCAGTATAATACAGGTCGACTTCCTGTTCTCCTTGTTCCACTTCTATGACATAGACTGTGGCGGCGTTGGAGCGTTCGAGCTTATCAAAGTCAGTGGGTTTCCAGTTTTTGTATTCGCCGCCGTTCAGGTTTAAGCGTACCGGTTCAGGAAGCAGACCGAAATTGATTTCCGTCTTTGTCATTACCCAGTTGCCTTTATTGTCAAACCAGGCTTCGGCATCATTTCCGCTCAGATGGAAATCGGCTACCTCATAACCACTTTTTGTTTCCCATTCTACTTTACCGACACCCGGGTATTTTTCATCGAATGCTTTAGTGACGGTTTGGTCGGGCAGATAGTTGTTGTCATCATCATCACAGCTTGTAAATGCAAACAGACCGCACAATGCTAATGCTAAGATAGATAATTTTACTTTCATACTTATTTTCTTTTTGTTGTTTTGTTAATCGAATTTCTTAAAGTTACCGTTACGGTCGAATTTGAGTTCAAGGTCATTGTTTAACTTGACTTCATATTCGCGTGTGTCTTTGTCCACAGAGATTACCTTGCTATCGGCAAAATTCTTCCTTATATAATCAGCTATTCTGGCAGGCAGGATTTCTAAAGGGATGGAGGCATGGCGCGCTTCGATCTCTTTCCATTCGCCGGACTTGTCAAATTCCACATTAATTCCGTTGGTAAGGATCACGTCATATCCTTTTGTTCCCAACAGATTGCTTTCTATTTTTATATGCGAGATATCTGTCTGTCCGAAATGGTCTGACAGGAAGTTGCGGCATACAGAAGGCAATACCGATTTGTCTCTTGTAATCTTCTCGTTGTCTGCGAAAATGGCCATTGTCGATAATAACAAGCTGACCAGAATTAATCCGAACTTTTTCATGACTTTCTTCTTTTAATTTATACTGCAAAGAAAAGGTGACATTTGGGAAAGATTTGGGAAAAATGATTATTTGAATGTTAAAATGAACTGATGCAGCCCATTATATTCATATTTTATATTTATCCCGTAAATGGAAACAATCGATTTAACGATCGCTAATCCCAGTCCGGTTGAATCTTTCTTATGTGTCTGTTTTTCAAAACGGTTGAACAAAGTAGCTTCATTCAGTTTCGGACTGTCGCAACTGTTGGCAACAGTTAATGTACGGCTGGTTACTGTAATGGCGATTGTTCCGTTTTCTATATTATGTATAAACGCGTTCTTTAATAAATTGCTGACCAGGGTAGTAGCCAGCGATTCGTTCATCGTATATGTTAATAAACCGGCTTCCGTATAGGATACCTGTATATTTTTGTATTCATACATCTCTTTAAAATCCGGCAGTAGTCTGTCGATCAGCTTGTTGAACTCTATCCCGGAGGTGTCGGGGAACTGTTTGTTGTCGATACGTGAAAGGAGTAACAAGGATTTGTTCGTCTTTATAATCCCACGGAGCGTATGATTGATTCCGGCTATTTCGGAAAGCTGTTCTTCCGTGCAATCAGGGTCCTCGCTGAGAAGTTCCAGTTTGTTCATGCAGATAGCTAACGGTGTTTGCAGTTCGTGGGAAGCATTCTCGACGAACTGTTTTTGTTGGTTATACATGGCTGTATTCCGTTCCATGGCTGTTTGTATGGCCGTATTCAGGATTTTGAATTCTTCCACTTGGGTTTCGTTTACCAATGGAGCCGGTTGTTTTCCGGGGCGGTATTCTTTCAGCCATTTAACGAGCGTATAAAGGGGGCGGAAGCTGGATTTGAATACAAAGTGCGATACCAGCAGGATACAACAAAGCAGGCTGACATATAATATAATGATACTCCAGAAGATTGCTTCGGCCATATCTTCTTTCTCGAGGGTTGAAGTTTCGATGGTCAACTCGTAATATTTCCGGTCGGAAGTCATGAACCAGGTACGTAATACACGGACCGGTTCGTACTCCATTTCGATTTCGATATAGGTGGTGGAGTCGAAGAACTCGTCTTTATCCAGTTCCGCTTCCGCCTCCGGGACTTCACGGATATAATATTTGGTCATGATGTCGACATGGTCACGCAGTAATGTGCTGTCGGCAAGGACACTCTTGATAATGATCTCCTTATAATTCTCCAGGCTGTCGTTGGTCTCGTCGTCTATCTCATGCATGATGACGAAATAGAAACAGCAGGCCCAGGCGGTCAGGATAATCAATAACGGAATCGACAGGTTGCGGAATGTATAGTGGATCAGTTTCATCGTGTTATTCTTCGTTTACCATTTTATAGCCAAAACCGTAAACTGCTTTGATTTCGGCTGTCGCTCCGGCAGACTTTAGTTTCTTGCGCAGGTTTTTTACCTGGCTGTAAATAAAGTCGAAGCTGTCTGCCTGGTCGATATAATCTCCCCAGATAGATTCGGCCAGTGCCCCTTTGCTGATCAGGCGGTCGGGGTTGGTGACAAAATAGTAAAGCAGGTCGAACTCTTTGCGGTTCAACACCAGTTCTTCTTCATTAATATATACGGCATGGCGGTCCGGGTAGACAATAATGTTTGCCAGGTTGATATGCATTTCGCCATCCTGTTGTTTCCGGCGGATGATGCATTTGATCCGGGCATTCAGCTCGGCCAGGTGGAAAGGCTTGGTCAGATAGTCGTCGGCACCGAGGTCGAGACCGGTCACTTTATCTTCGATCGAGTCTTTGGCGGAGACGATGATAACACTGTCTTTTTTCCGCATCTTCTTCAATTCTTCCAGTAAACTGAGGCCGCTACCGCCCGGCAACATGATATCCAGCACGATACAATCGTAATCATAATCGTTGATCTTCAGCAAAGCATCCTGATAGTTGGCTGCACTTTCCACGACATAGCGCTCCTTTTCCAACGAACGGATCATTACTTCACGCAAAGAATCTTCATCTTCTACAATCAGAATTTTCATGGGCTATCTTATTTATTTACAAAGTTATGCAATAATTCTGGCAAAAATCTGGAATTTTCGTGTTATGTTTTCCTTCCTTTGTCGTCATAATAACAGAATGGAACTTGAAACGTTTAAAATAACCGTCTTACCACTCCGGGATAAGCTGATCAACTTTTCCCTGAGACTGATGCAGGAAAAGGCCGATGCCGAGGATATCGTGCAGGAGGCTTTTTTGAAGCTGTGGTATATCCGTGAGAAACTGGACGGCTACAATAGCGTGGAAGCACTGGCGATGCAGGTCACCAAGAATCTGGCTTTGGATAAACTGCGAGCTCGCCGGCCGGAAGGTCCTGATATAGAGACGCTATCGCTGGATTCGGGATACCGTTCACCGGCTGAACAGTTGGAACAACAGGATGCCGCCGCCCGTATCCGGCAACTGATCAGCCAACTGCCTGCTGTACAGCAAACCATCATCCGGATGAAAGATGTGGAAGGCTATGAGATTGGGGAGATAGCGGAGATAACCGGCTCTCAGGTCGAAGCTATCCGTTCCAACCTCTCGAGAGCCAGGAAGAAGATACGGGAACAGTTTTTATTATTAAACAAACAGGAGCAATTATGAATATAGATGAATTATTGAATCGGTATTTTGAAGGAGAGACTTCGGCGGAAGAAGAGCAGAAGCTCCGTCGTTTCTTCGCTTCAGACAATGTTCCGGAAAACCTGTCTGCCTACAAACCTTTGTTTGCTTATTTCGATGAGGAGATTACGGCTGAAAGGGATATGGCAGAAGAGATATGGTCGGAGATCGCTCCCGAAGCACTTCCGGAAAAGCGTTTCCGGTTGAATCGCAAGTCGGTGGTTTATGTCCTGTCGGCAGTTGCTGCTTGTGTGCTGGTGTTCTTGGGAATCAGTCAGTTGCTCTATCCGGCCGATCCCTGTTTCTGTTCAGATAATTATGTAGTGATAAACGGTCGGTGCTATACCGATATCCATAAGGTTCGCTCTTCGGCTTTTGAAGCGTTGCATGAGGTGGCCACTCCTGCAGACGAATATTTTCCCGAAGAAGATAAGGATGAAGCAGATCGCCGGATCATAGATAACCAATTAAAGGAACTCGGTTCCATATTCAGTGATGACGAATAAAAAACATGTTGCGATGAAACAGATTAAATACACATTATTAGTATGGTTGGCGGCCCTTATGCTGTTTCCTGCCGGAGTAGGGGCAACAGATGCTGAGGTCTTGCAGAAAGACCTGAAGATACAGGATGTTTTCCAGCGTTACGGCCGTAAAAAGAATGTAACGATGGTGGAACTTTCCAACGAAATGCTCGAGACGTACGGTATGACCCGCTATAAGAGTATTACGATCAAGAATGATCCGGATGCCTTGCGTTTCACCCGTCAGTGTTTGGAGGCAGACCAGAAAGGCGCCCGTAAGATTAAGGAAGTGACCGACGATGGCGGTGTGATTTCCGCTTATTACCAGTTGCCGGGTAAGGAGGCCGATATAAACCGTTTTGTCCTTTTCAAAGTCAATGCAAAAGGCGTGATAACCCTGGTCTATATCGAAGGAGATTTGGATAGTGATGACCTGATTACTATCTTGTTCACTAAAAAAGATTTATAAACGAATAAAACTATATGAAGATGAAAAGATTAATACTGATTATGGCAGCCTGTCTCCCCGTGATGGGTTTGTTGGCAGCAGAGGTAGAACCGATATCGGCCGATACGATTATCACATTGGAAAAGAAACGTATAGAAGTCAAAGATAACGGCGACCGGATGAAGGTGCGGGTATATGAGCTGGATGAAAATGGTGAAGCGGTTGATGATGAAATGGTTTTTGAAGGGCACTACCGTGACGGGCAAAGTTATGAACGCCGCAAACATATCAAGACGTTGAATATACCTGTTCCCACCTGGGACAGGGACTTTTCTGCCCACTGGGCCGGCTTCGGTATGGGCTTCAATAGTTTCGATGGAGACGATGTTTCGCTGCGCAAAGGGAAATCGCTGGAATATAATCTGAATTTTATGGAGTTCAGCTTTCCGTTCTCCCGATATAACTGGGCGCTGGTGACCGGTGCCGGTCTGCGCTGGAATCGTTACCGTATAGATGAAAACGCTCATTTCCAGGAGGTAGACGGTGTTACCCAGCTGGTTCCTGCTCCCGAAGGTGTTGTTTATAAAAAGAGTAAACTGAATATGACCAGCCTTACCATTCCTGTATTGCTCGAATGGCAGACACCGAAGAAAAGACATAAACCCCGTTTCTTCGTTTCCGGTGGTGTCGTTGGAGTGATCAAGACAACCTCTTCTTCCAAAGTTGTTTATGATGACGAACGTGGAAAGACCCGGAAGCAGAAAATGGATGGTGGCATGAACCTTCGTCCTGTTACGATGGACCTTCTTTTTCAAGCGGGTGTCGGCTGCATAGGGGCTTACTTCAAGTATTCGCCTATTGAAATGTTTGAGAGTAAAAAAGGACCGGCTCTTCATCCGGTTTCTTTCGGGTTGCAATTGCATTTGTAGAAATAATTGACCCTTGCTCCGGACGCTTCGTTTTCCCCCTTCACGGACGTTCACCCGCTCAGGTCTTTCCCAGGAAACACAGCTTCCTCTTTGGATGGGCGATACCGACACCTATATAAATATAACAGATCCTTTCTCATTCAACAGTCGGTATCGCTTCGGCTTTTGCCGGTTTCCTGTTGTTTAGCAGGTTTAGTCGGAAGTATGAACAGCGGAAGATAAGGATTTGCATGGCTGGATAAAATTAGTATCTTTGCCCGTAGGAAGGGGCAGTCTGTGAACTGCTCTGATTGGTAAAAACAACGAGTATGAGTACAAATAGAATTGAAGATGTTCCTTTTGAAGAGGTACACGAAGTGCAGAAATACGGAACCTATTATTCGGATAACCGTTTTTGGAAAAAGGTTGAACGGGTAGCCAAAAAGGTGGGAGCCACCGTGTTGTTACCGGTATTTACACTTTATTATATGTTGCAGGACGATAAAGTTTCTCTCCAGCATAAAGCCTATATTGTCGGTGCCCTCGGTTATTTTATCCTGCCGATTGATTTGATACCGGACGGCATCCTGCCTGTTATCGGTTTTACGGATGATATTGCCGTAATGACGTTGGTCCTGAAGTTGGTAAAAGATAGTATCACTCCTGAAATCAAGGCTCGTGCCAATGCCCGGGTATCGGAGATTATTGGGACGGATAATTTGTAACGGGATACTTTTTAGCGATTACTAGTTGATTGGTTTGTTTTGACGGTGACCGTCAACGAGAGGTGACGATCTCCGTCAATGGTGGTTGACGACTTACGTCACTTCTCGTTGACGACTGTCGTCAAAGTAGCTCGGTTATCGAAATATCATTTATATTCATTTCTTCTTTATATTCCGGCAAACAGATAAATGCTGTTCCCGGAAACTCCTTTTCAAGATACTGGGTGAGATACTCCATCGTATTATCGGCAATTAATTTGTCCGTTTCCGGATAGAGATTGTAGACCAGTGCTTTTACTTCTACTCCATATTGTTTACAGGCAAAAAGGCTGAGCAGGGTATGGTTGATACTTCCCAGTTTTCCGGAGGTGATGAGCAGGACCGGATAATTTTGTTCCTTTACGTAATCGATGGTGAGCGAGTTGAAATCATTCGGAACCATCAGTCCGCCGGCACCTTCGAGAAGGACATATTCATATTTCTCCTGTAACTTGCGTGTCGCTTCGGTGATGGTCGACAGGTTGATGGTGCGTCCGTCGCGTTCGGCAGCCATGTGCGGCGAACTGGGATACGTGAAGATGTAAGGACAGGTGAGGCCGGCCTTATCCTCTTCGGTAAAGGGGATATCCTGTAATTGTCGGTGCATTTCAATATCTTCCGATATTTCCGTACAACCTGTTTGTATCATCTTCTGGGTGATGACCGTTTTGCCCTTTTCGGCCAGGGCACGGGCGAGGATACCAGTAGCATAGGTCTTGCCGATATTGGTGTCGATGCCTGAAATAAATAAGACTTTTCCTTTCATTTTTTATGCTTGTTTTTTTACTGCCAGCACATAGAGCGGGCGGTAAGTGAGTGTTACCTGATTATTATTTGTATGGAACAGTTCCTGATAATCCCGGCAGAAATCTGTTTGTTTGCCGCGTGTCCAGGTGCCGTCGCCGGTAGCGGTTACCCCTGTATGCTTTAAATGGCGGAGTACATCGAGCGGTGTGTCGAAAGTGAGGATTATTTCTTCTTCTCTCAGGTGAATCAGATGAAAATCTTCCTCCAGCCATTCCGTCAGCAGTTCGCCAGAAGGATATGTTAAGCCTTTGCCGGTCAATTGCCTGATCTCTGTTAAATTGCCGGGTGCAAAGGAGTTGAACAGTAAAGTCCCGTTGGGCGAAAGCATTCCGGCCAGTTTATGAAGGAATTGTACAGGCTCCTTCATCCATTGAAAGGCGGAAGCAGATGCGATCAGGTCGAAGCGACCGGGAAAGTCGATCTCTTCCGCATTTCCGGCGATAAAGAGTGGTGACTGTCCGGGGAACAGGGAGGCTACTTTCTCCCGGCAACCGTCACAGATATCGTTCAGATACCATTCGTCGATTACGCAGCTTTCTTTCAAAAGACGGGTGAAACCGCCCGTTCCGCAACCGATTTCAAGGGCACGCTGGAAATGGATGTCGGTGTAACGCGATAATATACCGGTGAGTTTCCGGCAGATTTGTTGCTGTGCATCGGCATGCAGGTCGTAACTATCCAGCGCGCGGCTGAAGCGGGTTATAATTCGTTCCACTGTTTCCATAAATAAAAAGGATAATGAGGTGCTGTGATTTCTGTTACCGGGCAACGTCCGTTCCAGTAGTTGCGTTGATTGGCAGCCGGAAAGATATGATCGTCCGAGCTTATAATGGCACGTGTCCATTGTATGGATGTTGTGTCGTCTGCATTTGTCATTGATTGGCCGTTACAATGATTGTAAATATGTTGTAGCTCGTCTTTAACCTCTTCCAGCGGACGGGCAGGAAATTTCTCGTATTGTGCGAGTATATCCCGGCTGCCGCACATTCGTCGGTTGAAACGTTTCATACCTTCGGCTGTCAGGTTGTCGAGTGTTCCCCGGAAGATATTTTCCGGGATACCGAAGTTATCGTCTATCGGCCGGGGCGTGCCATTGACGGCGGTAGCTGTGGTTAGTGCGTATTTCCCGGCTAAAGCCAGTTCTGCCATACGCACTCCCATGGACCAGGCAATCAGATGGATTTCCTTATAGCTGCTTAGGTCTTCATGGAATGTCATGTCCCTGTAATCATAACAGAGCATGATATCCGTTCCGTTCTCTGCTTTCAGTCCGGTGAATGATTCGGGCGAGGCAGACCAGCCTGCAAAGAAGAGGAGCAGACGGGGATGGGAGCTATTGAGTTGTTTTTCTATTTTCATATTTCTTTTATCAGTTGGGTGAGTTGCGCAGTGGTTATATCCGCTGTCAATGAGAAGCGTATCCGTGCCGTTCCTTTCGGAACCGTGGGCGGACGGACAGGGAGACAATAGAAACCTTTGCGTTGTAACTCTTCGGCTTTGCTTATACAATCGTTATTTTCTCCGATTATATAAGGGATGATATGGCTTTCGCTGATTTCTCCTCCTTTGCCTTCGAGGGCATCGGAAAGCAGATGGCTTGTCAGGGTGAGTTCTTCACGCAGGGAGGAAAATTCCGGAAGCCGTTCGAAGATGAAACGTGTCCAGGCTATCTGTGCTGGAGGCAGGGCAGTGCTGAATATCAGCGGACGCATGCAGTTGACCAGATATTCCCGGATGGTCCGGCTACAGACCACATAGGCACCCATAGAGGCGAGCGCTTTACCGAAAGTGCCGACCAGCAGGTCTATCTCGCGGATACAATCCTGTTCTTCGGCTATTCCAAGACCATTTTTACCGCGTACACCGATTGCATGGGCTTCGTCGACATAGAGGCAAACGTTCGGATAGCTTTTCTTCAATTCCACCAAGCGACGGAGGTCCGCAACGTCGCCATCCATGCTAAAGATACTTTCTGTTACGATAAATAACTGTTCGTATTGACCGGCATTCTTCTTTAATAATGTTTCCAACTGATTGTAATCATTATGGCGGTATCGTTGGAAAGGGGCGCCGCTGAGCAGTATCCCGTCGATGATGCTGGCATGTACCAGTTTGTCGGCAAGGATGAGGGTTTGCTTATCGGCCAAAGCCGGCAGTATTCCGGTATTGGCATGATAACCGCTGTTGAAAAGCAAGGCGGCTTCCCGGTTGAAGCGTTCGGCCATCAACTGTTCTAGTTCCGTATATACCGTAAAATTCCCGGTCAGCAGGCGGGAAGAAGAAGAGGAGAGAGGATAACCTTTTTCCTTCCATTCTTCAAAGAAAGCCTCCCTTAAATCAGTGCGGGACGCCAATCCCAGGTAATCGTTGGAAGAGAGGTTAAGCATGACCTGCCCGTCTCTTTCTATCCGGTTGCCAGTGTGGACGATGTCCGGCAAGCTACGCAGGTTCCCCGCTTCATTTAATTGTTTTAATATCAGAGTATAATCTTTCATTGTTTATTTCTTTATGCACCTCAATACCCCCGAAGTCAGAACCGTCAGCTCTTCCGGCCGGATGATAAACGGCGGCATCAGATAAACCAACCTGCCGAACGGGCGGACCCAAATGCCAGCCTCCACAAAGCGACGTTGAAGGATTGCCATATTGACCGGTTCTTTCATTTCAATCACCCCGATGGCTCCGAGTACCCGTACTTCCTTTACATTCTCAAATGATTGCGCCGGAGCCAGTTCATTGCGAAGTTGTGCTTCAATGGCATTGACTTTCTCTTTCCATCCGCTTTCCAAAAGCAGGGAGACAGAAGCAGAGGCAATAGCACAGGCCAGCGGGTTTCCCATAAAGGTCGGGCCATGCATAAAGCAACCGGCCTCACCGGAACAAATAGTGGTAGCCACCCGTGTCGTAGTCAGCGTGGCCGAGAGTGTCAGATATCCTCCGGTCAAGGCTTTGCCGATACACATGATATCCGGAACGACGCCTGCATGTTCCCAGGCAAAGAGTTTTCCGGTACGGCCGAATCCGGTCGCTATTTCATCAAAGATCAGCAATATATTGTATTGTTCGCATAACTCTTTGGCACGGACCAGAAAAGTCGGTGAGTAGAAATACATTCCTCCGGCTCCCTGTACGATAGGTTCCAGTATCAGGGCGGCGATATCATCGGCATGTTGTTTCAGCAAATCTTTTAATGGAGTCATGGCATCTTCGTCCCATTCTTCATTGAACTTTACGGAAGGTTGAGGAATAAAGTATTGAACGGGAAGGCTTCCGGCAAATATCCCGTGCATGCCTGTGACGGGGTCGCAGACAGACATCGCATGCCAGGTGTCTCCATGGTATCCGCTGCGGATTGTGGCAAATGCGTGCTTCCCGGCCTTCCCTTCGGATTGCCAGTATTGGATAGCCATCTTCATCGCTACCTCGACGGCTACCGAACCACTGTCGGCAAAGAATATCTTTTTCATCTCCGGAGGAAGGATTGCCAGTAGTTTTTGGGCCAGCTCGACGGCCGGTTCATGCGTAATGCCGCCGAACATGATATGACTCATCTTATCCATTTGCTTTTTAGCGGCAGCGTTCAGGACCGGATGATTGTATCCGTGAACGGCCGCCCACCAGGATGACATTCCGTCTACCAGGCGTCTGCCGTCTGCCAGAATGATATTCACTCCTTCTGCACCGGCTACCGGATAGACAGGAAGCGGGTCGATTGTCGAGGTATAGGGATGCCATACATGCTCCCTGTCGAATTGCAATAATTCTTCTGTTGTCATAAATTTGTATGTGTTATCCGACCCAGTCGGTTTCTTCTGTTAATGAATAGCCGGCTTCGGTAAAGAGTATTTTGTCTTCCTCTACCTTGCTGCCAATGGTTGTCAGCAAGTCGCCGATGATTGCTGCGTTTATACCTATATATAAGGCTTTCCGTTGTGTCTCCTTACTCAACAGTGAACGTCCTCCCGAGAAACGGAGGTAAGCCTCCGGGTTGATAAAACGGAATAGAGCAATAGTTGTGAGAAACTCTTCTTCCGATAATTGGGGAGTGCCGGCAAGCGGAGTTCCCGGTATCGGTTGTAGCAGGTTTAAGGGGATGGAATGTACTTGTTCTTTTTGGAGTAACAGGGCCATCTCTATCCGTTGTTCCATGGTTTCCCCCATGCCGATGATACCGCCGGAACAGATGCGGAAACCTTCTTCGCGTGCCATATGAATTGTTTCGAGTTTCTGCTCGATTGTATGAGTGGTACATAGGGTTCGGAAGTGGGAGGGAGCGGTTTCGATATTGCAATGATAGTTTTCGACACCGCTTTCACGCAGTTCTTTTAACTGTTCTTTGTTCAAAAGACCAAGGGAAGCACAGCATTTGATGTCGCTCGCCTGTTTGATATAGCGGACGGTTTCTGTTAATTTCCTGATTTCTCCGTCCGATAGACGTTTGCCGCTGGTAACCAATCCGAAGCGTTCGATTCCCTGTTGGCGATTGTGTAGTGCCTGATGAACACATTCTTCGGCCGGTAGTAAGGGATACAGGGCGACAACTGTGTTATAATGTCCGGACTGCGCACACCATTTACAGTTCTCGCTGCAATTCCCGCTTTTGGCATTGATGATGGAGCAGGTATCGAATTTATTTCCCATGAAGTGACGCGTGATTTGATGGGCGGCCTTATATAAAGCCTCTTTATCGGGAGATTGGGATAAGGCGACGGCCTGTTCCTCATTGATGGTTCCCCCTTCAATAACAATCTGTTTAAGTGTTTCAATCATATTGGTTGTCTTTTATGAAATAGAAAAGCGGGAAGTCTCAGCATAACTGAAACTTCCCGCTTTAGGATATATACATATAATAATGTAGGCAAACGAACCCGCTGCCGATGTCTGTTTTACCGTCTGTAAAGAGAATAGAAGAGGCAACATTTGTGAAAGCCACGATATAGCTTCTGCACACGATTGTTCCTGCAAAAGTTCAGTCTCTTTCTTTGCTTCTTCCGGACCGATTTGTCCGGTCAATAATACAGACGAATGGTTGGAACCGTTTTTAATCTGGAATCTTTCTGCCACATTAGAAGAAAGTTGCCCGATCGTAACGGCTCTGCCCAGACTGAAGAATGCAGCATACCCCTTCCGGCTCCATCTTTTGAACCGGAAAGTCTTTTGTTTGAGATATGTCTGCTGCAACTTCATCTGTTAGCTTTTATTATTTAGCTACTTTTTCCAGACGCTTCATGATAGAGAAGATGAACAGTGCCGACAGCAGACAGCATACGATCAATACGCTCCATACCATCCACAACTGCATTCCGCCCCACAGATAACCGATGATGGCCACCAGATAGTTACCGATAGCCGTAGCTACGAACCATCCTCCCATCATCATACCTTTATATTTAGGAGGTGCTACTTTCGATACGAAGGAGATACCCATTGGTGAAAGCAATAACTCAGCGAAAGTCAATACCAGATAAGTCGATATCAGCCAGTTCGGCGAAACCAGAACATCGGCAGAGATACCGTTTGCTTCAACAGCTGCCGGAGTAGGCAATCCTAAAGAACCCAACGCCATGATAAGGAAACCGCAGGCTGCAATCACCATACCGATACCGATCTTACGCGGTGCAGACGGCTCTTTCTTTTTCTTTGCCAGATATCCGAATACGGCCAGCGATACTGGAGTCAGCACGATTACAAAGAACGGGTTGAACTGCTGGAAGATCTGCGGTAGGATACTGACCGTTGAATCCATAGAACTGTAACTCCATCCCAGTAAGCCAAGCATGATGACAAGGACAAGCCCTGAGATTCCTTTTGCTTTGCCTGTTTTTGACTGGAACAAAGAGAATCCTGCATAAACAATAACCAGCAGGAAAGTAAGGTTTACGATATTGAATCCTAAACGATCCAATCCCGTCACGGCCTGTGCGGTATAGTCGCGTGCAAAGAATGTCAGTGTCAAACCATTCTGGTGGAAGGCCATCCAGAAGAAAATAACTACGGCAAATACCAGCAATAATGCCTGGATACGTGCTTTTGTCTGTTCCGGTGTCAGTTCTTCTTCCTGTACATTAGCCGGTTTAGCTTGTTTAGAGTTGTAATCGGCATGCTTGAATGTCGGACGAAACACTACATAGATCAACATGGATACGATCAGAGAGATACAGGCAATAGCAAAACCATAGTTGTAAGCCTCTGATAATTTGTCAATATAAGTAGTACAGAATGTCGCTGTATCACCAACGAAGTTCTGGGCAGCCTGTAAGCCGCTCAGGGTTGTTGCTCCTTCTTCAGTAATCGTTCCGTTCAGGAATTGATGGGCCAGTGATGGAAGTTGCGGTACATAAGTGAATCCGGCTTTTCCCAACATCTTGTTAGTGATCATGGTAGCCGCAGTCGGAGCATACATAGCACCGATGTTGATAGCCATATAGAAGATACTGAAAGCAGTATCACGTTTAGCTTTATACTCAGGAGCATCATACAGATTCCCTACCATTACCTGCAAATTCCCCTTGAACAAACCCGTACCACAGGCGATCAGGGCTAAAGCACCGAACATCAATATTTTTCCGGTAGAGGAAGGGGTGGGAATAGATAACAGTACATATCCGATAAACATGACAACAATACCTGTTGTTACCATTTTACCGTAACCGAATTTATCGGCAAGAATACCTCCGATGAGTGGCATAAAATACACTGCTGCTAAGAAAGAACCGAAGATGGTCGATGTCTCGGCGGCTGTGAAGCCGAACTTAGCTTGTAAGAATAAAGTAAAAATTGCGAGCATCGTATAATACCCGAAACGCTCGCCGGTATTCGCTAAGGCTAACGCGTATAAACCTTTAGGTTGTCCTTCAAACATAGAAATTTAAATTAGATTATTATTGAATTATTTGTTTTATGGCGCCGGTCTCCGGATAGAAATAGACTTTCACCGGAGCTTTTTTATCTTCGAACATAACAGGAGCAAGCCCTTCGCGTGAACCGAATTGCGTAATTTGTGCGTCTCCTTTATATAGTGTTTTCTTGTTCATGCTGATTTCAATACTAGCTTTGCCGGGTACATTATAAACAATGCCTTTCAATGATTTTTCCTTCTTTTCGGCTTCTTTCGGGTCGAGCACCGGAGCACGTTCGGTCGCTTTTAAATTCATATAGACCGGGACACCTCCGAGGTCGTCTGCATCGACGATACCCATCAAATTGGAGAAGCGGAATAAAACTTCTTTTTCCAGATTATCGTAAGGGGTAATGCTCACTTCGTAATGAGAAGTTTCTTTGGTAAGGATACCGGTAAACAGGTTGGTCAGCGCCTTTTCCTGTTCTTCTAACTGTTGGATAACCAGCTTCATCGCTTCACCGTCGGGTGGAAGATTATCTGCATCTCCGGTCAGGATATTCAAACGGCTTTCACGGATACGGTAGATTTGTTTGGCGGCAACTTCTGCCTGCCTGGCTGTAGAGCCTGCCATCAGCAACTCTTCCGAAAAGACGGAGGCATCCGTCACTTTAGCCGGTCCCTGGCCATTTTTCTTTATTGTCTCAAGTTCTGATTCTTCCGGTGTATATTCTGCATTGATGGAACACAGGAGGCCGTCTTCCGTCAGATAAGCGTAAGGGGCAACTGTACCACTTTTAAATTCAACGATATAAGTGTTGTCCGGGTCGGGTATTCCTTTGTTTACCAACGATAGTTTTCCTAACTCATAGTATACCTTATCTTCCGTTATCGCATCTTTCACTCCTAAGTATTTTTCTGCATACTTGTAGTAAGGACCGGCTTTGCAGGTAACCTTTGTAACTTCTGCATCAACGATCAGTTGTGTTTTTGGCAATGAGTAGGTAATACCGAAATTATTAGCTTTAACAGCGTTTTTCTTTACCACTTTGGTTTGTGCCATGAGCGGTATGCTAAACAAAAGACATGCTATTGTGATCAGATTTTTCATATCTAAACAAATTATTTATCTCAATTATGATTGTACAAAACTATGAAATATTTTGTTAGAAACCAACCTTAGAACCTTCTTTTAGACTTTTGTAATGCAGATGAGCAGTATGATTATGGCACTTTAGTTGGGGAGGGATAAAAAAATCATAGTTAATGTTTTGGTTAAGGGAGAACAACTCATGAGTGGAAAAGGAGATCGAGATATAGAGGGGTCGGTTAAATCGCCCTCATGAGTTGTATATAAACATAAATTTAGCGCGTTTAATGCTTATTCTATTTCTATAATGAAAGAGCCGGTAAGATATCCGTATCTATGCACTAATTCCAGCGTATATTCACCATTCTCAAGATTTAATGGAATAGTATATACTTGTGGACCAGAGGCTGATACGCATTCTTCATAGACTACCATACCTGTATTATCTTTTACCTGAATAGTCAGGTTGCTAAGCGGACTGGTAAATTCGATTGTCAGATCTTGTCCTTCTATTGAAGCTGTAGGAGGTGCCGGAAAGATAGATTTAATATCCTGAGGACCCCATTTACCTTTAGTCGGAATATTATCTGCATACATGTTTTGAGCACAGAATGCTCCACATATTACTAAAAATAAAGCTGTGATGAACTGTCTCATAATCTTAATTAATTTAATTGTCGGTTGATAAAATTGAAAATGCCTTACAAATGTATAACCCATATTGGAATATAGATTATATTTTTGTTGACAAAATGTTGACAATTGATAAGTTGTTATAAATCAGCTATAAATTGGTCGAATTTCTCGGTACTTTCAGGCTCATGTGTCAATTTTTTATACAGTCTTTTCCGGCATTGTGTGACTCCGGAGCTTGTTAATCTCATCAATGATGCAATCTTTTTAACAGGAATGCCAATTTTGACCAGGTAACAGACTCGTAATTCTTCAGTAGAGACATATGGAGATAAGTCAAAAATACGTTTTGAGAAATCGGAATAAGTCGCATCGATCAGTAAACCCAGTTCTGACCATTCGCTTTCCGTAAGTCCGGTTTCGGTCTTATGTATTTTGATATATAAAGCAGACTTTTTGAGATCATGTTCTAATATCTCTAATGTATTTTGTTTTAAAGAGATTTGTCTGTTCTCCATTTCCAGCATTAGCTTTTGGGTTTCGAACAGTTGTTTTTTTACGTCACTCAGCGTTTCCTGTCCGTTGGAGAGTGCGTTTTCCAGATATTTGATCTGTTGTTTATTATCTTCTATATGTTGTTGGCTTTGTTTGTATTGTTGCTCTTTCAGGTCAAGTAGCTTTTTCTTTTTCTTCTGTTCTTTTTTGAAAAAGAAAAAGCCGGTGAGAAACAGAAAGACCGTGATGATCAGTATTTGATATATTATGATCATTTGTCTGGCTGCCTCTTGTTCATACTTTAGTTTCTCATCTGCTATGTGTTGGTAGTTGAACATGCTCTGTGTCATGCGTATATTTTCATAATGAGAGTTGACCCTGATTGAATCCCTCAGTTGTTCATAATGGTCCCAATACTTGAAATAGTCTGTAAAGTCGGATTTCTTTCTTTTTATCTGGGCTAAAAAGTATAAACTGCCTGCCTGGGTATAGATATTGGGACTCTGTAAACTTTGGCTCAAATAGTATTGGGCAGAATCGTATTGTGCTGTTTTTAATAAATATTCTCCGTATGTTAGAAATAAATGGTATTCCAGACTGGGAGTAAAGCAAGTTTGTATTGATTTTTGTATGCAATCGCCCGCTTCTTCATATTGACCGATTTTCATGTATAAACTACCTAAATCATTGTATAAAGAAGATGAACTTTCAGGGGTGGCTGTTTTTATCGCTTGCTGATAATAATATATAGCACTATCCAATTGTTGTGTTTCTGTAAAGACACGGGCAGTATTGCGCAGAGCGAGAGATATTCTGGTTGAGTCGTTACTCCCTTCCAAAAGAGATAGTGTTTTTTTGTAAAGTGGTAACGCTGTTTCGTAAATGTCCTGATAAGAATAAAGTGTTCCGAGGCTATTGTTTATTTTTATAAGCAGGTCTGTGGAGTTCAGGCTTTCACCTAATTCCAATGCTTTCAAATAGGCTTGTTGTGCTTGTAAGGCATCCTGCATATCGAAATAGGTTCTTCCCATATAATAATATGATAACGCCAGTGAGGCAATATCATTATGGTTTTCATAATAAGTGACGGCCTTTTTTATCAATGAGTCGGAAGTAATTGTAATATAGTTTTTATCCAAAGCCTGCGTAAACAGGAGGCAATAGGAGGCATATTCCCTGTTTGATAATGTTTCGGGTGATGGTATCTTGTTGAGAATGGCCAGCGCACTGTCGGGAAGTGTTTCCATTAATTTTTCTGCCTGCAATAGTTCTGATGAGGCAGAACTTCTCTTGGAACAGGAAGAAAAGCACAGGATACAGATTAGTAGAAAGTATAAAATAATATTTCGGGGTTTACTTGTCATTTGCGTATATTTGGTGGCCGAATATATCGCTTTTTTTTGAAACAGAAGTTGATAATGAATGTTATATTTTGGAAGTTATTCGGGAAGGATGATTAGCGTATTGAATATTAAGCAGAGTCTGGCTGTATAAAAAAGTAGCCGGACCTGAATAGGGGCCGGCTACCGGTATAAATGGAAAATAACTTTATCTGTTTATTTGATTTGTTTGAATGCTTTTCCGAGCATATCGGTGATGTCTCCGGCAATCATACTTTCTTCCGAACGGTAAACAGCTGCCAGGTCGCCAGCCGTGCCATGAAGGAAAACTCCTGAAACAGCAGCCGTTTCGGGTTCTGCCCCTTGAGCCAGCAGTCCTAGAATAATGCCGGTCAGGACATCGCCGCTGCCGGCTGTCGCCATGCCCGGATTGCCACAGCTGTTGAAATATACGTTGCCGCTTGCCGTGCAGGTTGCCGTATAAGTGCCTTTAAGTACTACACACAGTTTATGTTCGATAGCAAAAGACTGTGCTTTCTTCAGGCGCTCGAACATGCTGTTGCTTTCTCCGACGATACGGTCGAACTCCTTCGGATGCGGTGTGAGGATGCTGCGCGGAGGAATGCGGTTCAATAAATCTTTATTGGAAGCGATCAGGTTTAATGCATCGGCATCCAGCACGACCGGCTTGTCGGTTGTCTGCAACAGACGTTCCAGGGCGGCGGCCGATTCGAGATGTTGTCCTAATCCAGGTCCTACACCGATAGCGGAATAGATGGATATTTCGGGCACGGTCGTGAAATAGTCGGCATGCGGATCGAAGCTGATCATGGCTTCCGGAAAAGCTGCCTGTATAATGACTTCGCCACGTTGCGGGATATGTACGGTCAGTAATCCCGTGCCGCTTCTCAGGCATGAACGGGCGGCAAGCAGGGCGGCTCCCATCTTTCCTTTGCTTCCGGCAATGAGCAATGCGTGACCGAAAGTCCCTTTATGGGAGAATTTATCGCGGGGCTGGAATACTTCGGAGATATCGTCTTCCGTCACCATCATATAGGGAGTAGACGTATTATCGACGATATCCGGGTGAATACCGATGTCCAACACTTTCCACTCACCGACATACTGAGCATTTTCGGGGAAGAAGAAAGCCAGTTTCGGGAATCCGAATGTCAGCGTCAGGCTTGCCCTTACGATAGAATCCGGATCATTCGTCTGGTTATTCTCCCCGAACAATCCGGAGGGAATATCGATAGATACGATCGTAGCATCCGACTGGTTGATATATTTTACCATTGCAGCAAAACCGCCGGTCAACGGACGGTTCAGGCCGGAACCGAACAAACCGTCGATCACGACATCGCGGTCGGTCAGTACCGGAGGGACGAAGTCGGCTACCACTTCGGTAAATTCAACCTTCTCCAATCCGAGTATCCGTTGCTTGTTCATCTCACAATCAAAAGAAAGATGCTCGGTCGGGTTGAACAGATAAGTTTCAACCCTGTAACATTCGTCCTTCAATAGCCGTGCGATAGCGAGTGCGTCGGCACCATTGTTTCCCTGTCCGGCAAATACGATGATACGGGTTTGCTTGGAGTAACGGCGGCAAAATTCGTGCACGAAGACCGTTGAGGCGCGTTCTACTAAGTCGATAGAACTGATCGGTTCGTTCTGGATTGTGTATTGATCGAGTTCTTTTACTTTGTCTGTTGGAAATATCTTTATCATAACTGTAGGATATCAGAAGTTTATTCAGCATACAAATGTATAACAAACTTTGCTATGTTGTTCCCCCTTTTTTAAAAAGGAAAGGAAGCATTTTCGCCAATCAGGCGAAAGTAAGCAGGAAACGGCTTCCTTTCCCGGCTTCCGAGATAACGGTCAGGCTGCCTTTGTGCATATACATGATCTGCCGGGAAATACTGAGTCCGATGCCGGAACCGACAGGCTTGGTCGTAAAGAACGGTATGAAGATGCGCTCCTGGACGTCTGCCGGAATGCCTGTCCCATTATCGCTGACCTGAATATAGTTTTTACCTTCCGCATTGATCCCTGCCGATAGTTCTATCCGGGGATTCTCACATTCCTGTGTCGCATCCAGCGCATTTTTTATCAGATTGATCAGTATCTGTTCGATCAGAGCTTTGTCGGCGATGACCTGTAAATGCGATGCCGAAGGCAGGACTTTTATGCTATCCGTTTCCTTCCTGAATAGCAGGGCGACATTGTCGAGCAAGCTGTCGACAGGTATAATTTCGGGGACGGGGGTAGGAATGCCGGTCACTTTTCTATAGTTCTCAACGAAGCGGACCAGGCCGTTGCTTCTCCGGAAGATGGTGTCGACAGCCTGATGTATCTCTTCGCGTTCCTCGTCCGTGATAGGATCCGAAGTCTGTTTGCTTTTCAATAACTCGGAGAGGGATACGATCGGTGTCATGGAATTCATGATCTCATGTGTGAGAACCCGGATGAGCTTCTGCCAGGCTTCCGTCTCTTTATTTTCCAGTACCGAGCGGATATTCTTCATGCTGACGACGGTAAGCGGCTTGTTCAATACCACGAATGACATGGATGACAGGATCAGTTGCGAGAAATCTTCCTGGCGGCGGACTTGCAGGATAGACAGTTCACCGGGATGCAGGATGCGCAGCCGGGCAGGAAGTTCCGGATGGTAAGCTGCCAGATCGTCTATCGTTTCGGCAAAGTTCAGGCCGGTTTGTATTTTGGCTGCCTGGTTCATCCATTCGACCTGTCCCGTTTCGGGAGAGTAAACGAAGACGGAGAGGTCGATATGATTGGCCAGTGCCTGGAAATATTGCAGTTGGCTTTCCTTCTGCTGAAGATGTTTCTTATAGAATTGCAAAGCCTCTTCCACCGCTCCGGTCAGTTCTTGCGGGAGGGCATCCGACGGTTCCTGGTGTGTTGTGCCCGAAGAAAGGAAGTCGGAATAACGTACCGACCAGACAAAATGCCGGAATAACCGGTCGCTCCGTTCCATCTGCCGGAGCAGGTACCAGGCTTCTATCAGGAGAATCATGCCGGCAATGAAAGCGGAAATATAAAACTGTCCCGCCACCAAAAAGGCAAGAACCAGGCTGGTGATTACTATTAAAAGGATCAGCCCGATAGCTTTTTTCGAGTATTGTTTCATAAACCGTATTTTTCCAGTCTCCTATATAAAGATGTACGCGTAATACCTAATAAGTCGGCAGCCTGTGTCAGATTGCCGGAGCAATGATGCAAAGCCTCCTGTATGGTTTTCTTTTCCAGCTCTTCCAGGTTGAACTTTTCTTCCTTTTCGCGGTAGCTGGAAACGGGGGTACGGAGCATGAAGTCGTCGTACTGCAACTTTTTTTGGTCGGAAAGGATGACGGCCCGTTCAATGACATGTTGCAGTTCGCGGACGTTGCCCGGCCAGTTGTATTGTTTCAGAAGTTGACGCGCCTCCCGTGAGAAGCCTTCTATCTCTTTCTTATATTTATGGCTGTACCGTTTCAGGAAATGATCCGCCAGGAGAGAGATGTCGTTTCCCCTTTCCCGCAAGGGAGGAATGAAAATCTCGATCGTATTGATGCGGTAAAGCAGGTCCTGCCGGAAACTACCGTCCTGTACGGCGGCATGAAGGTCGGTATTGGTTGCGCAGATCAGCCGGACATTGATGGAAGTCTCCTTGGTCGATCCCAGGCGGTTTATCTTTTGCTGTTCGATCACCGTAAGCAGTTTGGATTGGAGCATAAGCGGCAGGTTTCCGATCTCGTTCAGAAAGAGCGTGCCGCCGGATGCGATCTCAAAACGTCCCGACTTACTTTTATTTGCATCCGTAAAAGCCCCTTTTTCGTAACCGAACAGTTCGCTTTCAAACAGGTTGTGCGGGATGCTTCCCAAGTCGATAGGCACGAAAGCCTCCTGGTTGCGTGACGATTGTTTGTGGAGCGTATAAGCAATCAGGTCTTTTCCCGTCCCGTTTTCGCCCTGCAAAAGAATGTTGGCATCCGCATTCTTCAACTTTTCTACCGTCTTGAATATCTTTTCCATGGCGGGAGATTCGCCGATCACTTCCAGCTCCGGCTCTGTCGTGGTGAGGACGGACTTCTGTTCTTTCAGCGTCTGCACTTCTCCGCGCCGCAGGCTGAGTTCGAGTGCCGACGAGATGGTTGCCAGCATCTTCTCGTTCTGCCAGGGTTTAGGGATGAAATCGGTAGCTCCCGCTTTGATGGCGCGGACGGCCTTTTCCGTATCCGAATAGGCTGTGATCAGGATGACGACAGTCTCGGGAGATATTTCGCGGATACGTTCCAGCCAGTAAAAGCCTTCTTTTCCGCTGACGGCATCTGCCGTGAAATTCATGTCGAGCAGGATGACATTGTATTTGGTAGTCGATACCAGCCGGTTGATCTCTTTAGGGGTCGTGCAGGTTGTAACACTTTCTGCCAAAGGGCGGAGTAGCATTTTCAGCGTAAAGAGAATGTCTTCGTTGTCGTCGATAACTAATATTTTTCCTTGTCGTACTGCCATGATATTCCTTCTTCATGTATTGATTAGATGGCCCAAACTTAGGTAAAATTTCCGGATAGCCGGTAAACTAATCCCAACTAAACGAACTTTTAATGTTTACCTCCCTGATATCTATTATTTTTCTCCTTAGATTTTTTGCTTTTGAGCTAGCACAAAATCAATTTCGGGCATGCATCAAATTAATTTTGAGCATGCTAAAAATTGATTTTCAGCAAGGGGGAAAGAAATAAAATAGAGGACTAAAATATTACTTAATCAGGAGAAAAGAATTAGTTCATCCGGTGTTTCGGGTTAGTTGCCGGTGAAGTACCGTACGGAAACGTATGGGGAACTGTACGATATCGTACGGTAGTCGTAGTCTCTGTATATTACATATTACTGATGGCTAGCCGGTTAGAAAAATGGCATGAATGTTGATTACTTATAGCAAGATATGAACTGATTAATAAAATGACCATGTTTAAACATTATGTGAAAGTAGCCATCCGGCAGATAAAGCGGAGTTTTCTGTTTTCATCTATCAATATGCTGGGATTTGTGTTGGGGATGACAGCCGCTTTCCTGATCTATCTCTGGATAGTGGATGAGCTGACATTTGAAGATTTTAATAAGAACGGAGACTATATTTACCGGGTGATCCGTGAAGAGCAGTCTGCAAAAGGGCAGGTTCCCTCTACGGTTACCCCGCTTAGCGAAGTGTTCCGGAAGGATTTTTCGAAGGTGGAGAATGCGACCTTTATAAAGTATGGTGGTAAATATGATATTTACGCCGGGGATGTAGGAGTTGAGGCTAACTATGGATATGTCGATACGACATTCTTTGATGTATTCAGTTTTCCGGTTGTGGCAGGCGATCCGTCCCTGCTGAAGAAAGACCCTCAGATGGTCGTGCTCTCAGAGGCGATTGCGGAGAAGCTGTTCGGTAAAACATCGGCTATAGGAAAAGAGGTCACCTGTAAATTCAATAAAAAATATTATAAGGTAGCGGCGGTATTGAAAGTGCCCCGCAAGAGTCATATACAGTTTGAGGTACTGGCAAGTTGGGATTCTTATTTGTGGGACGAAATAAAAGATGAACTTTGGGGATTCTCGGAGAGGATGCACGTTTTTATCCAACTAAAGAAAGGAACCTCTTTGACGGATGCCGACCGGCTGGCCATGCGCGACCTCTGGGTGAAGCATTCGCAATGGGGAAAGCCCCTGGCCTTCCAACCGTTGAAAGATATCCATCTGCGCACAGCATTTAAGGAACCCAACGATGTGTATAATCACGGGAATATGCAGCAGATTTACCTTTTTGCGGCGTTGGCTGCCCTGATCATTTTTATGGGGGCATTTAATTTTATGACTTTATCGACTGCCCGTGCTTCTTTGCGTTCCAAGGAGATAGGCGTCCGGAAGGTGAACGGGGCGAAAAGGAAGAAGCTGATCACACAGTTCCTGTCGGAAAGTCTGGTGCAGGCTTTTATCTCGTTGCTGTTGGCGCTGGCGCTGACGGAATTGCTGTTACCGTTTTTTAATATGTTTGTAGAGAAGGATATTACTTTGCAATTCAATTGGCAGACCTTGTTGTTTGTGCTGTTCGGTATTGTCGGAGTCGGTTGCCTGGCAGGCTCTTTTTCTGCATTCTATATGTCGTCGTTCAGTCCGCTGCTGGCCTTCAAGGGAGGGCAGGCGACCGGTAAGAAGGGGAGATTGATCAAAGGGCTGGTCTGTCTACAGTTCGTAATCGCGATAACCATGATTATTTGTACGACTATCATATTCAAGCAACTCCATTATTTGCAGAATGCCGATCTGGGATTGAATAAGGAACATCTGATTGAGGTCGATGTTTTGGACTGGCGCCGGGGAGCAGACGGTTTCAAGCAGGAGATACTTAAAAATCCGTATGTGAAGAGTGTGGCGTTGGGTGTGGAGATAACCAACTACCTGCAAGGATATAGCTTTGAAGAAAATATGTTCAGGTGGGAAGATGAGAACGGGAAAACAGACTCGGTGAAGATGGTAGGAATGGTCGGAGACAGCGACTTTATTCCAACATTGGGGTTGACATTGTTGAAAGGAGAAACGTTCGGCTCAAATCCCGACCATTACTGGGATGGCTCTTATGCACAAGAATCGCCGATCGTTATCAATGAAACGGCATGGAAGATGCTGAAAGTTGAGAATCCGGTCGGTATGCTGCTGGCTGGCGGTGGCATCGGCATTCGTAATTCCAGGGTCGTTGGTGTTGTGAAAGACTTTAACTTCCAGCCGTTGCGGGAGAAGATAAAACCTGCATTCTTTTATTATACGGTTCAGTTGTTTAATTATATGTATGTTCGGATCTCGGCAGAGAAACAGGCGGAGACTCTGAAGTTCCTGAAAGAGAAATATGAGGAGGCACGTCCGGATATGCTCTTTAATTACCGTTTCCTGACGGATGTCCTGAATGAGAATTATACCCGCGAACGGCAACAAAGCCAGATGTTCCTGATCTTTACCGTGTTGGCTATTATCGTGGCGATGATGGGGGTGTTCGGTCTGGTGACTCTTTCAACGGTACAGCGAACGAAGGAGATCGGTGTCCGGAAAGTGAACGGTGCGCATTCCGACCGCATTGTCCGTATGTTTTGCCGGGAATATGCGATTTGGGTAGGCATTGCCTTTGTGGTCGCCTGTCCGCTCGGCTACCTGTTCATGCTGAGATGGCTGAGTGGCTTTGCTTATCAGACAACGATCAGTTGGTGGCTTTTCCCGCTATCGGGCGGCATTATCCTGCTGATAACGCTGTCGACCGTTATAGCGCAGACCTGGCGTGCCGCATCCAGGAACCCGGTACAATCATTACGGTATGAATAAAATAAACACATAGCGAAAAAGTAAATTTGGGCAGAGCGTAGCGAATTAGCTGATAGAGCGTTCGTTACGCTTTGTTTTTCTATGGGACAGAGCCAACGAAATACCACCTCGAAGCCAAACGGTGCAGAAGTTCAGTTACCACCTCGTTACTCCCGTAACGGGTGCAGATTTCTTGCTAAACGGTTCTGTTTCTGCGTTTTGCATCGATTTACATAGCTGTCGGTAACTCACTAATAACTAATTTTGTAACCAAAAAAGGAGTGAGTTATGCGTAGTACATTCAAGGTATTATTTTACGTGAAGAAAGGCAGCGAGAAGCCGAACGGCAACCTGCCTCTGATGTGCCGTATCACGGTGGACGGCGAGATTAAACAGTTCAGTTGCAAAATGGATGTTCCCCCACGGTTGTGGGACGTGAAGAACAGCCGTGCTTCGGGCAAGAGCGTCGAAGCACAGAGAATCAACCTTGCGGTAGATAAAATCCGTGTGGAGGTAAACCGCCGCTATCAAGAACTGATGCAGACGGACGGTTATGTAACCGCCGCCAAACTCAAAGACGCCTATCTCGGTATCGGCGTCAAGCAGGAAACTTTGCTGAAGCTGTTTGAGCAGCACAACGCCGAGTTTGAGAAGAAAGTCGGACACAGCAGGGCGCAAGGTACATTTACCCGTTACCGGACGGTCTGTAACCATATTCGGGAGTTCCTGCCCCACAGCTACAAGCGTGAGGATATTCCGTTAAAGGAACTCAACCTCACATTCATCAACGATTTCGAGTATTTTTTGCGCACGGAGAAGAAATGCCGTACCAATACCGTGTGGGGCTACATGATTGTGTTGAAACACATCGTTTCCATTGCGAGGAACGACGGACGTTTGCCCTTTAATCCCTTTGCCGGATATATCAACTCTCCCGAAAGCGTGGACAGGGGCTACCTCACCCGAACGGAGATACAGACGCTCATGGACGCACCGATGAAGAACGCCACCCACGAGCTTGTACGGGACTTGTTCGTCTTTTCCGTGTTCACGGGTCTGGCGTATTCGGACGTGAAGAACCTCACCGCCGACCGCCTGCAAACCTTCTTCGACGGCAATCTTTGGATAATCACCCGAAGAAAGAAAACCAACACCGAATCGAACATCCGCCTTTTGGATGTTCCCAAGCGTATCATCGAGAAGTACAAGGGACTGGCTCGGGACGGTCATGTTTTCCCCGTTCCGAGTAACGGAAGCTGCAACAAGATACTCAAAGAGATAGGCAGGCAATGTGGCTTCAAGGTACGTTTGACCTATCATGTCGCAAGACACACGAACGCCACGACCGTGCTTTTGTCGCACGGCGTACCCATCGAAACCGTAAGCCGCCTTTTGGGACACACGAACATAAAAACCACCCAAATTTACGCCAAAATCACCGCCCAGAAGATAAGCCAAGACATGGAAACCTTGTCGCACAAGTTGGAGGACATGGAGAAGAATATCTGCCGAGCCATCTAATTAAAAGCAGAATACCGATGAAAGAAGAAAGGAACATTATCACGATGGACGAGCGGGGCAATATCTCCCTGCCGAGCGATATAGGTGCAACCGCCATGACCGAGTGGGAAATCTGCGAACTGTTCGGGGTTATCGCCCCGACGGTTCGGGCAGGGATAAAGGCACTCTGCAAAAGCGGAGTTTTGAGTATATATGACATAAAGCGCATTATCCGCATATCGGACAGATACAGCGCGGAGGTTTACAACCTCGAAACGATAGCCGCCCTCGCTTTCCGTGTCGAATCGTTCGGGGCGGCGAAAGTCCGCAAGGCATTGCTGGAAAGGATTATGCACGTGCGAAAAGAAAAAACGACGGTGTTCGTGTCGGTTGTTTCGGACGGCAAGCCCAACAGCCGTTGGAAAGCGTGATGATATACCAACATAGCAACATGCAAACGTACCAGCATGCCAACATGCCAACATGCAAACCTATCACTATGGTGATATATATTGCAGGGTCTATTTCTCTTTTCAGAAGAAAGCGGAGCAATCATTTCCGTTTACAAAGGCAAAGCAAGCACGGGGCTTTCCGTCGGCTAAAAGGTCGGGCGGCTGCGCCGTTTCCCGATAAATCTTCCTCTCGCTTCGCTGCGAGTGTATTTATCGGGAAAACCTTGTATCCGACCGCCCCATGCAAAAGAGCCTTTGAAAACGAAAACGACCGCCCCGCCACCCACCGACCGAAAGGGGAAAAATAAGGTGGGGTTATATGGGTAAGCAGACGGCAGGGACAGCCATAGCCGAAAGGCAGGCAGACGGCACGCCGCAGGGTATTTACGGAGAAAATACCGTAGCTTATTAGGGAATTTTCCGAGCCGCAATACTACGTATCGCTGAAAATTCCCCAATAAGGCAAGGGGCAAGCCCCTCTGCACACCCCATCGGGGACGGCATTTCGCCGCCCTCAAAGATAGTCAGATTTATTGTTTCACAAGCCAGAAAAGAAAGGAATATATGGGTTTCGTAGTTTTACACATGGAAAAGGCGCACGGCAGCGACAGCGGAACGACCGCACATATCGAGCGTTTCATCATACCGAAGAACGCCGACCCCACACGCACGCACCTAAACCGCAGGCTCATCGAATACCCCAACGGGGTGAAAGACCGTTCGGCGGCTATACAGCAGAGATTAGAAGAAGCTGGGCTGACACGCAAAATCGGAAGCAACCAAGTACGGGCTATCCGCATCAACGTATCGGGAACGCACGAGGACATGAAGCGGATAGAGGAAGAGGGGCGTTTGGACGAGTGGTGCGCCGACAATCTGAAATACTTCGCCGACACGTTCGGAAAGGAGAACATCGTGGCGGCTCACTTGCACAGGGACGAGGAAACGCCGCACATACACGTCACACTCGTCCCCATCGTCAAGGGAGAGCGAAAGCGCAGGAAACGGGAGGAGCAGACGAAGAAGCGATACCGCAAGAAGCCGACCGACACCGTGAGACTGTGCGCAGACGATATTATGACACGGCTGAAATTGAAGTCCTACCAAGATACCTATGCCGAAGCGATGGCGAAATACGGGCTGCAAAGGGGCATAGACGGCTCGAAAGCTCGCCACAAGTCCACGCAGCAGTATTATCGGGATATACAGAAACTCGCCGACAGTCTGAAAGCGGAGGTGGTGGATTTGCAGCAGCAGAAAGAAACGGCGCAGGAGGAATTAAGGCAGGCGAAAAAAGAGATACAGACCGAGAAGCTGAAAGGGGCGGCAACTGCTGCAGCCGCCAACATTGCCGAGAGTGTCGGTTCTCTTTTTGGCAGTAACAAGGTCAAGACGTTGGAAAGGGAGAACACCGCCCTGCATAGGGAGGTAGCCGACCACGAGGAAACCATCGAAGCCCTGCAAGACAGAATACAGACCATGCAGGCAGACCACAGCCGGGAGATACGGGAAATGCAGCAAAAGCACGGCAGGGAGATAGCGGACAAGGACACAAGGCACAAGCAGGAAATATCGTTTCTGAAAACGGTAATCGCAAAGGCGGCGGCATGGTTTCCCTACCTGCGTGAAATGCTCCGTATCGAAAACCTGTGCCGCCTTGTGGGATTCGATGAAAGGCAGACCGCAACGCTCGTCAAGGGAAAGACGTTGGAGTATGCGGGGGAACTCTACTCGGAGGAACACGGACGGAAATTCACGACCGAAAAGGCTGGGTTTCAAGTGCTGAAAGACCCCACGGACGGGACGAGGTTGGTTCTTGCCATTGACCGAAAGCCCATTGCCGAGTGGTTCAAGGAACAGTTCGAGAAGTTAAGGCAGAACATACGGCAACCTATACAGCAGCAAAGGAAAAGCAGGGGTATGAAACTGTAAAGCTCCAATTTTATACAGCGAGCAAATAAATCTATTGCAACATAAGTGATTATCACAACTTTTCACTACCTTTGTGGTTGGATTAGGGAAACTCCGTCCAAGACATATTAGAAAAGAAAGAAGCGTTATGCTTATCTTGTTGTTGAAAACGTAGGAAATTTTCAAAATGAGCAAGGATGGCATAGTGGTTCTCACGCTATAGCGTGGGCTGCTATTACTACATCTGCTCATTAGGTTTTTCCTACGACCTTCAACAAAGACGTGGCATTGCAGTTCCACGCTTCGTGGTTTAATAATAAAAGGTCTTAAGGAGCTGGAAAGACAAACATAGTACTATGGACATGACATCTCTTTGGGGAAGACTTGCAAAATTGCAGAGTTTCTTTCAGGATGGTTTGAATGTGGATGAAAATTCACATTTGCCAGAAGCGGATTTACGCAAGATAAGTCTTGGCAATCTGTATGTATATCAACAACAAGGTGTATTGAACACATTCGAAACTGGCGTAACTCCCTCTGTTCGTAAAGTTATTTTAGGTGAATACTTTGGTATAACGGATAGGGATAGTGCCATCGAAACTTTGAATTGGTTGTCGCAAGCTCCCTCGCAAACAATGTTTCACTATGCTTATACGGCTTTTCTTCAAGGAGGGGGTAATATAAGCAGGAAGTGGCTTAATGAAAATGAAGAATTGAAAGAACACACCGATTTCCGAAATGACTGTTTGGAAAAGTTGGAAACGATGGAGGAAAAATATCCGGACATTGAACAAGCTGGAATTGTCGTATCCAAAGAAGAAATGGGCAAACTCGGAGTACTTGCGTGGGATGCAGGAAGATTAAACTTTATCAGCAGACTTTGCCTTGAGCAAGAGTACATTGTAAAAGAAGAATGTATGCAGTGTATCAATGCCGCTTACGAGATGACCAAAGAAGTTTATACCAATTGGAAAGACTATGCTTATAGTTATGTTCTTGGTCGTACTTTGTCGATGGGAACTACCAACATGATTGGATTGGCAGAAGATTTACTGACAGATACCAAAAGCCCTTGGACTTATATAAAATGGTGATACTTTATTAAAAAATATTTATTAACTCTACATTTTTTTTGAATTATGAAAACGTTTAATTATGCTCCAGCCTCTCCTATCAAGGATAACATTACAATGTTGGCTGTATCAGTCGGTATGGTTGTCGTGCCGCTCGTTTATCCATTCGGTATAAGAATAGGCAGTACCCGAATACTTGGCCCTACGAGTACTGCCATTGTTTTTATAATCGGAGGACTCGTTCTCTTGGTAATAACATTGAACAAGGTTCATCTTGCCCGTGCTTTGGCGGCGAACGGAGGAAAAATCGTTGTCGATGCAGATAGTGTAACCTATCCTATAATAAAGAAAGGGGAGAAAACCGACAAGTATTAACCTGTAAGAAGTAATTAATGACAAAAAAGAAATTGCCCGTTCGTTTCACGGGTCAGCACTTTACCATTGATAAAGTGCTAATAGAAGATGCAATAAAACAAGCAAATATAAATAGTCAGGATACGGTTTTGGATATTGGGGCAGGCAAGGGATTTCTCACTGTCCATTTATTAAAAATCGCCAACATTGTCGTAGCTATTGAAAACGACACAGCTTTGGTTGAATATTTACGAAAATTATTTTCTGATGCCCGCAATGTTCAAATTGTCGGTTGTGATTTTAGGAATTTTGCAGTTCCCAAGTTTCCTTTCAAGGTGGTGTCAAACATTCCTTATGGAATTACTTCCGATATATTCAAAATTCTGATGTTTGAGAGTGTTGAAAATTTTCTCGGAGGTTCCATTGTCCTTCAGTTAGAACCTGCTCAAAAGTTGTTTTCGAGTAAGCTCTATAATCCATATACTGTTTTCTATCATACTTTTTTTGATTTGAAACTTGTCTATGAGGTAAGTCCTGAAAGTTTCTTGCCACCACCAACTGTCAAATCAACTCTGTTACGCATTAAAAGAAATCAGTCTTCTTTTGATTTTGAGCTTAAAGTCAAATATTTAGCTTTTATTTCCTGTCTGTTACAGAAGCCTGATTTATCTGTCAAAACAGCTTTAAAGTCGATTTTCAGAAAAAATCAGGTCAGGTCAATTTCGGAAAAATTCGGAATAAACCTTAACTCCCAAATTGTCTGTTTGTCGCCAAGTCAATGGAAAAACTGTTTTTTGGAAATGCTGGAAGTTGCCCCCGAAAAGTTTCACCCTTCATAATTCAAAGTTGGTTTGTCAAGATGATTTTTCTGGTTTGCTGTCGTTTTTTAAGCTGCCGCATAACTCTTAAATATGCGAAAGTTAAAACAATATTTCATATTTACAAAACATTGTGATTTTTTTATTTAAAATATCGGATATAAAACATCTTAAATATGACGATGAAGAAGGAGAATTGGAAATCTTCTTGACGGATGATACACAAATAACATTGCATGCAGGATTCTTTGAATCTTTCGAGCGATACGAGGAATTTTTCGCTTTGTTGAAGAAGTGAAGAGGCTAACAAGTTCGATTTATGCGGATAATGGCGTGTGGCTCAATCGCTTTTCGTGGTGATTGAGCCACGTGTTAGCCGCAACCTTGAAAAACAAAAAATACAATGAATAGAATATTGGCACTATACATCTTTTTACTATTGTGTGGCACGGTTTCCGCACAACAAATCGTAGAATGGAGCGATTTGCAGACTATAACAGATAACTCACGGCGCACGGTCTATTATAAAAAAGGCAGAAAACAGCCGTTACGGGGAAAATATCGCATTATACGAGGACTTGACGAGGAGTGTGTTAAATTTTCCGATGGCATGATAAACGGTGATTATCGCCGCTATCGTGATGGGGTGCTGCGTGAATCGGGTATATATGCCAAAGGCAAGCGTAACAGCACATTCACGGAGTATTACCAAGACGGCGTTACTCCCCGAAAGGAAACACCCATGCAGCAAGGCAAGATAGACGGAACTGTAAAGACCTATTTTCGTAACGGCAAAATAGAAGCCGAAAAGGAATATAAGCAGAGTGTGGAGAGCGGGCGGGAGCGCCGCTTTGACAGCAAGACAGGAGAGCAGATTTTTGAATCTCATTATATCGACGGGAAAAAAGATGGCGAGGAGTGGGAAATCTTCGAGGATGCGAGCACGCTTCGCAGCAGGATAATACGCCACTACCGTAACGGAAAACTTGACGGCTCTTATCGTGTGGAATCGACACGGGACGGCAAACCCTATATAACTATCGAGGGACAATACACTGACGGCGAGAAATCGGGGCAATGGATAGAACATAACTATGATAACAATACCCAAACCTGCACATGGCATGGTGAAGGTGGGGCTTAAACAGAGATGAAGATAGTTATCATAATACTACTTTTAACGCTTGCATCGGTCGTAAGCTGCGAGCCACCCATGCCGCCGACGGACGAGGAAATGATACGCCACTTCGCCACGCACGAGGCGGCATTCGACAAGATACGCAAAATCATGGCGGAGAGTTCGGAGGGAAGCTTTCACTATCCACCGCTCTCTCCCTGCGATATTCTCATCCTTGATTCGGCAGGACAAATATCCTACCAACCGAACCAAGTGCAGGACACGCCGGTACACGGGTTATCAAGATCTGACCGAATACAACTCGACTCCTTGTTGTCAGAGATTGGATGCGGTCTTGTCCTTGTTGACCGCAGGGAGCAGGAAACGGCAGATTCGGTATATGTGAGCTTATTTATGCTGTACTACTCCCACGGCATCGTGGATGCGGGAACATCCAAGAGTTTCGTTTACGATCTCGAATTGAGAAGCCGCCGTGACATCCGTATCACCGAACACGGCGACCTGAACAAAATTTACCGCAGGACATACAATGACACTACGCTATACAAGCCCGTCAAGGAAGGCTGGTATATAGAGTTAGACCATTCACGATAATTTTCTTTTTTCGCAAGTCGATTTTATAAAATTGTCACCGAAAGTTCGTACTTTCGGAAAAAGATGTTATATTTGCAAATGAAAGAGTTATTTGACAGCATAGCAATGTAAAACGCTGAAATTCGCACAGTTGCTAAATCGTTACCTCTATTTCTCAAATAATTCGCTAAAAGTTTATTTCTCAATCGGTTAAGTCAAACCGAGAAAAATCTAAAATAACAATAAATAAGAACGATATGATTAAGCATTATATAAAAGTAGCCATCCGGTTGATAAAACGGAGCTTTCTGTTTTCGTCTATTAATATGTTGGGATTCGTGCTGGGAATGACAGCCGCTTTCCTGATTTATCTCTGGATAGTGGATGAGCTGACATTCGAAGATTTCCACAGGAACCGCGACTCTGTCTACCGGGTGATTGCCGTAGACCGGAAAGACGGTGGGGAAATGAAAGAATCAGCTTACACGGTGGCCCCGTTGAGTAAAGCATTACGGGAGGAGTTCCCACAGATGGAGAATGCAACCTTTGTGCTCAACTTCGGTATGCTGAACCTTCATTCGGGAGCAAATCTGATCGAAGCGAAGTATACGTTTGTGGATACGGCCTTCTTTGATATGTTCAGTTTCCCGGTGATAGCGGGCGATCCGGCCCAGATGAAGAAAGACCCGCAACAGATCGTGCTGGCGGAGTCTACGGCAAAGAAGCTGTTCGGAGATTCTCCGGCTGTCGGCAAAGATGTCACCTGTCAGTTTCTGGGGCAAGTTCACCGTTATAAAGTGGCGGCAGTCCTGAAGGTGCCCCGTAAAAGCCATATCCGGTTTGAAGTGTTGCTGGGTGAACAGGCCTATTTTGAGCCGCTGAGCTGGGATTTTGCGGAAGGAACGAATGTATATATCCAGTTGAGGAAAGGCGCCGTATTGTCGGATGCCGACCGGAAGGCTATGGGCCGTACCTGGATAAATCAGCGGGAAGACGGGATGCCGTTGGAGTTCCAGCCATTGAAAGATATTCATTTACATACCTCATTTAAAGACCCGTCGGTCGATAATTACGGAAATATGTCGCAAATCTGGTTGTTTATGGCGTTGGCTCTGTTGATTATTTTTATGGGGGCATTCAACTTTACCACTTTGTCGACTGCCCGTGCATCGCTGCGTTATAAGGAGATCGGTGTCCGGAAGGTGACAGGGGCGAAACGTAAGATGTTGATTACGCAATTCCTGTCCGAGAGCTTGGTCCAGGCTTTCCTTTCGCTGGTCCTGGCGTTGGCACTGACGGAATTGTTGTTGCCTTTCTTCAACCGGTTTGTCGGGAAAGATATTGTTTTGTTGTTTAACTGGCAGACTATGTTATTTATCCTGTTCGGTATAATAGGAGTCGGGAGTCTGGCAGGAGCGTTCCCTGCTTTCTATATGTCGTCGTTCAACCCTTTGCTGGCCTTTAAAGGCGGAAAGGCAACCGGCCGGAAAGGGACGCTTATCAAAGGCTTGGTGTGTGTGCAGTTTGTCATTGCCATTACGATGCTTTTTTCCACTTCGGTAGTCTTCCGTCAGCTTCATTACCTGCAAAATGCAGACCTCGGACTGGATAAGGAAGATATGGTCGTCGTGGATTGTGATGTATTCGAACTGATGGCCTACTACGGCAACCAGGGAATAGATGATTATAGGCAGGAAGTAATGAAAAATCCGAATGTCGGGAATGTGGCGGGAGGCGTGGACTTGTCGAATTACCTTCGGGGACATAAGACGGAAGAAGCCGTTTTCAGTTGGATGGGTGAAAACGGACAGGTCGATTCGCTGAAAATGGTCGGTGTTGTGGGGGACGGCAATTTTATGAAGACATTGGGAGTGACCTTGCTGAAAGGCGAATCTTTCGGTGCCGACAAGAATGCCTATATGGATGGCACTTATCAGAAGGAGTCGCCGGTAGTCATTAATGAAACCGCCTGGAAGATGATGCAGGTGAAAGACCCGGTAGGCATGGTCGTTCAGAATAAAGGATGGTTCGGGGAGACTGCGCGGATTGTCGGTGTGGTGAAGGATTTTCATTTTCAGTCGTTGCGTGAGGAGGTCAAACCGGCTTACATCTATTATTCCCGTCAATTATTGAATACAATGTATATAAAGATATCACCCGAGAATAAGGCGGGGACATTGAAGTTCCTGAAAGAGAAATATGAAGAGATGCGCCCGGACAATGTATTTTCCTACCGTTTCTTTTCCGATGCGTTGAACCTGAATTATGCCCATGAACAGCAGTTGAGCCGGATGTTTCTGATCTTTACGGTCCTGGCAATCGTTGTCGCCATGATGGGCGTACTGGGACTGGTTGCCCTGGCAACCGCACAGCGGACGAAGGAAATAGGTATCCGGAAAGTGAACGGTGCGCATTCCGACCGCATTGTCCGTATGTTTTGCCGGGAATATATGATTTGGGTGGGAATCGCCTTTGTGGTAGCCTGTCCGGTCGGTTATCTTCTGATGGTTCGCTGGCTGAGTAATTTTGCCTATCAGACTCCTATCAGTTGGTGGCTGTTTCCGCTGGCGGGACTGATTATCCTGCTGATAACCTTCCTGACAGTTGTAGCGCAGACCTGGCGGGCAGCTTCCCGGAATCCGGTGGAGTCGTTGAGATATGAATAAATGAATAAGAATAATAAAATAAGCATCATGATAAAAGCAGTAAATTTAACGAAAGTATTTCGTACGGAGAGTGTTGAGACTACAGCCTTGAACGGTATTAATCTGGAAATAAACCAGGGAGAGTTCGTTGCAGTAATGGGGCCTTCGGGTTGCGGTAAATCAACATTGCTGAACCTGTTGGGGTTGCTGGATAATCCGACTTCCGGCGAGTTGTGGTTTCTGGAAGAAGAAGTTTCACGTTATACGGAGAATAACCGGACAGACTTGCGGAACGGTAATTTGGGATTTGTCTTTCAGAGTTTCAACTTGATAGACGAACTGACGGTCTTTGAGAATGTGGAATTGCCTCTTTTATATGCCGGAGTCCCGGTAAAGGAACGGGTTGCGAGGGTAAATGCCGCACTCGACCGGATGCAGATTGCCCATCGTACGGAACATTATCCGCAGCAGCTTTCCGGCGGACAGCAACAGCGCGTGGCTATTGCCCGTGCTATTGTAACGAATCCCAAGATCATCCTGGCGGACGAACCGACCGGAAACCTGGATTCGGTGAACGGTAACGAAGTCATGAATCTGCTTCTCGAACTCAACAAGGAAGGTTCAACCGTCGTCATGGTGACACACTCGGAAGAAAATGCCCGGATGGCAGGACGTTTAATCCGCATGATGGACGGAAATATCCTGACTGAAAGCAGGAAGTAAAATCTTTTTGTGCTTCACTGAAAATATTGTACCTTTGCTCCCTCGAAAAATAAACGGTATATGGACAAGATCCGATTAAAAGATAAAGAATTTGAACTGTTTATCCCGGAGAAGGAGATCAAAGATGCCATTGCGAAGATGGCTAAACAGATTAAGGCAGATGTAGGAGATACTAACCCTCTGTTCGTAGGCATATTGAACGGGGCGTTCATGTTTACCGCAGAACTGATGCGGCAGATGGACACCTACTACGAAATTACGTTTGCCCGCTATTCTTCTTATCGTGGCCTCAATACCACCGGAGTTGTTCGTGAGATCATGCCGGTGCAGGCCGATGTGAAAGGACGTACCCTGATCCTGCTGGAAGACATTATCGATACCGGTTACACCATGCAGTTTGTCATGGATAAGCTGAGAAACGACGGTGCGGCGGATGTCAAGCTGGCAACCATGCTCTTCAAACCCGATTCCCTGAAATGCGATCTGAAGCCTGACTATGTCGGTTTGCAGATACCAAGCGACTTTATTGTCGGTTACGGGCTGGATTATGATGAAATGGGGCGTGCCTACCGGGATATTTACAAGGTGACAGTTAGTAGTTGACAGATGACAGCTTACAGGTGAGTTTGATAACTGAAAAATACATTTATAAATAAGGAACAATATTATGTTGAACGTTGTTATTTTTGGAGCTCCGGGTTCAGGAAAAGGAACACAGAGTGAGTTGATCATTAAAGAGTATGGTTTGGATCACATTTCAACTGGTGATGTATTGCGTGCTGAAATGAAAGGTGAAACCGAACTTGGTAAGATCGCTAAGGATTATATTGAAAAAGGTCAGCTTGTACCGGATGAACTGATCGTTGATATGCTTGCCAAAGTATTGGACAGCAAAGCCAGTTCAAAAGGTGTTATCTTCGATGGTTTCCCCCGTACTATCCCGCAGGCAAAAGCATTGAAAGAAATGCTGAACAAACGCGGTACGGATGTTTCAGTGATGCTGAACCTGCAGGTTGAAGAAGAAGAACTGATTTCTCGTCTACTGGAACGCGGCAAAGTATCAGGACGTTCGGACGATAACCTGGAAACAATCAAATCGAGACTGGATGTTTATCATAAACAGACAGCTCCTTTGGCAGATTACTATGTGGGAGAAGGCAAACACGTCGGTATCCACGGAATGGGTACAGTCGAAGAAATCTTCGATCGTATCAAAGAAGCGATCAATAATTTGTAAATTAAACAATGTGCCGATATGCCAATAAGGGTTTCTTCATTGGCACATTGGCATATTATCACATTAAATAATTATTTTTTATGGCTGAATCAAACTTTGTAGATTACGTAAAGATCTATTGCCGCTCGGGAAAGGGCGGAAGAGGGTCTTCTCACTTTCGTCGTGAGAAATATATTCCGAAAGGAGGCCCCGACGGAGGCGACGGAGGGCGAGGAGGCCATGTGTATCTTCGTGGCAACCGAAATTACTGGACCCTCCTGCATCTGAAGTTCGAACGTCATATCATGGCAACGAACGGCGAAGGCGGCAGTGCCAAGCGCAGTTTCGGAAAAGACGGTGAAGACCGGGTGATCGAAGTGCCGTGCGGAACTGTAGTATATGATGCCGAAACCGGCGAATATATCTGCGACGTTACCGAAGACGGCCAGGAAGTCATGCTGCTGAAAGGCGGTCGTGGCGGACAAGGCAACTGGCATTTCAAGACATCTACCAACCAAGCTCCCCGTTATGCTCAACCGGGAGAACCGGCTCAGGAACGTAAGGTTATCCTGCAATTGAAGTTGCTGGCAGATGTGGGGCTGGTAGGTTTTCCGAATGCCGGAAAGTCGACTTTGCTTTCTGTCGTATCGGCGGCTAAGCCGAAGATTGCGAATTACCCGTTCACGACACTGGAACCGAACCTGGGCATCGTAAGTTATCGCGACCATCGGTCATTCGTGATGGCCGATATTCCCGGTATTATTGAAGGAGCCAGTGAGGGGAAAGGTCTCGGACTCCGTTTCCTTCGCCATATCGAACGAAACTCGCTGCTTCTGTTTATGATCCCGGCAGATACCGACGATATTAAAAAGGAATACGAGATCCTTCATAACGAACTGGTAAAATACAATCCCGAATTGCTGGGTAAAAGCCGTGTGCTGGCAATCACCAAGAGCGATATGCTGGATGACGAACTGATCGAAGCTCTGTCGGAGGATTTACCCGAAGGTATTCCGCATGTGTTTATCTCTTCCATTACCCAGCAGGGTATTACGGAGTTGAAAGACCTGTTGTGGAAGGAACTGAATAAGGAAACCTTCCACGAAGTCGAGAACATCGTCCACCAGAACATCGATGTCAGTTCGATACCGCTGGATGATGATGACGATGATTTCGTCTTTCCTGTCGACGACGACGATCCGGATGAAGAGTATGAAGAATACGAGTGGGACGACGAAGATGAAGAAACTGAAAAGTAATACAGTAGAAATGTTGCAATTCTCCGGATTAAGCGGAGAATGCAACATTTCTCATTTTATAACGACCCGCCATGGAGGAGTGAGCCAGGGGAATTATGCGACGATGAATCCGGGAGAGTTCAGCGGTGACGATCCGGCTTCCGTCCGGATGAACCGTCAGCTCCTTTCGGATGCAATGGGAATTTCTCCCGAAAGGATTTTTGCCCCCTGTCAGGTGCATGAAGCGGAAATAAGTTGTATTGATGCCCAACAGCAGGAGATGCACGGAAAAGATGCTCTGGTGACGGATATACCGGGAATCTGCATCGCTGTTTCTACGGCAGACTGTGTCCCGGTTCTGGTCTATGCGCCGGATAAGAAGGTGGTGGCGGCTATCCATGCCGGATGGCGGGGAACGGTAAAGCAGATCGTTGCAAAAACCATCCGTTGTATGGCAGACCGTTATTCTTGTAATCCTGCCCTGATGATGGCGGGTATCGCCCCGTCGATCAGCAAGGAGGCTTTCGAGGTAGGCGAGGAGGTGGTCGATGCTTTCAGGGAGACTGGTGTGGATATGAATCGTATCATGGAACGAAACGCTCAGACCGGTAAAGCCCATATCGACCTCTGGGAGGCAAACCGTATCCAGTTGCTGCAATCCGGATTATTGCCGGAGCGTATTGAAGTTTCCGGAATCTGCACCTATCAGCACCATGAAGATTTTTTCTCCGCCCGCCGGGTGGGAATAAAAAGCGGACGTATCCTGTCCGGTATAATGATTAAAGAGTAATACTATATGATACATGTTTCTATCTCGGAAGAAATAGCGAAGGCTTGCCCGGACCTGCATGTCGCCGTTGTGGAATGCGACGTGGTAAACACCGTTTCGGACGAACAATTGTGGAAAGAAATAACAGAAGTGGAAACCCATATCCGCACAACCTGCAAACTGGAAGATATAAACAAATTTCCTCCTATCCAGGCAACCAGGCAGGCTTATAAGCGTCTGGGGAAAGATCCGAACCGTTACCGTCCTTCGGCGGAAGCGCTTCGCCGGCGTATCCTCCGAGAATTACCCTTATATAAAATAGATACATTGGTCGATATAATCAATCTCCTATCTATTCAGAGCGGTTATTCTATCGGCGGGTTCGATGCCGGTAAGATTGACGGAGATCTGGTGCTGGGTGTCGGTCGGGAAGGCGAGATTTATCATGGAATAGGCCGTGGCGAACTGAATATAGCCGGCCTCCCGGTCTATCGCGATAATCAGGGAGGCGTTGGTACTCCGACCAGCGATGAAGAACGAACCAAGATCGACATGAATACGGGAAAGCTGTTAATGATTATAAACGGATACTCCGGAAAAGATGGCCTGCAAGAGGCGTTGACCTATGGGGTGTCCCTATTAACCCGATATGTATCAACAACTAATTTGGAAATGGAGTTGATTACGCCTGAAAGTAGAGTGAAAATTATGTTATAAACGCGTTAATTATGTTTAGAAACCTCAAAAACACCCGTTTTTATGCTAAAAAACATCTATTTCCTTTTGTTTTAATCGATTAATCTATAAATTTGCCCCCGTTAACGAATTAACAAAACGAAAAAGAAAATGATCGAATTGATTGGTACAAACGCCGGCCTTGTTTGGACAGTTTTAAACGAAGGCGGAAAAATGAGTGTTAAGGCAGTAAAGAAAGCAACTAAGATCAAAGCAGAAAAAGACATGTATGCTGCATTTGGTTGGTTAGCAAAAGAAGGAAAGTTGTCTTTCGAAGAGATTGAAGGTGAATTATTTGTTGCGTTGATCTAATCGCGTAACCGATACTAGGTTAGGAGGGCTGTTCGGATATTATTTGGACGGCCTTTTGTGTGTTTGGATGTTTTCTGTTTAAAAAAACAGACCGCCTTGTTGTTTAATTCAATTCTAAATTTTACTTTTGTCTAGAATTTGGTGTGAAATGACCGAAGATCAAAAGAGATTGTTGGCTGTATTTGAGGTTAGAGTTCGTGATTTAATGGAATTATGTAATAAGCAAAACCATAAGATCGACGAGCTCACAACTGTTTTGAACCATAAGGAAGCAGAACTGAAGCAGGCAATAAAAACGATTGAAGAGTTGAATACCAAATGCGATAAACTGCTGACAGCAAGAGTCGTTTCCGTAAATGAAGGGGAAATGAAAAGTGCAAGGATGCGTTTATCGAAGTTAGTGCGGGAAGTAGACAAGTGCATTGCACTATTAAACGAATAGAAGCGATGGACGATAAATTTCTTATACATTTAGATATAGCCGAAAAGAGTTACGGTCTTTGGATTGATCGGAAAGACGAGCAGTTGGCGCGGGATGCCGCCAAGCAGATACGTAATAAGATCAATCAGTATCGGCAAAATTTTGCTCAGTCCGATGTGGATGTAAAAGATTTGTTAGCCATGGTTGCTTTTCAATTGTCTATGACTAATTTGCAATTGGAAGATAAAAACGATACAAGTCCTATTACAGATAAGATACAGGAACTCACGGGTGAGTTGGAACAGTATTTGAAGGATAAGTAATTATAATATAATTGTAAGAAGAGTTTCCGCACTGCTCTGCACGGTTGCCGTGTATTGTAGTGCTTTTTTTGTTTTATATATATATGAATTTAAATTATAAGTAAAATGACAGTGTATATAATCATATCATCAATTGTAGCTCTCCTGATAGGAGGGTTGTTGACGTGGTTGAGCATGCGTTTTCTTCTGAAGTCGAGGTACGATTCCGTACTGAGGGAAGCCGAGAAGGAAGCGGAAGTGATCAAGAAAAACAAATTGCTGGAAGTAAAGGAAAAATTCCTTCATCTGAAAGCGGATCTGGAAAAACAAGTATCGGCAAGGAACGCAAAGATCCAGTCGGCCGAAGGTAAGTTGAAACAACGTGAACTGACACTCAACCAGCGTCAGGAAGATTTGCAGCGTAAAAACTGCGAGATTGATGCGGTGAAAGAAAATCTGGCTACTCAATTGGAATTGGTAGATAGAAGAAAACAGGATCTGGAAAAACTTCATCAACGGGAGATCGAGCAGCTGGAAGCCCTTTCCGGACTTTCTGCCGATGAGGCGAAAGAACGCCTGATCGAATCGTTGAAAGACGAAGCCAAATCGGAAGCAACTTCTTATATCAATGAGATCATGGAAGAAGCGAAGATGACGGCTAATAAAGAAGCAAAGAAGATCGTTATCCAGTCTATCCAGCGTGTAGCGACTGAAACGGCGATCGAAAACTCCATTACCGTATTCCATATCGAATCGGATGAGATCAAAGGACGTATCATCGGACGTGAAGGCCGTAACATCCGTGCCTTGGAAGCAGCTACTGGTATTGAGATCGTTGTCGACGATACCCCCGAAGCAATCGTTCTTTCCGGCTTTGACCCGGTTCGCCGTGAGATTGCCCGTTTGGCATTGCACCAGTTGGTACAGGACGGACGTATCCATCCGGCCCGTATCGAAGAGGTGGTGACGAAAGTTAAAAAACAGGTGGAAGACGAAGTGGTTGAAACCGGTAAACGTACGGTGATCGACCTGGGTGTTCATGGACTGCATCCCGAACTGATCCGTATGATCGGTAAGATGAAATATCGTTCTTCTTATGGTCAGAACCTGTTGCAGCATGCCCGTGAAACGGCTAACCTTTGTGCCGTGATGGCTTCTGAATTAGGATTGAACCCGAAGAAAGCGAAGCGTGCAGGTTTGTTACATGATATTGGTAAGGTGCCTGATGATGAACCGGAATTGCCGCACGCAATCCTGGGTATGAAGCTTTGCGAAAAATATAAGGAAAAACCGGATATTTGCAATGCAGTAGGGGCCCACCACGATGAGGTTGAGATGCAGACATTGCTGGCACCGATTGTTCAGGTTTGTGACGCTATCTCCGGAGCTCGTCCGGGTGCCCGTCGTGAAATCGTTGAGGCTTATATCAAACGTTTGAACGATCTGGAACAATTGGCTCTTTCTTATCCGGGTGTTGTGAAGACTTATGCTATCCAGGCAGGCCGCGAGCTTCGCGTTATTGTTGGGGCAGATAAGATCGACGACAAGGATACGGAAAACCTGTCAAACGAAATCGCAAAGAAGATACAGGACGAAATGACTTATCCGGGGCAGGTAAAGATTACGGTTATCCGCGAAACCCGTGCTGTAAGTTATGCGAAATAAAGTCCTTTAGGATATATTTGAAACTAAAATTTAAGGTGGCCGGTCTGAAGAGATCGGCCATTTTTTGTTGGCTGAAACTGTTAATTATTAGACTGTCGGGAATATATATCAGGGTGATGTGAATAGTCTATTTTGCACAATAACAAGTTGTTATCTGTCTTTTCGCGTTGTGTTTTATCAGTTAAATTAATATATTTGCCGTGAGAGGTACGAAAATCACTATATTCTATATCTAATTACTCATTTAAATCTTTTACCACAATGACACTAAAAAAGTTTGTTTTGATTCCCGTGATTATTGGTGTTTTAGCATGCCTGATACAGGCATTGGACCAGTTGTTGTACACCTCCGTGCCTCCCGAAGGAAATGTCGGTTTTAGTTGGATCTCTTTTCAGTCGTGGGCGGTTTACTTCCTGGCTGGTTGTACGGTGAGGGATAAAAGCCTTTATTGCTTATGCGATCGGTATTGCTGCCTCCATTGTTATTATGGTTCTAGGCGGTGCGATGACGCCTGCTCTGGGATTCTTTGCCGTGCCTGTGGCGGTAGGAGTGATTGCTTTCTGTGCTATTTTCTGTGAGCGGAGCGAATGGATGTCTTTAGTACCGGCGTTGTTTATTGGTGCGGGTGCTTTCTTTGCCTTTATGAATTATGTGCCGAATGCCACTTTTGCTACGGCAGCTCTGATGGAGATGATTTATTGTACGATCGGTCTGTTATTCGGTTATATCACTATCTGCCTGCGTAGCGCTTATGAAAAGAAAGTAAGCGAAGATGAGAAAAAATAGTTGAAATAAAAAAGTTCACTCTTCACGTGGGGAAGTGAACTTTTTTATATACGGCGTGATTTTATCATGTTTTATGACTATCTCTGTATTGTGAAGGTGTGCAACCAACAACAGCTTTAAAAGCTGTACTGAAATAGCGTTGGCTGTTAAAACCAGTTTGCTCAGATATTGCTAATATCGTCAAATCAGTATTAGTTAACATTTGGGTTGCTTTTTCAATACGTAGCTTATTGATATAATCATTTATGCTCATGCTTGTCAATGCTTTCATTTTTGCGTATAAAGAAGAACGGCTCATTCCTATATTGCTTGTCAGGTATTGCACGTCCAGGGCTGGGTTCGAAAGATTCTCTATAACGAGGCTATTCAGTTTCAATAAGAACTTTTCATCAATATTACTAAGAGGTGAAGTCTCTGATTCTGTAATAACAAAATTATAATTTTTGTAGCGTGATTTGAATAATTCGATATGCCTGAGTTGATTGCGAATCAACATTAGTAATACATCGATATCAAAAGGTTTAGCCAAATAGGCTTCGGCACCTGTTTCGTACCCTTGGTACATACTTTCCGCATTATTTCTGGCTGTCAATAAAACGACTGGGATATGACTGATTTCAATATCCGTTTTGATACGGTGAGTAAGTTCAATTCCGTTTATTTGAGGCATCATAACATCGCTGACAATTATATCAGGATGATTTTTATAAATCAAATCGAGTGCCTTACTTCCATTTTCGGCAGTATAAACAGTCTTAAATTTGTCAGTCATGGCATCTTTTAAAAATGATAACATTTCAGATTCATCTTCAACAATAAGAAGTGAATAGGTTTTCATATCAAAACGAAGTCCTTCCTGGATTATGAAATCATTGTCATCAGTGGAGGACAATAGGCTGTTTAGATAGTTTTTTTCCGTGTAAACAATCTCTTTTTCGGTATTATTTGCTTTTAGTTCGAAAAAGAATGTAGAACCTTTCCCCTCGTTGTCTACTGCTCCAATATTCCCGCCATGTAACTCAATCAGTGTTTTAGAGTAAGATAAACCGATTCCGCTACCCGGTTGGTGATTATAGCCTTGATAGAAGCGGGTAAACAATTTGTTTGTATCGACGTCTTCGAGACCGGCCCCTTCGTCGCTGACAGATACTTTTACGTATTCTCCTACTCTTTGGGTCGATAAAGTGATACTGGAGTTATCCGGACTGTATTTCAACGCATTCATTAAAAAATTGGAAAGAATGACTTCGCATTTGTTTTTATCGAAAGAAACAGACGTTATAGAATGATCGAATACATATTTCAACTCGATTTTTTTTGTACTGAATTCTTCGTGGAAGTCTTCTGCAATGGAATGAACCCATGTATTCAGTTCATGAGGTTGCATGTGCAAGATATCCTGACTCACTTCCATCTTACGAATGTCCAATACCATATTTATAATGTTGGTCATTCGTTTAGCTTGCTTATATATGCCTGTTAATTTTTTTTGAGTTTCTTCTTCGAGATTATCCTGGTTCAGCATTCTTTTTAGCGGTGCATAAATTAATGTGAGAGGTGTACGTAACTCATGACTGATATTAATCAGGAAACGGACTTTTCCTTCATATACTTTTTGTTCGTGTTCTTTCATTTCCCATTTTAGTTTGGTGCTTCTTTTATGGAAAATGCCGATAACGATGCCTATTCCGATAGCAATGGTCAATAGAATGACGCTTAGAATAAACCAGGCACTTGTCCACCAGGGGGTCGATATGGTAAAAGATAATACTTTTATGGGAGTACTCCAGTTGCCGTCTTGCATATTGCATGATACAAATATTTGGTAATCACCGTAGGGTAATGTATGAAAAGTGAGCATAGGTTCATACGACTCGGAGGTGTATTTGTCAGGACCTATGATTTGATAACTGAACATTTTTTTTCGGAAAACATCTTCGTCATTAGACATAATTTTGATTACCAGTGAGGAATAATTCCAGGGAAGTTTAATCTGTTTTCCGGAATCCTTTATCTGGCGCTGATTTATTCTGACTCCGTCAAGAATTAAATCAGATAACTCTATGCGAGGCATAGAGTTATCATTAAGTTTTATATCATTACTGATGCGTGTTAATCCGGAAATACCTCCCATAAAAATATCTCCGGACTGGGAAATCAATACCGGTTTGGGTAGATATTCATTCGGGTAAGCTCCGTTCGATTCACCCAATAGGATAAATTTATCTTCTTCTGGGAAATAAGTGACAAGCATATCCTGTGTGCCTATCCACAATCTGCCGTTTTTATCTGAAATCAAAGAACTGACTCCGTGAAAAAGATTAGTTTCGATGGTCTTGATTTGATTGTTTTTATAATCGAAATGATGCAAGTATTGATTTGTTCCAATCCAAAAGTTTCCTTTGTTGTCGTCACAAATAGCAGTAATCTGTTCATTGACATTTTTCAGATTGAAAATAACCTTTAATGTACTGTTTGTATTATCAACTTCGAATAATTGCTTTATACTGAATAAATAAGTATGTTCCTTATTGTTTGAAACAACTTGTAAGGAACTGACGGTGATATTGGGAACCTGGTCGGTCAATTCTATGCCGTTGAATGTTTTCTTTTCGATATCGTAGAGATAGACCTTGTTAGCTAAGAAATGTATTTTGTTTTTAGAAAACTTGTTTATATTGACAGCCAGTCCCATGTGGTAAATATCTTCATCATTTTCTTTGTCAACGAGCCTGAATGGTATGAGTTGTCTTGTTTTTATATTGAAACGGTATAGACCTTTGCCAAAAAAAGAAAGGATTAATTCATTTTTATCTAACTTTGAAATAGAGGTTACTTTTTCATTTTGCGTTTCAGGATAATAGGAGAATGTATTGTTTTGAAGATCTAATTTATTGAGGCCTCCCCCGTCGGTACCGACCCATATCATACCATCGGAATCTTCATACAGGCTGGAGATAGTTCCATCACTTAATCCCAGCTTATTGTTAGGTTGAACTTCCCTGTATGTTTTTATGGACACTTCACGAATTCCGATCAGACCTCCACGAATACTTCCGGCCCATAAATTGTTTTTTTTATCGATATACAGACTATAAACAGAGTTGACAGGGAAGGAATAGATATCACCCGGTGAATGTTTGATAAAAGAAAAAGATTGTTTTTTCCGGTCGAGTATATTGATACCTCCGCCATCGGTGGCTATCCACAAATCTCCGTTCCTTTCTTTTATATCCAAAATTATATTGTTGTTTAACCTTGAATTATTAGTTTGATAATGTTTAACCAGTTTTTCTTCTTTTGAAAAACACAGTAATCCTTTCCCATAAGGTGACACCCATAAGTTTTGCTCCGAATCGATATAAGTTGCCAATGTATTTTTTTCCTTGTAAAAAGGAGACCTTTCTATCTTTCCGCTTCTTAGGTTATAGATCCATAAGCCTTCCCAGCGACATCTGATCAATATCTTATCCTCCTTCCAGTATTCCATGGAATTGAAATATACTTTGTAATTTTCAGTTCCATTTATGGCTACAGGCTGGATCTTTTTGTGTTGATAGTCATATTTATAGATTATACCTCGTCCCCCGAATAAGATTCCGTCAGGTAATAACAGGAAAGAACGAACATTTATATTTTTGTCTTGATAGAGTACCGGGACAAAATGATCCAAATCATAATCGTATATGACTAAACCTTTCTCTGTTGAAATCCAAATGTTCAATAACGAGTCTTCTGCTATAAAATGAATCAGGTCGCTAGGTAAACTACCTTCTGTATCTTGTTTGTAACGATAAGTTTTTATTACGTTTCCGTCAAAACGGTTCAGTCCGAATTTCGTTCCGATCCAGATGTATCCTTTTTGGTCATTTAATATACATCTGACAGTGGATTGGGAGAGGCCTTCCTTAATGGATAACTGCTTAAAATAATAATCAGAAAAAGGATAAGCCTTACAGTTGCATCCTATAATAAGCAGTAATAATAGTATAGAAAAAGTTATTGTGTGTTTCATTGCTGATCAATATAGTTGTGGCAAAGATAATGAATTTCCAGCGGATGATATGAAATCAGGCTTATATTTGTTCCATAATTGTCCTCTCGGCTTCAAATATTGTATTTATTAACGGTATTGGACAAAAATGGAAAATAAATCGGAATCTATTAAACATACAAATCTAGCCTCCCTCATACATTTGCAGACACAGATAATTTAAATTTTTATTAACTTTTAAAATCTATAGTTTATGAGAAAGAAAATTTTACTTGTAGCTGCAGCTTTTGTAATGACAGCGAATGTAATGGCTCAGACGGATATAACTCCTGCCCGTTATGTATTTGCAAATCAGGAAGTAGGTACTTACTTATATGATGAGGCGATGGCCGGAGCTAATCCGCCTACTGCATTTACAAATGCAGTGGAAAAATTTAATGACGGTTATATTGTGTTGAATAACGGACAATTTGGTGCTGGATTGGCTGAAGCTCCCAATGCAATGTATATCCAATCGGGATCTTCTATTGTTGATTTGGGTGGAGAAGTAGGTAAAGTCTTATGTATTAAAGGTTCGAATTCTACTTTCTCGGCAGGAAAAGCAGCCGAAGGTACTTTTAATATCGGTTGGTGGAATATGAGCCTTTTCACTAAAGATGATGTTCCTGAGGAAACACCGGTACGATTCAGAGTTGTATTTAGAATTATAGAAAATACCCCTGATTTATCCAATGGGCAATTATCTGCTCAACCCTATACATATGCCGGTGATTTCGCTGATGCCACGGAAGTTTACGGAAGTGGTCATTTTATTGCCAGATGGGAAGATGACAATTCACCGAAAGAAGATGAAAATGGAAATCTTTATTATGATGATGAGCTTTGGCAGGTTACTGAATTTGACTATCAGGCTGGAACAGAAGCAGGAATTCCTTTGCGTCTAACTTTGCATTTTGCATCTCAGGCTAAGCTACCTAATTCAGCCATTTTAATTAAAGAAATCAAAATGACACTGAATCCGACGGGAGATGCAAAAACGGAGCAGATTCGTTTGAAATCGACAACAGTTGCCAATGAGGACATCAAGGTAAATGATAAAATATCTTATACTATTCTTGATAATCAGATAGAATTCCAGGGACTGACTCCGGGGGAAAAAGTTTATATCTACACTACTGACGGCAAACAGGTAAAACTATTTGTTTCCAATGGCTCCAACGACCGCGTTTCTTTGACCAGTGGTTTCTATTTTGTCAGATCAGGAGCTTCTACATTGAAGGTTTTGATTAAATAATTCAATCAGTATCTCATATTTTGTTAACTCAGAACAGTCATGTGTAAAAAACTTACTATAATTAGTATAATCGCTTTTTTGTGTGTCTTGTCCACAAAAGCACAAGTTGATAATTATGCGTTGAAACTGGTAGATAACAGCACCATTTCGTTCGGAAATATATCCGAGATGAATGGTTTGTCCTCTTATACCATTCAATTTTGGATGTGTCCATCCGGATGGAACAAAGGAACTGTCATCTACCAGGAAGAAAATTCTTTTGGAGCACGGTTAGGTGACGATACCGAACTGGTCTTCTTTGCTGGTAAAGAGTCTTTTTCTGTTAAGTCGCCGGATCTGGGAGTGAATAAATGGGCACATATCACACTGATTAGTGATAAAGGTGAACTGACTGTTTTAATAAATAACCAGGTTGTGAAGACTTTGTCACTAGTTTTTACAATACCGGCAACAAATGCGATTTTTAAATTGGGGGGTACCTTTTCAGGCAGACTGGATGAATTTAGAATATGGGGTACTGTTTTGTCTTCCGATTATGAGTATATGTGGCGGAATACATTGAATAAGTTTCATCCGCAATGGAAAGATCTGATTGCATATTATAAGTTTGATCAGAATCTATGTCCCAATGTGGTGGATTATACATATCGTCATCATGGTGAATTTACAGGGCAGTCCGGACGGGAGATCGTGACCGACAATCCTGACTTTACTTATTGTATTGTGGCTGCATATACTGATTTCGGTCGTTTTACAGACCGAGCTATCGATAAAGACAAATATCTTTTAGCTAATACATTAATAGTTTTAGGAATCAATTCTTATCCCGATGGAACCGTAAATGTCAGTTATCCCGATAATCAGGGTACAGTTGCAAATGGGACCTATATGAGTGACTATAAAGGTAGAAAAGGGATTCTTGCTTTAAATGGAAATGGTGCTCAGATGGAGGTCGGAACCAAGGCTTTACGATCTACTTCTACCTATTGTTTTCATACCTGGATTTATTTGGAAGAATGGACGGAAGGGGCTTTTATTATTAAAAAAGAAGCTTCCGATACAAACGGATTTTCAATTCGTCTTGGTGCTGAAGACAGTAAGCAGATTATCGTCCGCTTAAATGGTAAAGAATATATCCGCGACAAGAAAATGGAAATCGGGAAATGGGTACATCTGGGTGTGTCGACCAATAAGGAAAATGGCAAAGGGGAACTTTACTTGTTTACCTTCAATGGAGTAGCCTCTTTCCCTTCACGTGGAAACTTTCCGAATGAAGAGGTATCTTATATTCTACCCGATTTGTCGGATGTTCCGGCTGTTGTCGGCCTGAATTTACATGCCAAGTTGGATGAAACAGTTATTTGGGCAGGAGGGAAGAGTCAGGCTCAATTGAAATCTATTATGAATAACGGAGTGATCATGCCGGGGTTTGAGATCCAATTGGATGCTTCGTCGCTTTGGCCGACCGATTCTTATTGGGCATATGATAAGCAGGATAATTTGGGATATGATTCTTATTCTTTTAAACATTATATTAATATTATGCGGAGCGCTTATGACGGGCATAGAGGTTTTAAAATCAAGATGAGTGTCAGTAGTCATACTGGTTGGGAAACAACTTTCAGTGATGCTGGTCTCAGGAAGAAATTAGGAGAGAATATAGCAAAACTCGTTAATGAAACTGACCTGGACGGTGTTGATCTGGATTTTGAATGGACATACAGCGATACTGGATGGAAAAACTATGCATTGGTAGTAGAGCAAATCCGTAAAAACCTGAAAACAGGAAAAATACTAACGGTGACTCCCCATAATGTATCTTATCGTTTTCCGGTGGAATATATGAAATATGTGGATTATTTCCTGTTTCAGGTTTATGGACCGAATGATAAAAATATTTTTACACGGAATGGTTATCAAGCAGCTTACGATAAATTTCTGAGTTGGGGGTATCCGAAAGAAAAGATCGTGCTTTCTTATGCAACTACCACATCGGCAGGAATGGATGAAAATAGCAATGTAATTAAAAACGGTAATGCAACAGCGTATCCTCCGATTGGCATCCGCAATCTGTTTGATGATTTCTACTCTCCAGAAATTGATCGTATTTATCAGGAATCACCCGGTTGTTATCGTCTTTTCTGCGGTTATGACCAGACACTTTGGCGAAATCGGTTCGTAAAGGATAATCAACTTAGAGGTATTATGTATTGGGATATGGGGAATGATGTGAAAACATCTCATCCGTATAGCTTGGTAAAAGGTGCTAATTTCATATTAAACAGTAATGTGGATACATTGGTTACAAAAGTTAGTATAACTCCGGTCGGTAATATTTCTGTTTCCGTCAATCAGGACAAACTTCAGATATATCCTACATGGGTAGAAGAAACGGTCTCTTTTATATTGAAAGAGGGAGAGAGGCCGGAATATGTCCGGATCTTTGATGTGTCCGGTTCATGTGTGATTGGAAAAAAGATAAATGATGACTCACTGTACGTTGGAAATTTATCGAGAGGAAATTATTTTGTCCAACTATTTACAGCTACAGGAAAAGCCTTCAACGGTAGATTTATAAAGAAATAATTAATAATTGGTTATAATCCATGAAAAAATCATTTTATTCACTTTTAGTCGGCAGTCTTCTTTATTTTTCATTTTCAGCATGTGAGGATGACGCGACAAATCCAGGTGATTTCAGTTTGAAACCGACCCTGGAAGTTACCGGTATTGCTTCGGCAAGTAATAATTCATATACTTTCAATCTGGCCAGAAGTATCGATACTACATACCGTTATTTTTATACGGAGTCGGATACGTTGAAAGATCAAAACGGGAATTTAGTAAAGGATGAACAGGGTAACTATCAGATTACAAAAGATAGTATCTATTACGATGGGCAGACTACCGGTAAACTATATGAGATGGAAAAAATTATGTTGGACCCCGACATCGATACCTTGATGATATCGATTGCCAGCAACTGCAAATGGAAAGCGCCGATGCCAAGCAGCGGCGGAAAGGTACAATGGTTTTTTACCCAGAACCTGGCCGGTGGGGGAGACGGAACGCTGACGGTGGCTGTTACGCGCAATAGAAATGCGTCGCCCCGTGCTGTGGATGCTGTACAAATTGTGCATACTCCGGATAGTACGATTATGTATAAACTTATTTTCGGACAAAAAGGAGTTAGTAAATAAAAAGGATAAGCCTAATAATACAATTGCAAAGATATGAGACAAATAATTATGTTCATTTGCGGATGTCTTCTTTCCTTGTTAACCGCAAACGTTTATGCCCAGAACATCTCTGTAAGAGGTGTTGTTTTGGACGATATGAATGAACCGCTCCCTGGAGCGAATGTATATATAAAAGGGACTTCGAAAGGTACGATGACCGACATCGACGGTAAATTTACCTTACAGGTACCCAATTCTAAAAGTATTCTCGTGATTTCCTATATCGGTTACAAGGATAAGGAAATAACCGTAGGTAAACAACAGGACTTGAAGGTCGTTTTAGAGAGTAATTCGGAATTGATCGACGAAGTCGTTATCGTCGGTTTCGGTACGCAGAAAAAGATCAATGCGACAGGATCCGTAAAAACGATCGATAACAAAGTCTTTGAATCCAGACCATTGACGGATGCGGTTCAGGGATTGCAGGGGACAATTGCCGGTTTGAACATTACCAATGATCAAGGGGGTGCGTTGGGGCAAAAGATGGAAATCAATATTCGTGGTATCGGTTCCATAGACGAAGGTTCCAGTTCTGCTCCGCTGGTGTTGATCGACGGGATGGAAGGTGACTTATCGACAATCAATCCGAACGATATCGAGAATGTTTCCGTACTGAAGGATGCTGCGGCTGCCTCTATTTACGGTTCCCGCGCTCCTTTCGGTGTGATCCTGATAAAGACGAAAAGCGGATCGAGCCGTATTACTCAAGTAAACTATACAGGTAATGTCCGCATATCCAATCCGATAAAAGTTCCCCAGATGGTGGATTCTTATACATATGCATTAATGATCAACGATGCTTTCATCAATGCAGGAGGCGGTGCGCAATTCGGACAGGGACAACTGGATAAAATTTTGCAGTATCAGCGTGGCGAACTGCCTTATGGCATCGAAAAAGTGGCTGATCAAAATGATTGGACTTGGGGACAGCGGAGTTTCGGTAATACCGACTGGTATGATACCTATCTGAAAAAAGCGACGGTTTCGCAGGAACATAATGTCAGTGTTAGTGGAGGTACTGATAAAGTAAATTTTTATTTTTCAGGAAACTATCTGGATCAGACCGGTCTGTTCAATTATGCCGATGAACAGTTTCAACGTCTGTCCATCAACGGAAAGGTGGGTGTCAATTTTAATAAGTACGTGCAATTGGTTTGGAATTCCCGCCTTGTGAATACGGAAAACGATAAACCTACAGCCATGAACGACCTGTTTTTCCATAACTTGGGACGTCGGTCACCTCTAATGCCTCTTTATATGCCTAACGGTGAATACAACCGAGAATCCATGATTCCAGCAATGAAAGACGGAGGGCGTGTGAACAACAAAAATCAGCAACTGTATAACCAGGCTACATTGACCATTACACCGATTGAGAAATGGAATATCCATGTTGAACTGAACAGTCGTTTGGAATCACCCCGTGATACCCGTCAGTTTAAAAAGATTCAAAGCAGTCTTCCCGATGGTACTTTACAATATATATCTGTGTTGGAAGGCGTAGCCGACAAGACTGAAGTTAAGGATAACGGATCATTCAACCGTCAGCCTGCGGCCGGAGTAAGTTACTTTGAAAAAGGTAACGGACGAGTCAACTATTTCAATACGAATATTTATACGAATTATGACTGGAATATTGATAAGCATGCTTTTGGAGTATTGCTGGGCGGACAATCGGAGTATTATTATACCGAAACGACCCGTGTAGCTTCAGATGATATTTTGCTGGATGATAAACCTTTCCTGCCATCGGGTGCCGGTACCAATACGATGATGTCAGATAAGAAAGGAGAATGGTCTTCACTCGGTTTCTTCGGACGTATCAATTATAATTATGATGAACGTTACATGGCTGAAGTCAATCTGCGTTATGACGGTGCATCACGTTTTCCCTCCAATCAGCGCTGGGCATTTTTTCCGTCTTTTTCCGTGGGATGGAATATCGCCAGTGAGCCGTTTTGGGAATCTTTAAATGAAGCCGGTTTTGAGTATTTGAAATTAAGAGGTTCGTATGGGAAGCTGGGAAGCCAGAACACCACGTCTTTTTATCCGTATTACCAGAAGATGGAAGCTAAAAATGCCTCCTTGGTGCTTGGTGGGCAACAGGCCGTTTCACTTCCGATGTACAATCCTTATTCTGTCAGCCTGACCTGGGAAAAGATTGAAAATATGGGAGCTGCGCTCGAATGGGGATTCTTTAAGAATCGTTTTACGGGAACATTGGAATGGTTTCAGCGTTCAACTAAGGATATGGTTGGCCCCTCCAAGTCGTTGCCTTCTATTTATGGAGCCAGCGCTCCGAAAACTAACAATGCGGAATTGAGAAACCGGGGTTGGGAATTCGAAATCGGATGGAGAGACCAGGTGAATAAGAATTTCGGCTACGGTATTTCGGCGACCTTCAGTGATTATCAGACAGAGATAACCCGCTACGACAGTCCTGACGGTAAACTTGACGGCTGGTATAGCGGAAAGAAATATGGCGATATCTGGGGATATGAAACGATTGGCATAGCTAAAAGTGATAAAGAAATGACCGATTATTTGGCTTTGCACGATCAATCTTCGATTGGTAGCAAATGGGGCGGCGGCGATATCATGTATAAAGACCTGAATAACGACGGAAGAGTGGACAAAGGTAGTGAAACCGTCAATGATTACGGTGACCTGAAAGTGATAGGTAACGGTACTCCCCGTTTTGCTTATAGCTTTACGTTGGATGCACGCTATAAGTTCATTGATTTCAGAGCCTTTTTCCAAGGCATCGGTAAGCGCGACGTATTCTTTAAAGATAGTGCGACTTTCTTCGGGATGGTAGGAGCTTGGCAACGTTCTCTTTACACAAATCATCTGGATTACTTCCGGTATGCCGGCGAAACATTGGGTGCCAATATGGACGATCCTTACTACGGACGCATAAGAACAGACAGAAACAACTCGCAAGTGTGTGATCGCTTTATGCAAAACGCAGCTTATCTGCGTTTGAAGAACCTGCAAATCGGTTTTAATCTACCGGAATATACGAAACTGAGCAAATATGTGAAGAGGGCCCGTCTGTATGTATCCGGTGAAAACCTATTTACTATTACTAAACTAAAGATTTATGATCCGGAAGCTGTCGGTAAAACTGACAGTGCCTATGGACCGGGTAAAACCTATCCGATGTACAGAGTATGGTCAATAGGTCTGGACGTAACTTTCTAAATACATTTTGGGTAATCAGTAAACAGTAAGTAATATAATGTATATGAAAAGATATTTTATTTTAGGATTAACTTTACTCGGATTGAGTTTCTCGTCCTGCGATTTTCTGGATCGCGAACCGATGGATTTCGGAAATGAGAGCGCTTATTTTAAAAATCCCGAGGATTTAAAGATATTTGTTAACGACTACTATTCCCTGTTCCCGAAAATGGAATCGTTGTGGGGAGGAATCTATACGGTAGATAATACCAGCGACAACCAGATAGGTAACAGTATCAGTAATCTGTTTTATAAAGGAGAAAAGAAAACGGTCAATGCGGATAACTCTGACTGGAAGTTTAAAAACCTGCGTGGTATCAACTATTTTATCAGGAAGACGGAAGATCAGATAGCTGCAGGCGCAATGGTCGGTACAGAGGAATTCATTAATCATTATCTGGGCGAAGGTTATTTCTTCAGGGCGTACGAATATTTTCGGTTGCTCCGTAACTACGGCGACGTTCCGAAGATAGAAGAGATGTTAAGCGATGAAACGGAGGTATTGACGGCTGCTAGCAAACGTACGCCGCGTAATGAAATCGCCCGTTTTATATTGAGTGACCTCGATAAGGCGATTGAATTAATGATGGAAAAAGCTCCTGAATCCGGTCGTTTGTGTAAGGATGTCGCTTATTTGTTGAAGGCGCGTGTTGCTTTGTACGAAGGAACATGGGAAAAATACCATGCAGGGACGACTTTTGTGCCGGGTAACTCCAAATGGGTTGGAGCTACTACTTATCCGGACTTTAAATTTGTTGCCGGAAGTGCGGAAGCAGAATATAATTTCTTTTTTGATCAGGCAATAGCTGCCGCTGATGTAGTAGCCTCAAATCGGCAGTTAGATACGGACTATATCACAATGTTCAATAAGTTGGATCCTTTTAACGACAATGACGAGGTTATATTGGCCCGCTATTATATCGCAGGAATCCTTTCGCACAGTTGTTCCAATTATCTGGGACGTACGGGAGCTGGAACAGGATTGACACGCAGTATGGTTAACTCATACCTGATGACAAACGGTTTGCCCATCTATCATGCCAATTCCGGATATTTAGGAGATAAAGAACTTCGTTTAGAAATGAGAAATCGTGATACCCGTCTGACTAATTCTGTCAAAATAGTCAGCAGGATTTCCGGTGATACAATCTTCTATCATACACCGCAAATCACCTTGACGGGAAATGAAGCAGCAACGACAGGATATGATGTAAAGAAATATGTCAGCGATGTAGAAGGGCAGCAGGCGCAATACCAGGGAACGACGGCTACACCGATCTTCCGTTCTGCCGAAGCGTATTTGACTTATCTGGAGGCTTATTACGAACGCCATGGGCAATTGGACGGAAAATGTGATGTTTATTGGAAAGCCGTTCGTATTCGTGCCGGTGTGAATCCTGATTATAGAGCAACTATTGAAGCCACTGACCTGGCGCAAGAGAATGATCTGGCAGTTTGGTCGAAAGAGAGATATGTGGATAAGACCCTTTATAATATTCGCAGAGAACGGCGTTGCGAATTCGTGGCCGAAGGCATGCGGCTCGACGATCTGAAGAGATGGCGTGCACTGGATAAAATGGTCGACTATCAGGTAGAAGGAATTAATTTATGGGAAGAAATGTATAAATTATACGATCCGTCTACCATCGGTGAAGGAATCGTATCGCAGGCCGGGATTTCCAAGTATATTCGTCCGTTGCAGAAATCGGCTACGGGGGCTGCTTACTGGGGATATACCTTTCCGAAACCCCATTATCTGGAACCTATACCAGTAACAGATTTCCTTCTGACGACAGATAAGAATACAGGAAAATCCACCTTGTATCAGAATCCGGGCTGGCCCTCAGAAGTGGACGGTATTGCAGATTATGGTTTTGATTGTGACTAGGTAAGTTGTAAGGTTAAAATTGTGAAAAACGTCGGGTTACAGGATGAGTAAAAAATCATTGTAATCCGACGCTTATTTTTTGATTATCTTCACCTGCTACCCAAATCGTCATACAGCGTTTGTAACAGTACTTTGCCTTTATTCAGGCGGGTTTCGCTGTTTGTTACCGGGGTTTCGAGCAAGGGTTTGTTGCTTTCGTTGTCATATACTGAAACGCCCGTGCTGTCGATGAAACCGAATCCGTTGGGGAAGGTGTAGAAGGCATATTTTGGGGAGCCGGGATCGAGTATGTCGCGGCTGAATATGAAGGAGTCGTGCGGCAGGTTCAGCTGGCACAATAGGGTGGCAGCCAGATCTGTCTGGTTGGCATAGGTGTCAATCACCATCGGCTCTTTAACGGCTCCGCCCAACCAGATCATCGGGATGTGGAAACGGCGGGGTTCGTAATCCGTCAGTGTTGAAGGGTAACGGAAGCCGTGGTCGGATATCAATACGACCAGCGTGTTCTTCCAGGTCGGCAATTCCTTTAGCTTATCTACAAAGCTACCGATGCAACTGTCGGTAAATGCAACGGAGTTAAGATACGGGTCATCCAGATGGTGGAAAGGCACTTCGAACGGTTCATGGCTGCTCAGTGTCAGGAATGTACTGAGCCACGGCGTCTTTTCATCCCGGTCTTTGATCGATTCGTATAGATGGGTGAAAGTGATGTCATCGTTTGCTCCCCATTTGCTGAGGCGGCTGGAGAGTGGAAAGTCACGGTCGGCAGTGATTTGGCTGTATCCCGAACTGAAGAAGTAACTTTGCATATTCGTAAAGTTGATATCTCCCCCGTAAAGCATATCGGCTACATATCCCTGTTCTCCCAGGCTTTTGGCGATAGAGGGAAGTGTCTGGCTTTTGGCGGGATACTTCATGATAGAAGTCGTCGGTTGTGCCAGGTAACCGTTCAGTACGGCAACAATCCCCCTGTCGGTACGGAAGGAGTTGGCATACATATTGGTGAAGGTGATCCCCTCTTTGCTTAGCCTGTTCAGATTCGGGGTGACACCCGCTTCTCCTCCCACGGCTTCGATGGCGTTTGCTGTAAAACTTTCCATCAGGATGATCAGTATGTTTGGACGGTCGGTTGTCAGTAGACTGACCTTTTCCGTGTTATTTGTCAGGCTGTCATCCGGAAGGGTCAGTGCGGCATAGCGCTCCTTTCTCTCTTCTTCCGGGAAGAAATTGAACTGGGCGGCAAAATCCTGTTGTTTGCTGAGAGAAGCGAGCAGGCTGAATGCCGGGTTGATCGCCGAGTGGTTCAGAAACTGGTTTTTGCTGAAATAGACCATACCGACATTGGCGGTTGAAGTAGTCACTCCTCCTCGGATCGGAATGAAAAGGATGCCGGCGAGCAGCAGGACTATGATTGTTCCTCCCAATCTGTTTTGGGCCGGGGTCGCGGGAAATAAAGGTACGATAAACCGTTTAAACAACCAGAATATCCCGTAAGCATAGATCCCGAAAAGAGCGAACTGAAGCAGGAATGTACCGACCGGTACGCTGGCCATGGCGTCGGCGGGCGATTGCAGGTAAAAGAACAGGGTGGCGTCCAGCCGGAATCCCCAATAACCATACAGGGCAACGTCTACCGCAAAGATGGCTGCAACCACGATTCCCATAATCAGAAAATAACTTTTCAGGAACTTCTGATAGAACCTCCCCGGCAACCAGATGGAAATCAATACAGAGAGAAGCGGAATAACTGTCAGATATCCAGAAACCGTACAATCAAGCAACAACCCATGAGTAATTACCTTAAGGTAATCGGTTAGCGAACCCCCGTTCGCTAAGGCATGGTGATATAACATGAAGACCGGCTTTTGAATGGCGAGGACCGGAAGCCAGCCAATAAATACTGTCAGAAGGAATAACAACCGCTTTTTCATCTCTATATAATATATGTAATACACACCCCCTGCCCCCTCTCCAGAGGGGAAAAGTTACTATTTATATAACTTTTCTCGTAATTCGGCTACTGCCGGATCGGTGATGTAATCATCGTAATCCATCATCTTGTCGATGATGCCGTTAGGGGTCAGTTCGATAATACGGTTTGCCACCGTCTGGATGAACTCGTGGTCATGACTGGAGAAAAGGACGTTTCCTCTGAATGACTGCAACGTATTATTGAATGCCTGGATAGATTCCAGATCCAGGTGGTTGGTCGGTGTATCCAGGATCAGGCAGTTTGCATCCGTCAACATCATCCGGGAAATCATACAACGCATCTTTTCACCTCCGGACAATACGCTAACCTTTTTCAGCAATTCTTCACCCGAGAACAGCATACGGCCGAGGAAACCTTTCAGGAATACTTCGTTGGTATCTCCGGCGAACTGGCTCAGCCAGTCGATCAGGTTATAATCGGAATCGAAATATTTGGCATTATCCAGCGGCAGATAGGTCGTTGTGATCGTCTGGCCCCATTGGAAAGTACCGGCTTCCGGCTTTTCTTCTCCGTTAATAATCTGGAAGAGGGCAGTCATGGCACGCGGGTCGCGGCTGATGAATACAATCTTGTCGTCCTTTTCTACGTTGAAGTTCAGATCTTTGAACAAAACCTTACCTTCGATGCTTTTCGTCAGTCCTTTCACTTCGAGAATCTGGTTGCCCGGTTCGCGGTTCGGGGTAAAGATAATACCCGGGTAACGGCGTGAAGACGGTTTGATCTCTTCGATATTCAGCTTTTCGATCATCTTCTTACGGCTGGTAGTCTGTTTGGACTTCGCCACGTTGGCACTGAAACGGCGGATAAACTCTTCCAGTTCCTTTTTCTTTTCTTCCGCTTTCTTGTTCTGGTTCTGCTGCTGACGGAGTGCCAACTGGCTTGATTCGTACCAGAAGCTATAATTACCGGCAAACATTTGCAGTTTACCGAAGTCGATATCTACGGTGTGTGTACAGACAGAGTCGAGGAAGTGACGGTCGTGGCTCACTACCAGGATCGTGTGGTCGGAGTTGGACAGGTAATTTTCCAGCCAGCTCACCGTTTCCAGGTCGAGGTCGTTGGTCGGCTCATCCAGTAGCAGGTTGTCCGGCTGTCCGAAAAGAGCGCGGGCAAGTAATATACGCACCTTCTGCTTACCGCTCAGGTCTTTCATCATGCTGTAATGGTACTCTTCGGCGATACCCAGGCCGCTCAACAGGTTGGCTGCATCGCTTTCGGCGTTCCATCCTTCCATCTCGGCGAACTTCTCTTCGAGTTCCGAAACGCGGATACCGTCGGCATCGCTGAAGTCAGGCTTTTCGTAAAGCGCATTCTTTTCGCTCATGACTTCCCACAAGGTGGTATGTCCCATCAGGACCGTGTCCATAACCGTATGTTCGTCAAAAGCAAAGTGGTCCTGGCTTAATACCGAAAGACGTTCTCCCGGGCCTAAAGTTACCGAACCGCGTGTCGGGTCGAGCTGTTTGCTGATCACGCGGAGAAATGTTGATTTTCCGGCACCGTTGGCACCGATAATACCGTAGCAGTTACCCGGCGTAAACTTCATGTTTACATCCTGAAAGAGGATACGTTTGCCGAACTGTACGTCCAGATTGTTTACTGTTATCATATATTGAATACCTATTAATTTTTCGAATGAGTGCGCAAAGATACTAAAATCTATTGACTTTTTGGAACTTCCCGCAGCGTATAACTTGTTGTACATTTGTTTTTTCTATAATGATATAAGAAATATGACACAAAACATTTTCGTTTACATGGACTTTCAGGTCGCCTGGAAACGGGAGGCGGGAAAGGATAGTACGGCTGATCTTTACCGCGTGGTTCGCAACCGGCTGTACCGTTTTTGGAAAGGCGCTTCGCTGCAATGGACAGATATAACCGCCGCCATGGTAGATGATTTTGGCAGTTCGCTACGCGCCGAAGGGCTGGCGGTGAATACGGTGAACAGTTACCTGAGCAGTTTCCGGGCACTTTGCCATACCGCTTTGCGGGAAGGATTGCCCGGACCGGCCAGCGACCCTTTTGCCGGGTTGCATCTCAAACGGGAGGAAACGGCCAAACGTGCCTTGAAGATCGCGGAAGTCAATAAAGTGATGCAGGCGGACTATCCGGGGGAACCTTCGCTGCGTGAAGTGCTTGACCTGTTTATTTTCTCTTACCTCGCCTGCGGAATCCCTTTTGTGGACCTTGCCTGCCTGACAAAGAAAAACATCGTGGGCGGCGAGATCGTCTATTATCGGCATAAGACCGGGGCACTGATACGGGTGGGGATTACGCCTGCCATGCGGTTACTCTTGAGAAAGTACGGGCAGAAAGGTTCTCCTTACCTTTTCCCGGTCCTCTCGGCGGGCAAGGACGGACACGAAGCCTATAAAACTGCGCTTCGTAAATACAACAGCCTGCTCGTGATTATCGGCGCCCGCCTGCATCTGTCGGTGAAGCTGACTTCCTATGTGGCACGCCATTCGTGGGCTACCGAGGCGCTCCGTCAGAATATCCCGGTGGCAGTAATCAGCCAGGCAATGGGACATACTTCGGAGAAGACAACCCGTATCTACCTGGCCCAACTGGACCAGTCGGTACTGAACAAGGCGAATGCGAAGATTACGAAGAAAGCGGCCGATATGTTTCTGAAAAGGGCCTGAACCCTTATTTACGAAATAAGGGTGGCAAGTATTAATATTAACTTCCAGAATGCAGTAAAACTTGTTTTTCAAAGCATCTTGTGCGGCAAAGATAGGGAATAAAACAAAGTGGAAGCATATATTAAGATATTTTTGAAACATGAATTTGCTTTGGACTAGATTGTTATGTACCTGAGTGGTGCCTAAGCAACTATTTTTGTCTGTCAGCTACTAACTTTTACTTAAAAAGTCTTATCCTGCCTGTTTTGGTGCATACTGTCCCCGGGCATCAATCTAATTAACACCCTTTCACTATATAAACCTGTGCGAAACCGGTCTTTTTCCCCTTTAAAAAAGCCTTTTTCCTATCAGTTTACAGGTATTTTTCTTTCCCTTAAATGAAGCCCTGCCCCTTATTTCGTAAATAAGGTCTATAGGATAAAGAAAGATAAACGATAGAAAAGAGACTCTTTTATATGCTGATACTCATGTGTTTGCATATGGTATCCATTCCTCTTCATGGACAATATGTGTCATTGAAAAGTAACCTTCTCTATTTGGGAACGAGCACCTCGAATATGGGATTCGAGTTCCGCCTGGGCAGGAAAATGAGTCTTGACCTTTGGGGCGCTTACAATGCCTGGGAGTTCAAAAACGATATGTCGCTCAAACATTACCTCGTACAACCCGAACTGCGCTACTGGCCCTGCCAGACGTATGAGGGCCACTTCTTCGGCCTTCACGGCCACTACGGCCATTTCAATATCGGAAATATCCCGTTTATCCCGGGAATGGAAGAGAAAAACTACCGGGGCTACCATTGGGTGATCGGCCGCTATTGGGGGGAAGCGTTTGTCGGTGCCGGCTACGCCTATATGCAATATGAAAAATACGTCTGCTACGACTGTACGGAAGTGCTCGGAATATTCCGCCGTCATTATTTCGGCCCGACGCGTGCGGGCGTCTCCCTGATCTTTTTTATCCACTAATCCGCCCGGCATATGAAACATTTCCTATACATATTATATATAGCCTTTTCCGCCGCCCTTCCGGCCCGTACCCTCGCAGAGGGTGGGGAAGGAGTACCGCCCTGTGTGAAGATAGCCGGCGAACCCACTGCCGCGATCTATAACCGCTATAACAAGGAAATCCGTTTCCTGATCCCCGAAGATGAATCCGGTATTTCGCAGTTTCGTCAGGTGCTGGTCGCCGGCTACGCCTCGCCCGAAGGCTCCTACCAGCATAACGAGACATTGTCGCGCCAGCGTGCCGAAGAGTTCCGCACCTACATCAGCCGCCGTTACCTGTCGGAAGGCTGCCCGGTGATCTGTGGCAGCGTGGCGGAAGACTGGAGGAACTGCGCCGCATGGTCTCTGTTTCCGGCAAACCCTATGCGGAAGCAGTCTGTTTCATCATCGACAACTACGGCATCTTCGAAGGCTGCGAAACCTACCTGATGCAACTGGAAGACGGCCGCGTCTACGGCGAACTGCTGCGCGACATCTTCCCCTACCTGCGCCGCGTGGAACTGCGCCTCAGTTAAGAATCGGCCCCGGTTAGCGACGCCGAAGCCGCCCGCCTCTTATATTCGCATCCCGCCCGGCTCACCCTGTCGGAGATGTACCGCGTAGCTCGTTACTACCCGCCGGTCATTACCTCGACCGTGAAGACGTAAAAACCGACCCGCGCCGCCATCAACCGCCAGGTTATGTTAGAGTTGATTATCAGCGACGAAAGTGTCTCTCTCCCCTCTCGAGAGACTAGTTTTTACACAGTCTCTCAAGAGGGGAGCCAGTAACAATCAGTCTATAATTGGATAGTTCTATTTTGATAATAACAGAAACAACCTAATAATTATGAATAAAACAGACTTAATAAAATCAATGGCATCCCGGGTCGGATGTACCGAGGTGGTTGCGCGGCAGATGGTGGAGGTTCTGATGGAGGAGGGACTGAGTGACGGGAACGATATTGTTCTGCAAGGCTTCGGCACTTTCCGTCCCTGGAAACAGAGTTTTCGTGCAGGCCGTAATCCCCGTACCGGAGAGAGTTGTCCGATCGCTCCCCGTACCAGCGTCAGGTTTAAGGTTGGTAAGAATTTGTTGAGAGCAATGAATAAACGTTAACACGGATCGCGTTCGTTCCGTTATTTATGGCGGGGACTTTTCACTATCAACAGGATAGCATGAAAAATCCCCGCTTTTGTTATGGAAAGAAATTTACTTATCCTATGTGCTTATTGAAAATAATTATCTACTTTTGTGCTCTAAAACATTAAAATAAACCGAACAAAGATGGCTGCAACAAAACGTATCAAGCGTGCATTGGTCTCTGTATACCATAAAGAGGGACTGGATGAAATATTAAAGAAACTTCATAGCGAAGGTGTAACCTTCGTGTCAACAGGTGGAACTCAGACATTTATCGAATCATTAAATATCCCTTGCGATGCAGTGGAAGACCTGACCGGTTATCCTTCTATCCTGGGAGGACGTGTTAAGACTCTTCACCCGAAAGTTTTTGGAGGTATTCTCAACCGCAGAGATAACGAAGGCGATAAAGCGCAGATTGCAGAATACGAAATTCCTGAAATCGACCTGGTGATTGTAGACCTCTATCCGTTTGAAGAAACAGTAGCTTCAGGCGCAGAAGAACAGGCAATTATCGAAAAGATAGATATAGGCGGTATCTCATTGATCCGTGCCGCTGCAAAAAACTTTAAAGATGTAGTGATCGTAGCATCCAAAGCACAGTATCAGCCGTTGATGCAGGTGTTGAATGAAAAGGGTGCAGAAACTTCCCTGGAAGACCGTAAATGGTTCGCCAAAGAAGCATTTGCTGTTTCATCCGGCTATGACTCTGCTATTTTCAATTATTTCGATGGAGGCGAGGGTTCGCATTTCCGTGCTGCCGTAGACCAGCCGATGCACCTGCGTTATGGTGAAAATCCTCACCAGGCTGCTAAATACTATGGCAAGTTCAACGATATGTTCGACCAGATCCATGGTAAAGAGATCTCCTACAACAACCTGTTGGATATCGATGCTGCCGTTAGCCTGATCGACGAGTTCGACGAACTGACATTCGCTATCCTGAAACATAATAATGCCTGCGGTATCGCATCCCGTCCGACTGTGCTTGAAGCATGGAAAGAGGCACTGGCCGGAGACCCGGTTTCTGCATTCGGCGGTATCCTGATTACCAACAGCGCAATCGATAAAGAAGTAGCCGAAGAGATCAACAAGATTTTCTTCGAAGTAATCATCGCCCCGGAATATACAAAAGACGCTTTGGAAGTGTTGATGCAGAAGAAAAACCGCATCATCCTGGTCCGCAAGGATGCAAAGACTTGTCCGATGCAATTCCGTTCACTGTTAAATGGTGCATTGATGCAGGAAAAAGACCTGAGTATCCAGACTGCCGCAGATCTGGAACCGATGACTGACAAACAACCTTCCGCACAGGAAACAGAGGACTTGTTGTTCGCTAATAAACTGGTGAAGCACAGCAAATCGAACGCTATCACTTTGGTAAAGAACAAACAACTTTGCGCAAGCGGTATCGGTCAGACATCTCGCGTGGATTCTTTGAAACAGGCCATTGAAAAGGCAAACGCTTTCGAATTCGATTTGAAAGGTGCCGTTATGGCTTCTGATGCATTTTTCCCTTTCCCTGACTGTGTTGAAATAGCTGATAAAGCAGGTATTACTGCTGTTATTCAGCCGGGTGGTTCTGTAAATGACAAGCTGTCTGTTGATTATTGCAACGAGCATGGCTTGGCTATGGTTAAGACGGGTGTCCGTCATTTCAAACATTAATAATATGCCAATAAGACAATATGCCAATGTGCCAATTATAAGCACTTTTCATTGGCACATTAGCACATTGGCAAATTAACACATTATTTTTATGGGATTATTTTCTTTCACACAAGAAATAGCGATGGACCTGGGTACTGCGAATACCATCATCATCAGTGGTGGTAAGGTCGTAGTGGATCAGCCATCGGTAGTTGCCCTCGACCGGCGTACCGACAAAGTATTGGCGGTCGGAGAAAAGGCACGCCAGATGCACGGAAAGACGCACGAGAATATTCGTACGATCCGTCCGCTCCGCGATGGCGTGATTGCCGACTTCTTTGCTGCCGAGCAAATGATACGCGGCATGATTAAAATGATAAATCCGAAACACCGCTGGTTCTCACCTTCGCTGCGCATCGTGGTTTGTATTCCTTCGGGCAGTACAGAAGTGGAGATCCGTGCCGTACGCGACTCTGCCGAGCATGCCGGCGGACGCGACGTCTACATGATTTATGAACCTATGGCTGCTGCAATCGGTATCGGTATCGACGTAGAAGCACCCGAAGGCAATATGATCGTGGATATAGGCGGTGGTACGACCGAGATCGCTGTTATCTCGCTGGGCGGTATCGTATCCAATAAATCGATCCGTATTGCAGGAGATGACCTGACGGCTGATATTATGGAATATATGCGCCGCCAGCACAATGTGAAGGTGGGTGAACGTACCGCCGAACTGATCAAGATCAATGTCGGTTCAGCGCTGACGTTCCTGGATAATCCTCCTGAAGATTATATCGTACATGGTCCGAACCAGATGACGGCCCTTCCGATGGAAGTTCCCGTTTCTTATCAGGAAATCGCACATTGCCTGGAGAAATCGATCTCCAAGATGGAGGCGGCTATCTTGAGTGCGCTCGAGCAGACTCCTCCCGAACTGTATGCCGATATCGTACGTAACGGTATCTACCTGGCAGGTGGCGGTGCTTTGATGCGCGGGCTTGACAAACGTCTGACGGATAAGATCAATATCCCGTTCCATATTGCAGAAGATCCGTTGCATGCGGTTGCAATAGGTACAGGCGTTGCATTAAAGAATATAGATAAATTTAATTTCCTTATTCGATAAGGGGAATAATGTGCCAGTTAATCAATATGCCAATGTGCCAATAAAAGCACATTCGTCGGTGTATTGATTAATTGGCATATTGGCACATTATCAAATTGGCACATTATTATTTATGCGTAAACTGCTGGACTTCCTGGTAAGAAAGAGGCATTGGTTCCTGTTCGTTTTGCTTGAGATTGTTTCGCTGATGCTGATTTATCGTAATAATGCATACCAGCGGAATATCATCTTCAGTTCGGCAAACGTATTGACAGGACATATTGCGTCCGTTTCCGGTTATGTAACATCGTATCTGAACCTGCATGAGATCAACAAGGAATTGCTGGAAAGGAACGGGCAACTGGAGATGGAATTGCTGGAGTTGCAGGACCGTCTGGATATGATGGTGGCGGATACGGTTGCTTTTGCCGGGTTTGCTCCTGATTCGACCGAGCAGTTTGCATATAGTTTTATCCTGGCCGGGGTGGTGAATAACAGTGTCAGCCATCTTTCGAATTATATCACTGTAAACAAAGGAAGTAAAGACGGAATAGCACCAGATATGGGAGTTGTTTCCGAAAGAGGAGTTGTAGGAATTGTTTCGACGGTGAACGATCATTTCTCTGTGATCATACCTCTGCTTAATCCGAAATCGCAGTTAAGCTGCAAAGTGTTGGGAAGTACTTATTTCGGAGCTTTGATCTGGAAAGGGCGCGATATCCGTTTTGCCAACCTGGAAAAACTGCCGCGCCATGTGGAGTTCCAGAAGGGAGATACGATCGTGACAAGCGGTTATTCGAGCGTGTTCCCGGCAGGGCTGATTGTCGGTACGGTGGCAGATTTTGAAAAACAGCATGACGACAACTTTTTTTCACTCGAGGTGGAATTGGCTACGGACTTTCAGGCACTGAACAATGTCCGTATCATCAAGAATTATAATCAGGCAGAACAAAGAAGAGTAGAACAAGAGGCGAGAAGAAATGATTAATTTATTACGGGGATTGGTTTATTTCGTTGTACTGGTATTAATTCAGGTTTTGATCCTGAATAATATCCATTTCCTGCGGATTGCAACGCCGTTCCTGTATCTTTATTTTATTATAAAGATGCCGGTGGGTACGTCGCGCGACCTGGTCGTTCTTTTCTCTTTCCTTATCGGTCTGGTGATCGATATGTTTTCAAATACCCCCGGAATGCATGCGGCAGCCTGTACGCTGGCCGGATTTATCCGTGAACCGCTGATCCGCTTTTTTATGGGGAAGGACTTGCCCGAGGGGATTTATCCTTCCTATAAGACCTTTGGCTATGGTGGCTTCTTCCGGTATGTGCTTTCATTTGTGGTGATCCACCATGTCACTTTATTCCTGATCGAATCGTTGACGCTGTTCGATCCGTTATTCCTTGCCATCCGTATCGGGGCGAGTGTGGTAACGACTACATTATTAATTTGTACAATAGAAGCATTCAATATAGAGACACAAAAGAGTGGAGACTAATACGAAGTATACACTTGAGAACAGGCGTTATGTGATAATAGGCGCTGTGGTTCTGCTGGTTCTCGTCTTTATCATCCGTTTATTCTACCTCCAGGTGGTTGAGAACGATTATAAAGCATGGGCAGACAGCAATGCGTTCCTGAAAAAGACTTTGCCGCCTTCACGCGGAATGATTTATGACCGTAATGACAACCTGCTGGTTTATAACCAGCCGGCTTACGATGTGATGCTTATCATGCGCGAAATCCAGCCGTTCGATACGTTGGATTTCTGTAATATCCTGAGTATTACAAAAGAACAGTTTGAAAAACGGATCGCAGAAATAAAGAACCGGCGGTTGAATCCGGGGTACTCGTCGTATGTCCCACAACTGTTTATGAACCATCTTTCGGCTCAGGAGTGCGGGGTATTGCAGGAAAAACTATATAAATTTCCTGGCTTTTATATCCAGAACCGTACGATCCGCCAATATGAATATCCTTATGCGGCACATATACTGGGTAATATCGGTGAGGTGAACCGGAAGGATATAGAAAAAGACGATTATTATGTACAAGGCGATAACTCCGGGCGCGCGGGTGTTGAACGTTCCTATGAAAAGGAACTGCGCGGGGAGAAGGGCGTGGAGATTCTCTTACGGGATGTGCATGGTCGTATCAAAGGGAAATATGATGACGGGAACAGCGATATAGCTCCTGTTTCCGGTAAGAACCTAAAACTTGCAATCGATATTAATTTGCAGGCTTATGGAGAAAAGTTGATGAAGAATAAGGTCGGTAGTATCGTGATGATCGAGCCGGAGACAGGCGAAGTTCTTTGTATGGTCTCTTCTCCTAATTATGATCCGAGTTTATTGGTCGGGCGCCAGCGTGGGAAAAACCATAAGATGCTGGAAGAAGATCCTCAGACTCCGCTTATCGACCGTTCCATAACCGGTTATTACCCTCCCGGCTCTACATTTAAACCGACACAGGGACTGATCTTTTTACAGGAAGGGGTGATAACGCCCGAAACCATGTATACTTGTGCACATGGATATACTTTCTCATCGAAAAGAAAGCCGGCTTGTCACGGACATATGTCTCCTTTGAGCCTGGTTCCGGCTTTGGCAACTTCCTGTAACTCTTATTTTTGCTGGGGACTGCATGATATGCTGGATAGCCGCCGTCGTTACCCGACTATACAGAAAGGTTTTGAGGTCTGGAAGAATCATCTGGTTTCTATGGGATACGGTTATAAATTGGGAATCGATTTGCCTGGGGAGCGGAGAGGTTTTATCCCGAACAGTGAATTTTATGATAATTATTATCATCGCTGGACTTCTACAACGGTCATATCTATTGCGATTGGGCAGGGTGAAGTAACCGCCACGCCGTTGCAGATCTGTAACCTGGCGGCAACGATCGCCAACCGGGGCTATTTTATTACTCCTCATGTCGTAAAAGAAATACAGGATACCCCTTTGGATTCGCTTTATACAGAAAAACGTTATCCGACGGTGGATTCAAAATATTATGAAATCGTGGCAGAAGGTATGCGTAATGCAGTACTGGGAGGGACTTGTTGGGCTGCGGCGATACCGGGTATTGAAGTATGCGGAAAAACCGGTACGGCCGAAAATCCTCATGGAAAGGATCATTCCGCTTTTATCGGTTTTGCTCCTTATAAAAATCCGAAAGTCGCTATCTGCGTATATGTCCAGAATGGCGGTTTCGGGGCAGCGTTCGGAGTGCCTATCGGAAAGTTGATGATGGAATTGTATCTGAAAGGTGAGATTGCACCTGAGGATAAAGCGTTGGAAGAAAAAATGGTGAATTCGGTTGTTACCGAAGATCATGTTTATTTATTGGGAAATAGTGGGGTATAGAAAGACTGAAATATGGAAAACGATTGACTGGTTTACCATCATCTTTTATTTGTTGATGATAGTGGCCGGTTGGTTTACGATTTGTGGTGCCAGCTTTGAGTTTGACAGCATGAGTTTATTTGATATAAATGGGCGTCCGGGGTCGCAGCTGATGTGGGTGGGCGTTTCGATGGTGGTTATTTTTGTCATACTGATGCTGGAAAGCGATTTCTTTGATGTCTTTGCTTACCTGATCTATGCGGGAATTATCGTTCTGCTGATAGCGACCATCTTTTTTGCTCCCAATATAAAGGGGTCCCATTCTTGGTTGCAGCTGGGTTCATTTCGTATACAACCTGCTGAATTTGCGAAGTTCGCTACAGCTCTGGCAGTGGCAAAGTTTATGAATTCCTATGGATTTCAGCTGACTACTGTCAAGAACTTCTCTATAACGCTTCTGCTGATTTTCCTGCCGATGATCTGTATTATTCTGCAAAAGGAGACTGGCTCGGCTTTGGTTTATTTTGCTTTTTTCCTGATGTTGTACAGGGAGGGGATGTCCGGATATATTTTGCTGGCCGGTGTTTGTGCGGTGGCGTTTTTTGTAACTACGATGAAATTTTCGGATGTAGTAGTAGGTGCGACGGATATGGGAGAGTTGATTGTTTCCTCCATGATACTGGTTATCTCCTTTTTTCTTGTGGCGACAGTCCGCAGGGACAGGATGGCATTGCAGGTTATGCTTGGAGGAACGGCTATCGTGTATTTGGCTGCTTATATTACGTCCTTGTTTGTTCCCGTAAACTTTGCCTGGGTTTCGATGGGATTGGTCGGACTGGCTGTCGTTTACCTGGTATATCTTTCTATGCGTAACTGGGTCTGGCATTATGCACTGATAGCCGCCTTTGCTTTGGGATCGATGGCCTTCATGTATTCGGTGGATTATGTGTTCGACGAGATACTGGAACCCCATCAGCAGATCCGTATCAAAGTTTCGTTGGGATTGGAAGATGATCCGAGCGGTGCCGGTTACAACGTGAACCAGTCGAAGATCGCTATCGGGTCGGGCGGACTGACCGGAAAAGGTTTCCTGAACGGGACGCAAACAAAACTGAAATATGTACCGGAACAGGAGACGGACTTTATATTCTGTACCGTAGGAGAGGAGCACGGTTTTATCGGGTCCTCTGTGGTGCTGATCTTATTCGGGATATTTATCATCCGGCTGGTTATTCTTTCCGAGCGGCAGAATACGGCTTTTGCCCGGGTGTATGGCTATAGCGTAGCCTCCATCTTCTTCTTTCACCTGGCGATAAATGTGGGAATGGTTACCGGGATAACGCCCGTAATCGGTATTCCCTTGCCTTTCTTCAGCTATGGAGGCTCTTCTTTGCTGGGATTTACAATCTTGTTGTTTATCTTCCTGCGCCTGGATGCTTCCCGGAGAGAGCGATGATCAATTAGTCTTTTCTACCCGGAATCCGATTTCCTGGATTCCTCTCAATGTACTGTCGCGCATTCCCTGGCGGAAACTGAATGTGTACATCCCCGGGTGTTCGAATTTATAGTTGGTCCGTATCGGAAAGCTGGACTGGAACAGGGATATGCCATGCCCGTGCCATTTTCCGAACTCGTCAGCCAGCACACATTCTATCGTATCCCGTTTCAAAGGACCGATCGGCTGCTCTTCATTGCAGAAAAGCCAGAGGTTCTGGTAAGGATACATATTATTATTACGAACCTCGAATGTCAGGTTGTAGGGAACGGAAATGTCGTCTACATGAAAAGAGAAATAATATTCCTTATCCTTCCCCCACATTGTATTATCAATGGCCTGGTACTGGTCGTACAAGGCCTGTCGATCGCAGGAGAAGCATAAGGATATGAAGAGAACGACAATGAATCCTTTAAGCTTCGGGCTTATTTTCCGGTTTGTTGCCCGGTTTAGCTTGCTGCTGAGGTCTGTCATTATTCGCTTGCTTGTCATTATTGCCTTTAGGTTTTTGTCTGTTTCTGTTATTCCGGTTATTGTTGTTACGGTTGTTGTTACCGTTATTTCCGTTATTATTAGCGTTACCGCCTTTGTTACCGTTGTTGTTGCCGGAAGGTCTGTTGCTGTTTTCGTTACCCGGCTGTCTGTCGTTATTACCCGGCTGCTGCCTGTCGTTGTTGACGGGTTTGTTACCGGCCTGTTTGTTGTTTGCCGGCCTGTTGTTGCCGCCTTCGCCACCGGCAGCAGCGTTCGCATTGTTTCCGCCGCCATTGCCGTTATTGCCTCCGTTGTTTCCTGCCGGACGTTTTTTCTTCTTTTTCTTGACCGAGTCGAAACGGGTAACGCTATCCTGACCGAGAATGTCCTGAGCATCGCGTTTGGGCGGCTGAGGTTTGGTGTCGGCTTCCAGTGTGACCGGTTTGCTTCCTTTCTTATTCATATTGATCACGTCGAATGCACGTTCGGCTGATATTGTTATCAGGTTTGCGGCAAATGATTTGTCGGTAGAATAAGTTATTTCGCGTTTGAAGATGTCTGTCTTGAAATGGTAGTAGTTGTTATCTTTCGTTTCAAGTACGATTTCCCTCGAGGGCAGGCGTTTCTGAGCTTCCACATAGGCGTCCACTTCGTAATTGATACAACATTTCAGTTTTGCACATTGTCCGGCGAGCTTCTGCGGGTTCATGGAAATATCCTGGTAACGGGCGGCACCGGTAGCCACAGAAACGAAGCTGGTCATCCAGCTGGAACAGCAAAGTTCGCGTCCGCAAGGTCCGATACCTCCGATACGCCCGGCTTCCTGGCGGGCTCCGATCTGCTTCATCTCGATACGTACGCGGAATGCTTCGGCCAGGACTTTGATCAGCTGGCGGAAGTCGACACGTTCGTCTGCGATGTAGTAGAAAATAGCCTTGTTGCCATCCCCCTGGTATTCTACGTCACCGATCTTCATGTTCAGTCCCAGGTCTGCTGCGATCTGGCGTGAACGGATCATGGTTGCATGCTCTTTCGCTTTCGCCTCTTCGTATTTTTCGATATCGGTGGGCTTTGCCTTGCGGTACACTTTTTTAGGTTCGTATCCTTCTCCGGTACGTATATTGTTCTTTTTCATTTGAAGAAGAACAAGTTTTCCGGTGAGGGTTACCGTTCCTATATCATGTCCGGGACTGGCTTCGACAGCGACCATATCTCCTTTTTCGAGAGGTATTTTGGAACTGTTCAGGAAATAACCTTTCCGGGTATTTTTGAATTGTACTTCTACATAATCGGTTGCATTTTCCGCATCAGGTACGTCGCAGAGCCAATCGTAGGTATTCAGTTTTGTATTTTGTATTTTGCTGCATCCCTTTTTCCCCATGCAGCAGCTTCCTTTATTTAGTTTGAAATCCATTTTCCGGTAATATATATGTTTTATAATGTGTATGGTACGTATGATACGTACAATTACGCAAAAATAGTCAAATATTCTCAGAGAATGAGCAAGGGATAGTGAAAAAACAAGAACAGGAAAAAAGTGAAAGGCCCCCAAGCCTGTATTTCTACCGTTTGGGAGCCTTTTATTATAAATATAGTAACAGTTTAGTCTACTAAGCCGTGACTTTTAAATACTTTGTGAATAGCTTCAAGCGCATAATCCAACTGCTCTTTCGTATGAGTTGCCATCAGGGAGAAACGGATCAGCGTATCTTCAGGAGCGACAGCCGGCGAAACTACCGGGTTTACGAAGATACCTGCTTCGAACAGTTCCTTAACGATCAGGAATGTCAGGTCGTTGTCGCGGATGAACAAAGGAATGATCGGAGTAGCTGTATGTCCGATTTCGCAACCCATGTTGCGGAAGCCGTCCAAGGCATAGTGAGTCAGTTTCCACAGATGCTCGATACGTTCCGGTTCGCTCAGCATAATATCGAGTGCCGCACCCGCTGCTGCGGTAGCTGCCGGAGTGTTGCTTGCACTGAAAATGTAAGAGCGTGAATTGTGACGGAGGTAGTTGATGGTGTCTTTGTCTGAAGCGATAAATCCACCGATAGAAGCCAATGATTTACTGAAAGTACCCATGATCAGGTCGACGTCGTCGGTAACACCGAAATGGTTACAGGTTCCGCGTCCGTGATCTCCGAGAACTCCCAAACCGTGTGCTTCGTCAACCATGACGCTGGCATTGTATTTCTTTGCCAAGGCAACGATTTCCGGAAGTTTGGCTATGTCTCCTTCCATACTGAACACACCGTCGATAACGATCAGTTTCACTTTGTCGGGTTCGCATTTCTGGAGTTGTTTCTCCAGCGAATCCATATCGTTATGCTTGTATTTAAGTTTGGTTGAGAATGACAGGCGATGGCCTTCGATAATGGAGGCATGGTCCAGTTCGTCCCATAAGATATAATCTTCACGCCCTGTCAGGCAGGATACTACTCCCAGATTCACCTGGAAACCTGTTGAATACACGATTGCGTCTTCTTTTCCTACGAATTCGGCCAGACGCTTTTCCAATTGGATATGGATGTCAAGCGTACCATTCAGGAAACGTGAACCGGCACATCCCGTACCGTACTTTTTGATCGCTTCAATTGCTGCCTCTTTTACTTTAGGGTGATTAGTCAATCCTAAATAAGCATTTGAGCCAAACATCAGGACTTTTTTACCGCTGATCATCACTTCAGTATCCTGATCGCTTTCGATCATTCTGAAGTAAGGATAAATCCCTGCTGCCATAGCTTTTTGAGGAGCATCGTACTTTGCTAGTTTCTCTTGTAAAAGTTTCATATTATTATTGAAGAGAATGATTTTCTCGCTAATTAAAATTCCATTAATAGAATTAAGGGTTTGTCGTATACATATTCATGTATGTTTCGGCAAATCCAGCCGCAAAAGTAGTAAAAAAATAACTTATAGTAGCCTTAATGCTTTAAAAGTTTTACAAAAGCATTATTTTTGTCGCTTCAATCTTTATAAACAGTTAGGATGGACGGGAAAAAAATAAAGGTACAGGCTATAATAAATCCTATTTCCGGGGTGGGATCGAAGAGAAAGATCCCTAAGATGATCGAGCGGATGTGCGAGAAAGGAGGATGTCCGTTGGAAATTTCTTTTACGGAATATCCGGGACATGCCAGCGAGTTGACCCGGAAAGCGATCGATGAGGGGGCTAATTGCATTATAGCAGTTGGTGGTGACGGTACGGTGAATGAAATAGCCCGTGCTATGGTTCATTCGGATGCCGTTTTGGGGATTGTCCCGAAGGGGTCTGGCAACGGACTGGCCCGTGAACTTCATATACCGATGGATGCTAAACGGGCGTTGGAACTGATCATAAAAGGACATGTTTCAACAATCGACTGCTGCAAAGCTAACGACCGTGTTTTCTTTTGCACCTGCGGGGTGGGGTTCGATGCGGCAGTGAGCCAGAAGTTTGCCGAGGAAAAAAGGCGCGGTTCGCTTACCTATATAAAAAATACGGTGGCAGAGTATCTGAGTTATAAACCGGAGCCGTATGAACTGTTGGTGGACAACCAGACGATCAAGGAAAAAGCCTTCCTGGTGGCATGTGCCAATGCTTCCCAATACGGGAATAACGCTTTCATAGCTCCGCATGCCAATATACAGGACGGACGGATGGACCTGACCATTCTGTCTCCTTTCACGCCGTTGGACATAGCGCCGCTGGCAATCCAGTTATTTACAAAGCAGATAGACCGGAACAGTAAGATCAAAACGATGAAGGCGCAGCAGGTTACGATCATCCGCCAGAATCCGGGTGTCATGCATCTGGACGGCGAGCCGGTTATGGCCGACAGCCGGATCGATATTTCGATCATGCCGCAATCATTGCATGTGGTTACGCCGGAAGTCGTTTCCTTTACGGAGGAAGTCCATAATTTGTTCGGTGAGGTAACCCGCTTCTTCGATAAGAAATTACCTTACATTTTCAGGTAAAAATCTTTGGTCAGAGCAATATACTCCGGGGTATACTGATGCCGGGCTTCCTCGATGGTCAGTGTATTCCGGTTTTTTGTGTCTGTACTAACAGGAGATAATTCGACCAGTAACCGTTTGGGGTGTGCTCCCGGAACAGGGATCACGTCCGTTTGCCTGCAAATATGCAGGGAGTTCTTTTGAGCGGTCTCCCTGACTTCCTCCAGTTGCTCGTAAGGCAATACCAATGCTATACGTCCGGCCGAAGAGAGTAATGCCCGCGCGTTTTCGACCAGTTCGGATAGAGGCAGACTGTCCGTATGGCGTGCAACCGAACGTTTATTATCCGGACATTTCAGTGAATTGATAAAGTAAGGCGGATTGGAAACGATCAGGTCATATTTTTTCTGTGCCATAGAACGGGCGAAATCCGCACAGGAAGCAGGAATAACCTTTATTCTGCCGGCAAAAGGCGAAGCCGCTACATTTTCTTCCGCTTGGACACAGGCCTCCTTGTCAATGTCGATCGCATCGATGTCTGCACAACTCCGTTGGGCGAGCATCAAAGCGATGATGCCGGTCCCGGTTCCTATATCTAATATGTTTTTGCATGAGGCCGTATCCGCCCATGCTCCCAGCAATACAGCGTCTGTTCCGACCTTCATCGCGCATTTGTCATGCCGGATAGTGAACTTTTTGAATTGAAAATAAGGATTTGCCATACATATTTTTATAATGTAAGGTGCAAAAGTAGCTAGAATTGCCTGAAAAGCTGTAACTTTGGCACGTTTATTGTATCAATCTACACAATTGATAGGGAAGAAATATGATGAAAGAAAGAATGAAGAGGTTTGCCGATGAGTCGTATGACGATTTGGATGATAATATTGGGATTGTAATGCCCATCCTGACAGAGTGTGATGTGGATGAGGATTTTACAGAAGGTATAGATAAAGTAGGAAAAGTCGTTCCTATTCTTCCGTTGAGGAATATGGTTCTTTTTCCGGGTGTTGCCATGCCGGTCATTGTCGGGCGGCCTAAGTCTATGCGTCTGATAAAAGAAGCAGTCCAGAAGAAAACACTGATAGGCGTCGTCTGTCAGAAAGAGATGAATACGGAGGATCCGGGTTTTGATGACCTGTATACAACCGGTGTGATCGCTGATATTGTGCGTGTGCTGGAAATGCCGGACGGTACGACAACGGTGATTCTGCAAGGTAAGAAGCGTTTTTCCCTGGATGCCCTGGAAGAAACGGAACCCTATCTGAAAGGAAAGATATCCTTGCTGGAAGATAAGATGCCGGATAAGACTGACCGTGAGTTTGAAGCGCTTATCTCAACGATCAAGGATCTGACAATTAAAATGCTGGGTTCGTTGAGCGAACCGCCCCGCGATCTGATATTTTCCATAAAGAATAATAAGAATGTTCTTTATCTGGTCAATTTCTCCTGTAGCAATATCCCCAGCGGAGCGGAAGAGAAACAGGAACTGCTGTTGATCGGTGCCATGAAGGACCGTGCATACCGCTTGCTGTTTATTCTGAACCGTGAATATCAGTTGGTAGAGTTGAAAGCCTCTATCCAGATGAAGACACATGAGGATATCAATCAGCAACAGAGGGAATATTTTCTGCAACAGCAGATCAAGACTATTCAGGAAGAACTGGGTGGAAATATAAATGAACTTGAAATACGGGAGTTACGGGAGAGAGCCTTTAAGAAGAAATGGCCGGCTTCTGTTGCTGAGATATTTGAGAAAGAAGTTCGTAAACTGGAGCGTCTGCATCCGCAATCGCCCGATTTCTCTATCCAGACACAATATGTGCAGACTATTATTAACCTGCCCTGGAATGAATACAGCAAAGATAATTTCAATCTGACACATGCCCAGAAAGTGCTTGACCGCGACCATTACGGACTGGAAAAGGTGAAGGAACGTATCATTGAACATTTGGCCGTATTGAAGCTGAAAGGTGATATGAAGTCGCCTATCATCTGTCTGTACGGACCTCCGGGAGTGGGTAAAACTTCATTAGGTAAATCTATCGCTGAGGCGCTGCACCGCAAGTATGTGCGTATCTCGTTAGGCGGATTGCATGATGAAGCGGAGATTCGTGGCCATCGTCGGACGTATATCGGTGCGATGAGCGGACGTATTATCCAGAATATCCAGAAGGCCGGAAGTTCAAACCCTGTATTTATCCTGGATGAGATAGATAAAGTAACGAATGACTTCAAGGGTGATCCGGCTTCTGCCTTGTTGGAAGTATTGGATCCGGAACAGAACTCGACTTTCCACGACAACTATCTGGATATCGACTATGACCTGAGCAAAGTGATGTTTATCGCTACGGCAAACAATCTGAATACGATCTCACAGCCTTTGCTGGACCGTATGGAACTGATTGAAGTGAGCGGATATATTCTGGAAGAAAAAGTGGAGATTGCCGCCCGTCATCTGGTGCCGAAGCAACTGGAGGCACATGGCCTCAGCAAAGGCAAGGTAAAACTTCCCAAAAAGACATTGCAGGTAATTATCGAATCATATACCCGTGAAAGCGGTGTGCGTGAGTTGGACAAGAAGATTGCCAAGATCATGCGTAAGCTGGCGCGTAAAGTTGCTTCCGACGAAGCGATTCCGGCACAGATCAAACCGGAGGATCTTCACGAGTATCTGGGAGCGGTCGAATACAGCCGTGATAAATATCAGGGAAATGATTATGCTGGTGTTGTTACCGGGTTGGCGTGGACGGCGGTAGGCGGAGAGATTCTTTTCGTCGAGTCCAGCTTGAGCCGTGGCAAAGGTTCGAAGTTAACTTTGACAGGAAATCTGGGAGATGTGATGAAGGAATCTGCCATGTTGGCACTCGAGTATATCCATGCGCATGCCTCTTTGTTCGGTATTAATGAAGAGTTGTTTGAAAATTGGAATGTTCATATCCACGTTCCCGAGGGAGCCATACCGAAAGACGGGCCCAGTGCCGGTGTGACTATGGTCACTTCGCTTGTTTCTGCTTTCACCCAACGTAAGGTGAGAAAGAACTTGGCAATGACCGGCGAAATAACATTGCGTGGAAAAGTGCTTCCGGTAGGTGGTATCAAGGAAAAGATCCTGGCAGCCAAACGGGCAGGTATCAAGGAATTGATCCTGTGTAAGGAAAACCAGAAAGATATAGAAGAGATCAAAGCGGATTATGTGAAAGGATTGACTTTCCATTATGTGGAAGATATCCGTCAGGTGATCGACCTGGCTTTGCTGAAAGAGAAGGTAGACAATCCGTTGTTCTGATACATCTGTCTTCTGTCTCCTAAAGACGTGTTTGTTCCATAGTAATGAAACAGTTGTTTCACCCTATAGAAACAGTTGTTTCATTACTATGAAACACTTTTCAGAATAAGATATAAAGGATAAAAAAAACCGGTGCACCCTTATTGGATGCACCGGTTTTTTTTTATGACTGATTGTTTCTTATTCAGCTTTTGCTTCTGCGTTTGTTTCTTCTTTAGCTTCGGCTTCTTCAGTGGCAGGTTCTTCTTCCGGAGTGAAATCTGTAATTTCGGCTCCGATCAGGATGTTATACCATGTCAATAATTTTTTGATATCGCTGGGATATACTCTTTCGCGGTCAAAATCAGGTAAAACTTCAGCAAAATAAGTACGCAATTCTTTTGTGTCGGAAGGTACTGTGACTTTGGCTCCGTTTTCTTTATTTTTTACGCTGGTAAGTACTTCGTGCAAAGGAACTTCTGTCTCGGTTGTATAGATAGCAATATCACCCAGCGAGATTACTTTATCTTTTGCGTACGCAGGTACTCTTTTCTTATCTGTCAACGATTCGACAATCAGCATGTTCTTTCCGTGGGAAACCAATTTAAATAATCCCGGTTTTCCCGAAATAGACAAAATAGTCTTCAACATAATACTTCGTTTTCTAATAGTGTTAAACTTTAAAGCTGCAAATGTAGTATAACTATACGATTTTACCGAAGTTTGGGAGACTTATTTTACAAATCTGTTTCATAAAGACGCCAGAAATTTCTCAACCTGGGGAAGTAAAGCCTGCTTATCGTCGTTGTAGATAACATAATCGGACCGGTCTCTTTTTACCTCGTCCGGCAACTGGTTGTTGATGCGGCGTACGATTTCTTCCCGCAGGACGTTATCTCTCGCTACCGCCCGTTCGATGCGGAGTTGCATGGGCGCATATACCATCAGGCTCTTGTCCACCACTTCGTTGAAACCCGATTCGAAGAGTATAGCCGACTCGATGGCACATATATCGGATGCCTGACTTTTTGTCCATGCTGAAAAATGACGGTTCACTTCGGGGTGTATGATCGCATTTACTTGCCGGAGATATTCCGGATTACCGAATATATGTGATGCGAGCAGCTTCTTGTTCAATCCTTTTTCCGTGTAGAGGCCTTCTCCCAATAATGCGGTGAGTTTTTCTTTGATGACAGGAGACGTGTCGGTCAGCAGTTTACTTTCCGTATCGGCTACATAGACCGGTACTCCGTATAAATTCAATAACGAAGCGACAACTGATTTGCCGCTTCCGATTCCGCCGGTTATTCCAATTTTAATCATGCAGATTGTTCTGTTCCAGGATAAATTCTATTTTGTCCGGGACAAGCGTAGCCGAACTTACCCAATCCGGTTTCTTTGTCAGCTGGATAGGTAAGGTGCCGGAGACGTTTTGTTCCAGATCTTTGAAAGAAAACTTTATTTCAAATGCATCTTCCGACAAGTCCTTGAAACGGGATAACGGAACGCTGCATGTTACCTTTGCTATGGAAGGAAAAGTACGCAATGTATAATGTGGAGGAAGTCCTGTACAGATGACAGGTATCTCCAATGTCTTTTCTGTAAACTCTTCAATAGGGATCGTTATGGTAACGCTTGTCGGGTCATACGTCGCTTCACTGATTTTTTGCAGCTGTACGGTCCGTGTAATCGTTTTCGTCCCTTTCTTTATTTCGGTGAAGACGGTTTTTGCCTGGTTCAGCGTATCCAGTACGATGTCGCTGGCATATACACTGACTGTCGATGGCGAGATCAGGATATTACCTGACACATGGAAGCCGGGATTTGTCTGGATAGTTCCGTCGAATACGACCGGGATATCTTTCTTTATCCGTTTACTGTATGCCGCTTCAATAGACTGGGGTTCGAAACCAACCAGCGAGGTTGTGGCAAGCAACTGTTTTTGTATGTCGCTTTGGATCGTTTTTTTGGTAATAGATAATGATCCGCTTTTCTCAGCTTGATTTTTCATATTCGTTTCGATCGGGGCAAACGATCTCCCGAAGGAATAGTTCAGCAGAACACTTCCTTTATCCTTTACCTTGGCAATGATCTCTTGCGGGGGAGTTTCGGTAAAAGAGATATCCGGTGGAATATTCTTGTATCTGACCGGGATGCTGATTTCTATTTCATATTCCTGCTGGAGGCTTTGCAATAACCAGAAACCTAATGACAGTAGTACGAAAAAGAAAAAGATTAATGCTTCCTTCCATCTCTGACGACGCAGAAAAGCATTAATCTTCATCCGGGCAGACTTGAATGATTGATTAATATCAAGCTGCGGCATATTTTGTTATTTCTTATTTTTGCTGTGCGTCTTCTGAAGAAGCAAAGATAGAAGTTTTATCTACACGGATGCGTACTCCGTCTGAAATTTCTATCAGCATATAAGTATCGCCGATCTCTTTGATCTTTCCGTAGATACCTCCGGCTGTGATCACTTTGTCACCCGTTTTCAATGCTTCACGAGATTTCTGTATCTCTTTCTGCTTTTTCTGTTGCGGACGGATCATGAAGAAATAGAAGATCGCAACGATAACCACCATCATAAGGATGCCTGACCACTGTGACTGGCCTCCGGCAGCCTGAAGTAAAATACTAACTAAGCTCATAACTAACTATATTCATTTATAAATTTGTACCTATTGACTAGCTACAAATGTAAGTATAATAATTAATCTTTAAGCAATACCTTTTCTTTTTTTAACTCGGATACAATAGAATCCAGGATTCCATTGATGAACACGCCGCTTTTAGGTGTGCTGTAATATTTAGCCGTGTCGATGTATTCGTTGAAAGTGACATTGATGGGGATAGAAGGGAATGTCATGATTTCAGCCAGTGCAACCTGCATGATGATCAGGTCCATATTGGCGATACGTTCTGTTTCCCAGTTCTTCATATGTTTGTTGATACGCTCCCGATATTCGGCACCTTTCAATAATGACTGACGGAACAGTTTGATAGCGAAAGACTGGTCTTCCAGATCCTTGAACATAGGAAGCAGTTTCTGTTTTCCTTTGTTTTTTTCTTCGAACTGTTTGATTGTTTTCAGCGTGAATGTTTCAACGATTTCGATGTCGTCGTTCCAGTAAATGCTTTTGTCCTCCAGGTACTCTTCGATCATTTCGTTACCACAGATTAACTTTTTGAATACGGCACGCCAGAATTCTTTGTCAGTCTCGTAAGAATCGTTTTCGTTATCCAGATACTCGTTGTACAGGTCGGAAGCCAGGATCAGATCCAGTACATTCTTGATAAACTCTTCATCGTTTACCCACGATAATCCCTGTTCCGCCACATATTTCTGGAGCGCTTCGTTTTCGGCAACCTGGGCTGCGAAACGATTATTAACCAGACGGGTGTTAGGGTTCAACTCGGCGTGGGTCGGCATGTACTTGCTTTTTTTGGCGTCAAGTGTCCGTTGCTGTAAGTTGGTGACTTCGATAATTAGAAGGAGGAAGTAGTGATATAAGTCGTACGACTTCCGTAAGCTGAAAAGCAATTCATTTTCCGCTACTTTGAGGTCATTGTTTCCGTTTTGATAGAATGAATAAACTATCTGTAAAACTTTAATGCGGATTAAAATTCTGTTGATCATCGTTTGAAGGAACTACTTTATTATAAATTAGGTTGCAAAGGTAGTCAATCTTTTGATAAAAGGCCCCCGATTTATTTAATTTTATAGGTGTTAGGCGTTATTTTACACTTTCAAACGTAAAATGAGATATTTTGATGCGTTAAAATAGTTGTTGTTTAAAAAAAAATGCACATATTTGAAGCAAGTTATGAATATTGGGTGGGTGTTTAACAAATGTTGGCTATATGGATGAGTCGGTGAAGAAAATACAGGTTGAAGGTGGCGATAAAGAGATTTTGTACTCTAAGGCCATAAAAGCAGGTAAGAGGATCTATTATCTGGACGTAAAGAAGAACTTGAAGGACGATTTGTTCCTGGCGGTGACCGAAAGTAAAAAGGTGCAGCCTAAAAACGGAATGCAGATCTCTTTTGAGAAGCATAAGATTTTCCTTTATAAGGAAGATTTTGACAAGTTTATGGAGGGAATGAATGATGTGATCAATTACATCAAGCAACGTAACTCTGAAGATCTACAGGCACAAGCCCCGGATGCTGAGACAAAGACAGACGATGGTTCAGACGAGATAAAGCTGGACATCGATTTTTAAAAGGGGGGAAAATAATAACGAGCTGTTTTTCTTTATAAAGAAGAAACAGCTCGTTATCTTTTTATAGGTATCCTGTTATAAAGGTTGCCTATTTTTACTGCGGTTTATGCAACCGGATGAATTGCTTCAGTAGGACATGCGTCAGCGCAAGTACCACAATCAGTACACATTTCAGGGTCGATATGATAGATATCACCTTCTGAGATAGCTCCTACCGGACACTCGTCAATGCAAGTACCGCAAGCAATACAATCTTCACTAATTAAATAAGCCATTTTCTTAAACGTTTAAATTGATAACTATTAGTTGGTGCAAAAATAGAGTTTTATTTGTATTTCTGCAATAAGTTCTAATCTTTTTCGTTATAATTCAAAATTGATTGAGAGTTGAGACGTCTATTATTTCTATTATTGATATGCAGCCTTGCCGTCCCGGGTGTGATGGCGCAGAAAGAGAAGGTGAAGAATCAGCCGTATGCCGATTTGAAATGGTTTCATCTGGGATTCCATGTCGGATTGCATGCGCAGGATTTGTTGTTGACAAATACAGGTGTTACGACTGACGGTGAAACATGGTTTGCCGAAATCCCGACTTATTCGCCCGGTTTTAGTGTCGGTGTGATTGGTGATATGTATCTGAATCCCTATTTTAACCTGCGTTTCATACCTACAGTCCATTTCGGGGATAAGAAGTTCGTCTTCCGGGAACAGGTTACGGGTGAGGAGTTCACTACTTCCGTCCGTTCCACTATTCTGAGTTTTCCTTTGAGCGTGAAATTTTCGGCCCTCCGCCTGAATAACTACCGTCCTTATCTGATCGGTGGCGTATACGGAGCGATGGACCTTGGACGTAAGAAAGGGATGCCCGTTTTATTGAAAGCGGCAGACTTCGGTCTGGAGTTCGGTATAGGATGTGATATTTATCTGCCGTTCTTTAAACTCTGTCCGGAGTTGAAGTTCAGTTTCGGACTGGTCGACCTGTTGCAGAAAGATCGTAGCGACCTGACCGATAAGGATCTGATCAAATATCCGAATGCATTGTCGAAAGCTACCTCCCGTATGGTTTCGCTGACGTTTAATTTCGAATAAACAGTTCTATATAAATGTAGGCGGCAGGAGCTGCCAGCATCAGGCTGTCGAACCGGTCAAGCATTCCGCCATGGCCGGGCAGCACGTTGCCGGAATCTTTTACTCCCAATGTACGTTTCAGCAACGATTCGATCAGATCGCCCCAGGTTCCGAATAAGACAACGGTAGCCGACAATCCCAGCCAGTTATACCAACTAACTTCCGGTGCATACCATGCCAGAGCCTGCGAAGCGCCCAGGACTACGGCTAAACCTCCGAAGAAACCTTCCCACGATTTTTTAGGTGAGATACGTTCAAACAGCTTTCTTTTTCCGATCATGGAACCGACCAGATAAGCGCCGGTATCGTTCAGCCAGATGAAAATGAAGATCGCCATAACGAATAACGGGGAATAAACTACTTTACCCGGGGTGTCAGGTATGGCTGCGATAAAGTTCAGCATCGAAAATGTCCCGGCACAATACACCTGTGCGAAAAGAGTGAATGCCCAGTTGTTGATCGGGTTCGGTGCTTTATAATATAACTCGGCAACTAATGTATATATAAGAAATAGGAGATAAGGCAGGAAAACGACGCCGTCTGTCAGTTGGTTTGTGTAAGCGAAGGTGGCGGCAAATAAATAAACGCCTCCCAGCGAAGAGACTGCCCGTTTTATGGAGGCATCCTCATAATGCTTTACCAAACCATAAAACTCCCATAATGTCAATCCGGTGATCAGACTGAAAAGAACAAGAAAAGAGATCGGGTGGTAGCAAATTGCTCCAACCAGCACTGCAACGAAGATTATACCGGTAAGTGCCCGTTTTATCAGATTTTTCAAAACCGTATGTTGTTTTGTTCGTTTGTTGATTTATTTTCCGTGCAAAGATAAAGAATAAATCTAAATAAAAAGAGACCGGACAGTATCTTTACGAAAGAACTGTCCGGTCTCTTTTTATTTATCCCATGTATGTTTGTCAGGCAATATTGTCAGTCTCATTGGTTCCTGCCGGTACAGCCCGAACTTTGTAGTCGCTTGATTGGGGAGTTGTTTCATCCGTTTTTGTTTCTTCGGCGGCAACTTGCTTGTCGTTGTTTGCCTTTTCCTGCAAATCCAGAATTTCCTGTGAGCGTGAGATCCAGGCCCGTTTGCCGAAGATATGCTCAACATCTTCCGTATAGATCACTTCGCGTTCGAGCAAGACTTGCGCCAGTTTGTTATGTCCTTCTGCGTGGTCGGACAGGATTTTTTTCGCGCGTTCGTATTGTTCGGTAATGATTCTTTGTACTTCCTGGTCGATCATGCGGGAAGTCTCCTCGCTATACGGCTTGGTGAATCCCCAGTCCTGACCGCTCGAATCGTAATAATTCAGATTAGGAAGTTTTTCACTCATACCGAAGTAGACAACCATGGCGTAAGCCTGCTTGGTTACCCGTTCCAGGTCATTGGATGCTCCGGTCGTTATTTTACCGAGGAAAAATTCATCTGCTGCACGTCCGCCCAGCGTTGCGCACATCTCATCGAGCATTTGTTCGCGGGTGGTGATCTGGCGTTCTTCCGGCATATACCAGGCTGCTCCCAATGCTTTACCTCTCGGTACGATAGTCACCTTAACCAACGGATTGGCATGTTCAAGGAACCAGCTTAATGTGGCATGGCCTGCTTCGTGATAAGCAATACTCTTCCGTTCGTCCGCGGTTGTTATCATAGTACGTTTTTCCAAACCACCGACAATACGGTCTACCGCATTCATGAAATCATCTTTCTGAACGAACTTTTTACCGCCACGGGCCGCTATCAATGCTGCTTCATTACAAACATTGGCGATATCGGCTCCAGAGAATCCCGGAGTCTGGCGAGCCATGAATTCTGCATCAACACTTTCATCTATCTTGATCGGACGCAGATGCACGCCGAATATCTCTTTACGTTCGTTTAAGTCCGGCAGTTCCACACTGATCTGACGGTCAAAACGTCCTGCGCGGAGCAACGCCTTATCCAGAATATCTGCACGGTTAGTGGCAGCCAGGATGATCACACCGCTGTTTGAGCCGAAACCGTCCATTTCTGTCAGCAACTGGTTCAAGGTGTTTTCGCGTTCGTCGTTACTGTTCATGTTGGCATTTTTGCCACGGGCACGGCCTACGGCATCTATTTCATCGATGAACACGATACACGGGGACTTCTCTTTGGCCTGGCGGAACAGATCACGGACACGTGACGCACCTACGCCGACAAACATTTCGACAAAGTCGGAACCTGACAGTGAGAAGAAAGGAACATCCGCTTCACCGGCTACTGCCTTTGCAAGCAATGTCTTACCTGTTCCCGGAGGACCGACCAATAAAGCGCCCTTAGGTATTTTACCACCTAATTCGGTATATTTTTCCGGATTTTTGAGGAATGCGACGATTTCTTCCACCTCTTGCTTGGCTTCTGACAAACCTGCCACATCTTTAAATGTCACTTTCCGGTCGTTATCTTTATCAAAGAGTTGTGCTTTTGCTTTGCCGACACTGAATACCCCGCCCGGACCACCGCCTGCACCGCCTGACATTCTTCTCATCAGGAAGATCCACACAACAATGATCAGGATGATCGGTCCGAAAGAAACCAAAAAATTCCATATGGCATCGTCGCCTTCTTCATATCGTACTTGAGTATCGATATGATTCTCTGTTACCGCTTTGTCGTAAAAATCGGAAAATTTGTCTGCTGACGGTATTTTGACATACACTTTTGGGTTTGTGCCTAAAGTCGTGCTGTCACTTTTAAAGACTAATGCTTTCTTACCGCTCTTGACAGTGGCCTCCACCAGATTTTTCTTGTTGTAGACAGCCATTTTGTCAAAGACATTATCCTGGGCCAGTTTCTGGAATTCGGTCCATCCCAATTCTTTCGATGCCGAGGAATCGTTTGTCAGATACAGAGCAATAAGCATCATAAAAATTAGCCCGTACATCCAATACAGGTTAAACTTGAACATTTTAGGCTTATTGTTCTTCGGCACTTTATTAAACATGTCGTTTTTATTTTCCATACTTTGAATTCGATAATATTAATCCGGCTTAATCGAGATTCGGGATCTGGGTGACTTTAGAGTCAGACCACAGGGTCTCCAGATTATAAAACTCGCGTTGCTCCGGCAAGAATATGTGTACAAGAACCGTGCCATAATCCATCCCTATCCATTGGGCACTTTGGTTGCCATCGATAGACAAAGGTTTCTCACCCGCTTTTTTGCGCGCGAAATCCCACACGGAATCAGAAAGTGCTGATACCTGAGTAGGAGTGTTCCCTTCGCATATGACCATATATTGGCATACGGCTCCGGATAGTTGGGTTAAATCTACGGTTACAATATTTTTGCCTTTTTTCTCTTGTAGGCCTTCAACAATTGTGTTTACTAATTCTTTTGTTTGATCCATTTATTTTTTATTGAATAATTTTCGAAGTTGCAAATATACTTCTTAATTTATTATCTGCATGCTTTCTCTATTTAATATATGTATAAACCCTGTAAATTCAAAACAGGAGAAAAAGAAAAATGTTTATTTTGATGAAATTTTTTCTCGAAATATTTGCAAGAATAAAAAATGTCCGTATCTTTGCACCCGTAATCGAGAAACATACTACTCGAGACAATAAAAATTGTTCTATGGTGTAATGGTAACACGTCAGATTCTGGTCCTGAAATTCCAGGTTCGAGCCCTGGTAGAACAACAACTTTAAAAATTATTCCTTGTAAGTTATAGCTTGCAAGGAATTTTTCATTTACGGGGGACATAATAGGGGACATTTTGTTCTGATTGTTTACTCAGTTTCTATTTGGGTAGCCATTTTATCAGCATTCTCTTCCAATGAGACTTTTATATAATCCATCAAACTTTCAGCGGTAGTATGTCCGGTTACTTTCATTATTTGTATAGCGGAGTAGCCAAGTAAAAATAAATTTGTTGCACCGGTACGGCGTGCGGTGTGTGAGGTAATCAACTCGTATTTTTTTACCAGGCGCTCTTTGGTTTCACCACCTATGTTCTCAGTCAAAACTACTTCTTTGTCGATACCGGCCAGTTCTCCGATTTTTTTTAGTGCTCGGTTGAATGGCTGTTCTACTATTTTAGGTACTTTGTAATCATATTTCTGTAATAAGGTGTCAAGCTCTGGAAATAAGAAGGGGATCAATACGCGTTGCTTTGTTTTGATTTGTATTAGGTCAATGACCTTGTTTCCGTTTCCTGTTGTTTGAATATGTTCAGGAGAGATTCTGCTGTAATCGCTGTAGCGCTGTGCTACATAACAACCGATCAGGAATACATCTCTGTATTTTTCGTATGTTCCGGAAAGCGGTAAGTCTATCAGCTTTTTCAATTCCTCAGATGTGAGGTATATGTTATAAACTTTTTCTTTGACAGCTTTAAAGTTGTTTGATTGAAATATAGTGTTTTTACTTATTCCTTCTTCAAAAGCTGTATGTAGTACTGCTTTTATTCTTTTTATAACAGATCCTGTTGTATTGGTTCGGAATCCTATCTGATTACAATATTGGAGCAAACTGTTGTAAAAATCAATATCTATTTCTTCTATATTAATGCAACCGATCTCTTTTTCAAAATCAGTCAACAACAATAGGTTTGATTTGTATGATTTGATAGTGTTAGGAGAATATTTTGTCCCTTTGTCGGTTAGATATGTACCGTTTTCCATCCGGGTGACCATAGACGTGAAATATTCAATGAAGTTAACCGGTTTTGCTTCTTCGATCATTTTACGACCTAAAAATTCTAAGACTCTTTTCTGTATCGTGTCGAGTGATACAGTCTTGTCTCTTTTTAGGTCAAGGATTAGGTCGTTAACGAACAGATCAATCTCGTCTAACTTGATGGAAAGAATGCTAAGTTCCTTTTGTAAGATGGGAGCAAGGGTTCTTAATTGTTTTTTATTCGATATTGGACGCTGGTTGTCCTTATCCCAGTACTCCGGAATAATAGTTTCAGAGGTTGACACTTTTAACCGTTTCCCTTTCCAGTTGAGAAGGATATATATGAGTGTACGAGCTTTCTTATTCGGCTCTTTGAGTATGAATTTGGGTTCTAGTCCTGCCATTTTACATCGTAATCGTCCATGTTTAAATAATCATCCGGATCATCCCAATGTGAGATACCTAGTACTTTTCCTGTTTTGGAATCCTCCAATAATACATACTTATCTCCGTCGATGTGTATCGTATCCGGGAATGATGCGATCATAGCTTTTGCTTTGTCAATATTGAATGCCGGGCATTCGGTTACTTCAAAGCGTTCTATTTCCCTTTCTAGTTGTTTGAGTAGCTCTTCTTTATCAATTTTCCAGAACTTCATTTTTTTGTTTGTGAACTTGCCAAATGAGTACCAAAATTTAAAAGCACTGGCCGGACATGAGTTTTGTGGACCGATTGCATTAAGTTTACGGCACCCCCAGCCCGGACAACGGTTGTTGACCCAGCAGTGATGTTCTTTGTCCTCTGAACGTGTGTATTGACCGTAACAGATGGCAATAGAGCGGTTATTCATTAAACATTTTTCCTTTTCCGGTAAATATATATTCAAGATTTATATTGTACCGCTCGTATGCCATGCGAATAGCATACAAGGGTACATTCATTGTGTTTTCAATCTCCATACGGTATATGTTAGAGGATGCGAGGCCGACGGACTCCGCAAATTGTTTTTTTGTTTTTATTATCCTTAGTCCGATCAGCTGGTACATGATAGCCAGGAATCGGTCGGTTATAATCCTGTTTTCTGTAATCTTCTCGTTCGCTAACATATTCTTAGTTTTTATATAGGAGATATAAAGCATTTATTTCTTTTTAATAGCCATGCCTTCCACATAGATATAATCAAGGTATATACCGTCGTATATTGCATGATATTTAAGACCAATAATGCCGTTTGCACCTTTGCTGACAGCATCTTTATATATGGCATCTATACCATCTGTGTATGTTGCCCTTCTGCGATTGGATGGAAATGGATTTTCTTTCGACTTGTGTTTTTTTGCCCACTCTTTGTCCTCTCCACTATATATAATAGTATATACAGATGCTACTGGCTCATAGTTGAATGATACGGATGAAGCTTCTGTCATAAAAAATCCTTCTTTTGTGTATTGACTATAATCAATACTTCCTGTTTCAACATAATAGCTTCTAGTGACACAGCTAGATAATGCAATAATGGTCAGTAATAGTAAAAATGTTTTCTTCATGCTTTCAATTGTTTAATTAGTGATTTTTATTTAGGCACTTCTATGCCATGTTTTTTCTCATATTGTTTTACTTATTCTTTTGTTGTTTGACCACATTGAATAGTTGCGCTATATCTCTGAGGTCCACCGTAAAGTCTGGATAAATCGGATTGAAAGAATGACAGGTAATTATTCCTTTCTCAACATCATGGTCAACAATCTGTTTGAGTACAATACCATCTGTCTTGTGTACGATGACGAATGCATCCCATGCGTTGATATGTAATTTGCTTTTCCAGTAATCACAGCCTATTTCCCGACAAAGCAAAATATCCCCTTGTTCATAGCTGTGCTTCATGCCGTCGTCCATGCTGTCGCCTCTGACTTCAAAGCTGATGTACTTACCTTTATATTCTTTGTCAACAATCCACGGAATTTTAGGAAGTGTTTCAATGTAGGCTACGTCAGCCCAACCCATCATATAGCCAGCTTGTGCATATTGGTTGACGAGTGGAACCATCATAACACCTCCTATTGTTAATTGCGTTACTTCTTCCTGTATTGGTTTTATAATGCTGCCTTCTCCTGTAAGAAGGTATGTTTTGTTTATTTGTGGGAATTTTTGACAAATGCTTTCTGCCATATTTTTACTAATTCCTACTTTTTTATTAGGATTAAGTATGTCATATATAGCTTGAGGTCTTTTTAAGTCAATAGCTTTTGCTAATTCACTAGCCTTTTTATCTAATGTAGATAAAACCTCATTCATTATTTTTATAGCAATATTTTTATCCATTAGTCGAATAATTCTGTATATATTTGTATGAACTAAATTTTAATAATTATGATAGAGCTTTTTATTAGACTGTATAATCATTGTTTACGTAAGTTTTGTGTAAAATATGCTTGTTTATCAAAATGTGAATTTCCACTTCGTGAAGCAGAAAAACTTTATGATTTTATAAAGTGCAACAAAACTCAAGATTGATCTGTAAATTTTTTGAATTTAATAGTAGGATAAATTAAAGGTATTGAGAAAGTTATCCTGCTAGACTCTTCTTTGTTTGATATATTCTTTATATTACCAGAAACTACTTTAATTGTTCCTGTTCCGCCTTTTTCTGAACTGTCAACTGCATTTACTAATAGATCAAAACTGATTTCATCAATGTAGCATTCAGCATCATGGCAGTAGCCTTTACCCTTATGATCTCCATATCTTGGAGACACAATTGCATTTGTATCTTTAAATTCCTCTTGTAATTCGTTTATTGCTGTAATAATCTCTTTTACAGAAGTTTTTACAAATTCTTTTATATCCATAAGTATATGGTTTTAATTTAATAAAGGTTAAATACAGAATAATTCTTTTCAATTCTGTATTATTGTCGAATAATTCTGTATATTTGCAATGTGATTAACAACAAACAATAATCACAACACAAAGTAAATAGCAAATATAATCATTCAAAATGACTAAATGTAGTCAATTTGATAAAAAAGTATCCAATTCGATCTTTGAGTTAGGTGTCATGAAAGACCTTGTTGAATTAAGCGTATGTTAGCAGAAATGCCGTGATACATGCAGGGGATGTAAACAAGGCTATATGAATGAAAAGATTGAGAGGAAAGATATTTCCAGCTCGCAATGTAGTTTAATTGTTTTCGATCTTGTAATGAGTATAAAAAATGTAATCCTTTTGCAGGTATCCTTGCGGTGGTGGGTAAGAAGACCGTATTACATGATAATATAGCCTCGCATGACTTTAAGTCTACCGTTTGATCGGGTGCGGGGTACACGTTGATTACGTTTTTGGTCCATAATAAATGAGTTTTCTATAATTTCCTTCTTTTCCAAAAGAAGGCTTAAATTTTTCTTCAAGTAATCTTCTATTAGGGAATTCTTGTTGTAGTTTTTCCCGTTTATCCTTATTTTGTTTAGCTTCATAAGTTGATAAAAAGAACTCCATGCAAGAAGATATGTATTTGTCATTCAAAAGTGACTGTTTATCAAAAAGAGGACAATCTTTATTTCGTTGTTTTATAATGCGAATAAGAGTATTAGATGGAATTCCGATAAGATTACTAATCTCATATATTGGTAAATTAGAAAGTAGTGCAGCTAATTTGAATTCTGTTTTCGAATATTCAATTTCATTAGACCTAAGTTGTTTTATTATAGATTGGTTATTAACAACCTTTTTAGAAATCAAAGGTTTTATCTCGCTAAATCTTTCTTTAAAATATAGCTGAGTCTTGAACTTATTTATTCTCTTAAGAATGTCAAATTCAATAGATATTGGTGGTTTTCGCTGTAATAGTTCGTCTATTATGGCATCCACTTTTTCATTTGTATTTATAGGTATATATTTATTAAGATCCATACCTCTTATTTTTTAGAGAGGTTCTCAATAGTTCGTTGTTGACTTTCTATGATAGAAAGAAGTCGTTCGTTAGTGATAGGAGCAAATTCTTCTGATTGCTTTGGCAATGAAAATCCAATCAATTCTGATACTTCAATCCCGGTGGCTTTGGAAATGGTTATAATTTCCTCTACGCTACGTTTCATTAAATCATCGTAACGAGGCATGTTATTAGGGTGTATGCCTAAGGCGTCGGATACAACTTTATATGTAATGCCTTTTTTTTTCAATATCTCTCTTAAAGTCATAAAATCAAATTAAATATAATTAACTAATAAAACAATCATAATTAATTGAGACAATCAAAAATGATTGTATATTTGCAATGTGATTAACAACAAACAATAATCACAACACAAAGTAAATAGCAAATATAAGAAAAGTAAATAACCTGATATAGTCAATTTGATAAAAAAGTAAACGATATGAGTAACAAGATTGAACTAATGAAAGCGGAAATTGAAACTTTAGTAAGCATGACAGAAGAAGAAGCATGCAGAGAGTATAACGTTGACAGCAAAGTAGAGGCTGTTCAGTACATCATTGATTTCTGGGTGTAGGAAGGAGGTAGCCATGAATGAATTAAGAGATATTTTAAAGATGGTACAAGTGGTACAATGTGAATGTTTCGGAACGGAAGTTACGATTGCAATATTCACTAACCAGAAATATTTTTCAGTCCATGTACAACGTGCCGATCGGGATTATGAGGTTGTCTATTCAGACAAATTCTATTCAACTGAAACATTGGCAATAAACACGAAGAAGTTTGCTGGATTGTATGCCTTTGTTGTTGATGAAGCTTTTCGCATCGGATATACACTGATAGGAAACAAATTTACCAAAGTAGAAAACCGCTGTGAAGCAGGCTAATGATTGACTAAAATAAGGTTCAGCCGGGTGAGAGTCCCGGCACACGGGCGGTCAGTAATCTGGGATGAAACATTACAGAGTGCGCACGATGTAAAGAGGCTGGTTCGATACCGGCACCGTCCACATTGAAAACGATCTTTGACGTACTACGAGATATGATATGTAACCGTTAAGGCGTGAAGGCACGCTGGTTACGAGTAAATAACCCACTAAATGAGTCTGCGATATGAAGGAGAGAACACCAACTTAGAGCAGGCGGTCACAAGTGTAGCGGAGTAAACAAAATTATTTGACAATATATTCATTTTTCTGCCAGGCTTGTTACCGGGTTCGACTCCCGGTTGACCACACAAATCAATAATAAATTAATTATGACTACACAAGAAGCAATTGAATTTATCCGTATAAACAAACAGTACGGAGATAAAAAGGCCATATGTGAACGAGCTGGTGTATCACACCAGACATTTAATACTATGATGAAACATGAGAAAGGCCCTGATGAAGAGAAATGGTATGATGCCGAATACAAAGTTTTGTGTGAGGCTGTCGCGTATCTAAAACCTAAAGTTGCTCAACGCAAAAAGATGGCGGAGGAACTTAAAAGAAAACTGTCTCAAATATGATTCCGTTAACCGCTTCGGAAACGGATGCAGTACTTTACCTGGCCGAACATGAGGTTGTAAAGGTTGCTGCCGATAAACGCTGTGTATCGGAACACACCGAAAAAAATCAGATAAAGTCGGCAATGGCCAAACTGGGTGTAACTACCCAGATTGGATTGATAAAAGAATTCTTCCGGTTGATATATGGGATTGAATTTAATCTGCAAGATGCCCGGCAAATGTTAGCAATCTTTTTTCTATCTCTCTTTCTTTCAACTTGGGGAAATTGGGATCAGGTTGCATGTAGAGCCCGGAGGATAAGAGGACGTTTTGAATATGAATTAATGGTTGCATAATAATGGATACTAAAGCTGTACTAATGATATCAATGCCTGTGACAGAACTGGCTAATTTGATAGAGATTGCTGTTGACAAGGTTTTAGATAAGCGTTTTTCTCCCTTGCGAAGACAATTTGAAGACCGTCTGATAACATTGAAAGAAGCCGCTCAAAAGTTAGGGGTAACAGACCGGACAATGAATAATTTAGAAAAACGTGGCGAATTGATTCCTACCCGAATAGGGGCAAAGGTGATGTATAAAGAGAGTGATATAACACAATACCTAAATCGAAAATCACAATGAAACTACTATTATCCTTCCTATTCTTTTTCCTGTCTTTCGGATGCTTATTTCTTGTGTGTAACGCAGATAAATGGGAACCTGGAAATGTCTTTTTCTGGGCGTGTGTATTTGGAGTATCGGTTATTGTGACAGAAAAACAATTGAAGAAAAAAGAGAATACTAAATAATATTACTAACAAATTAATTTTCAAGCTATGAGTTTATTCAAACAACCTTCCGAACTGGAAGTTTCTACAACAATCAAAGCGCTGATCTACGGACAGCCAGGTCTCGGTAAGTCAACATTAGGTTTGTCTACTCCTTCTCCGGTATTATTGGATTTTGATGGAGGTGTAAAGCGTGTGAATGGCGCTTTTCAGTGTCCGACGTTACAGGTGAAAAATTGGGACATGGTGATTGAGGCATTGCAGGAAGATTTATCTCCATTTAAAACAATCGTTATTGATACTGCCGGGAAGATGTTGGATTTTATGTCTGCCTATATTATCAAAAACGATCCGAAGATGGGACAGCGTGACGGTTCCCTTTCTTTGAAAGGCTATGGAGTTCGTAAGACAATGTTTATCAATTTTCTTTCTCAATGTTCAATGATGGGTAAACATTTAATTTTTGTCGCTCATGAACGGGAGGAGAAGGATGGAGAGAACCGGATTGTCCGTCCAGAGATTGGCGGATCGTCTGCTGGGGACCTGATTAAAGAACTCGATCTGGTTGGTTACATGCAAGCGATAGGTAGTGAGCGTACAATTAGTTGGTCACCTACTGAGAAATTCTATGCAAAGAATACATGTAATCTTCCGCCCATGCAGAAGATACCAATCATTATTGATGCTTCTGGCAATGTTACCGGACAAAACATTTTCTTATCAAGTATATTCGATAGCTATCAGGCTTATTTGAAAAAGCAGGCAGATATCAGTAATGATTATGAGGCTTTGATTGATGTGGTAAAGGAAAATGTAGAGTTGATTGTTGATGCTGATACCGCCAACGGTGTCACTGAAAACATGGGAAAGCTACAACATATTTGGGATAGCAAACTGAAAGCCGGTCTGATGATCCGGGATAAATGTAATAGCCTGGGATTAAAGTTGAACAAATTAACTAAGAAATATGAATCAGCCGATGCCGCAGCAACAGCTTAAGTATAAATTCTACCCGTCTCTTTTAGATCAGTTTGAAAAGTATCTGCATGTGGATCGTGAGTTTGAGCATTTTTTCAATCAAGATCAGGAGACAGGAGATTATAAAAAGACGTATGAAGAGATAGAGACTGAAATGAAACAGTCTCTACTCGACAGTATTAACCGGGTTCCGTTCGATTCAGAAGCCGCAGATAAGGGTACAGCATTCAATGATATTGTTGATTACTTTATCCATAGAAAACCGGTAAGAACTCAGATCATAGAGGATATCAATGCCGATGTAGTTACAGCGACATACAACAACAGAACATTTTATTTTTCTTATCGTTTCTGCTGTAAGGCAGCAGAATATTTTCATGGGTCTGTTAGCCAGTTATTTGTAAAAGCTGTTCTCCCTACAAAATACGGAACCGTTGAGTTGTACGGATACATTGATGAGCTGAACCGTAATAGGGTGTACGATATTAAGACAACTTCCCGGTATGAGTTTGGAAAGTACTCAGAAGGTTGGCAACGACATGTGTATCCTTATTGCCTTATCTCTTCCGGTCTTGTTAAAGATATTGATTCTTTTGAGTACACTGCTTATCATCTGAAAGGAGGCACAAGCCGGACTCCTCTCATTACCGGAGTACAATACCCAGAACTTTATAAATACGATCATCAGCAAAGCCAGGGGCTATTAGCCCGGCATTGTGAAAGGTTTATTGAATTTTTGGAAGTGAACCGGGATCAAATCACTGATAAAAAGATTTTTGCTGAAATATGAAAACGCGATTTGTCAAGGAACAGGGAGTGATCAAGTGGCTGGGTCAACCGATCGAACTTATGTTCAATCTGATTGCCAATGGTGAATATACGCTTGAAATAAAGAAGAAAGTTAAGAAACGCACTGTTGACCAAAACGCCCTCATGTGGATGTGGCTTACTTGTATAGAAGATGAAACAGGTACACTGAAACAAGATGTATATGAATATTACTGTAAAAAGTTCCTTTGGCGAAATGTATTCATTAATGGTAAAGAGGAAATTGTCGTCCGGACTACATCGAAACTTAATACGGCTGAAATGACTGTATTTCTCAACAAAGTACAGGCGGATGCCGCTAGCGAATTCGGTATAAGGTTACCGTCTCCGGACGATCAATATTTCAACTCATTTACAAACAGGTATGAACACATAAGGTATTAAGATGGAAAAACAGGTTAAGATTGGGAATCTCGCCCATGAACATGAGAGTGAAACCGCTAAACAGACTTTAGTAAAATCAGTAAAAGCCACTGAAAAAAGGTTGTTGAAAGCGAAAAAATTAACCCGGTTAGTGATTGGTTCTGCAATAGTAATGACCACATGTCCGGAAAAGTATAACACATTAATTCGTTGATAGTATGGAAGAAAGAGAACCTAAAATTAAAAAGGCCGTTTTGAATGGTCGTCAGTTGACAGTAACTTATACGGAGTTCCGTCCGGAGGGTGACAAGGATATCGTTGTTAAGTCTGAGATACCGGCACATATTGATTGTACAAATGCTTTCAAGAAACTGATTCCTCATTTTATTCTTCTCACAGAAATGAAAGAATCCGATAAAGTAAGTGAGCGAGCTGCGATTGTTGGAATGGACAATCTGACTGGTGACGACGATGATTTTAAGAATGCTGATGTTTACGGTATCAAAATGGGAAAGAATGATAGTAGTACCGATACGGTCATTTTGATGGGTGAACGGTATCTTCAAATTGGTGGTTCAGTTGATTTCAGTTCTCCAGCTCAGGCGTTGGAATCATCGGATAGTGAATTTGAATATCCTTATATTAATGAATTGAACCTGGCTGTACAGGCTGTGATTTATGAAGTAAAAGAATATTTGTTCAATCAAAAATTTGCTATCACTCAAACGACGCTAGACTTTGAAGCAGTGCCGGACGCTCCGTTTGATGCTGGAAAAATGGTAGATACGGATACCGGAGTGGTTACTCCAATCACAGTTGAGAAACCGAAGCGAGGACGTAAACAGAAAAGTGAACCTCTTGCAACTGCAGCTGCATGTTAATCCAAGAAGACGAAAAGAATTATTTCCTGCAATTTAAGTATCATCCGCTAATGGTTGATGTTGTTAAACGTATTCCTGGATGGAAGTTTGACAGCAAACTAAATATGTGGGTGATACCTAAAAGTTTTTATCCACCTGGAAAGTATACTCAAAAGGCCTATGTCGACATATTCGCTAACTGGGCTGTGAAAAAAGGCTATGAGAAAAGCGTACAAAAAGGAGCTCAGGCTTCAAGACCGGACGTTCATTATACGCTCCCTCCGATGCCGGAATTAATTTCACCACATGGGTTAAAGATAGAACCTTTCCCATATCAGAAACAAGGCATTGCCTACGCTTTACAGAAAAAGCGGTGTTTCTTTGGGGATCAACCAGGTTTAGGAAAAATGGAACCTTACAGTGCACTAATTGCCACTCCATCGGGATTTCGGAAGATGGGGGATTTAAGGGCAGGAGATGAGCTATTTGGACGGGATGGAAATGTCTATCATGTTACCGGTATATTCGATCATGGAGTAAAAGATGTATATCGGTTTACATTCAATGATGGTGCTGTATGTTATGCAGGTCTTGAGCATTTGTGGAATGTCAGGGATGTGAATATGAGAAAACGTAATCAAGGATGGAAGACGATGAGTACGGAGGATATTTTAAAAAAAGGACTTAGATGGAATATTTCACCAAGCCGCAAAGCAAGTGGTCGTAAGCCAATATTACGCTGGGAAATTCCTGTGTGTGATCCGGTTAAGTATCCGCATAAGAATTACATAATACATCCATATATCCTTGGCGCTTTGATTGGTGATGGAAATTTATGCAATGGTGTTGTTTGTCTCAGTAATCCTGATATTGACAGTGACATTCACCAAAAGATAAAAAAACTTCTTCCTGATTACATGCGATTAAGAGGCGATAATATTGCTACTTGTCCAAGATACTGTATATGTAATTCGGATGGTAAGCATGTGAATCATTTTTTAGCCGAGATCCGTCGTTTGAATATTGATGTCAAATCGGAAGATAAGTTTATACCTAACGAATACTTGTATGGTGATATAGAACAGCGTATTGAGTTACTTCGTGGTCTGATGGATACAGATGGGTCTATCACAAGTGGAAGGGCACGAATGATCTATCACTCAATGAGTCGCAAATTATGTGATAATGTTGTAGAGCTGGTTCAATCGTTAGGTGGCTTGGCTCATATAAGGGAATATGATCGCATGAATGAAGGAAAATCTATCGAATATCAGGTCGCAATTGTAACAAGGTTTAATCCATTCAGTACAGTGCGTAAAGCTGAGCGATATAAAATCCAGAGAGGTAACTATTGTTCACGTTATATAGAGAATATAGAACTGGATAGGAAGGAAGAGTGTCGGTGCATCAAGGTTGATGCTCCAGATGAACTGTATTTAACAGATGAATTTGTGGTAACTCATAATACCCTTCAGGCTATCGGTACATCTTTTATAGCAAAAACATGGCCGGTATTGGTGATCTGTCCCGCCAGTCTAAAGATCAACTGGCAACGGGAATGGAAGAAATTCACAGGAAAAGATGCGATTATCCTTGATGATCGGAATAAAAACAACTGGCACCGGTATTACGAAATGGGATGCTGTGATGTATTCATTACGAATTATGAATCATTGAAAAAGTTTTTTGTTGAAGACTTTGCCGGTGGTGTAACCCGGTCGATTAAGCTAAAGCCGGTAGCCAGTTTGTTTAAGTGTGTGATCATTGATGAAAGCCACCGATGTAAATCAAGTAAGACACAGCAATCAAAGATTTGTTACAAGTTATGCCAGGGAAAGGAATATCGTTTCCTGCTCACTGGAACACCTTCGATCAATGGTCCGGGTGATCTGATCCAGCAATTAAAGATTATGAATCGTTTGGATGATTTCGGAGGATATAAGAGTTTTGAAGCAAACTTTATGCAGGGGCCACGGCAGGCAAGTAATTTGGAGATGCTAAACTGGCGATTATGGAATACCGGTTTCTTCCGGAGGGAGAAAGCAAAGGTTTTGGATCAGCTGCCGGATAAGATGCGTCAGGTCGTGAATGTGGATATCACAAACAGAAAAGAATATCAAGATGCAGAACATGATCTGCTTAGTTATCTGGCTGCTTATGAAAATGCTGATGATGAAAAGTTACGACGGGCCGAACGTGGTAAAGTGATGGTACAAATGCAGAAACTCCGACAAATTGCAGCTAGAGGGAAAATATCGGCAGCTGTTGAGTTCATCCAGGACATAATAGATTCCGGTGAAAAGCTAATTGTTTTTGCCTTCCTCAAAGAGGTTGTACAGGAGATAAAGAAAGTATTCCCTAATGCAGTTACCATCGTTGGAGACAATACCAGCCAGGAACGACAGGATGCTGTTGATCGGTTTCAGAATGATCCGAAATGTAACCTTATCATCTGTAATTATAAATCGGCAGGGGTAGGTCTTACATTGACAGCTAGCAGCCGTGTTGCCTTTGTTGAGTTCCCGTGGACGTTTGCCGACTGCGAGCAGGCGGAAGATAGAGCGCACCGTATTGGTCAAAAGAATAGTGTGAATTGTTATTACTTCCTTGGAAAAAATACAATTGATGAATCGATATGGGATATTATTCAGACAAAGAAAGACATAGCAAACGATGTAACCGGAACAGATGATCAGGTACCGGAGAAAACTGTCGATGCAATGATTTTGAAAATGTCTGCTAAGTCAGGAATCAAGAAAAGTGAAATAAGCACGTCCCCGTTCGATCGTCGTCTGGATGGTGCACTATTCAGCAATGCAATATGAAAGGTGAGGCAGGTCTGCAATCTTCATGTATAGAGTGGTTCAATCTACAATTTCCAAAATTGAAACTGCTTCTTTTCGCTGTTCCGAACGGTGGCCGACGTAACAAGATAGAAGCGGCCAATCTCAAAAGGCAGGGTGTTCGGGCTGGTGTTGCTGATCTTATTTTACTTTTTCCAAAAGGTGGTCACGGTAGCCTTTGCATAGAGATGAAGTATAAGAAAGGTACGCAGCAGGATTCGCAGAAGGACTGGCAGAGGGTAGCGGAGGCGGCAGGCAATAAATACGTTGTCTGCCGGTCATTGAATGAGTTTATGAAAGAGGTCAAGAACTATTTAGGTATTGAGCGATGAATTATATTGAATTAATAAATCGGTTTTGGGAATTGGATGAGCAATGGCAATTCTCCTGCTGTGAAACGAGACTGTATTTTTACTTGGTAAAAACAGCAAATCGTTTAGGCTGGGCGGATAACTGGACGCATTCGGATGATAGAACATCTGCAAATGTGGGAGTGTCATTGAATACAATGAAAACAGCCAGGAACCGGTTATCTCAGATTGGTTTGATTAAATTTATTTCCGGTGGAAAAGGTCAAAAAGATAAAACAAGGTATCAAATTTTGACACCTAACTTAATACCTAACCTGACACCTAACTTAACACCTAACCTGATACCTAATCAGACCCCTATAAATAAACTAAATAAAACAAGTAATAATATCCCCCCTATAATCCCCCATGAAAACAATTTGCCTTTTCCGGAAGAAAAGCCGAAAAAGAAATCCAGTAGGGCAAAGAAAGAATTTATTCCTCCAGTACTGGACGATGTATTAAAATTCTTTTCCGGCAGCTTATTGCCAGATTGGGAGAACCAGGGACGGTTATTTTTCTCTCACTACAATTCCCAGGGTTGGCGTAAAGGAACCGGTGTACAGGTTACTGACTGGGATAGTTTAGCAAACAAATGGATTTTAGACGAAAAAATTAAACGAGATGCAAGGAGTACAGGAAGTAAGACAAACAATCCAGCGTCCGGTAACGGATACGCCGGAAAATAAGATTGACCTAACGGCCTATAAGAAATTGTTTCTTCGGGTAGCAGATCACTATTCCAAAGGCACATTCGTAATCGACGAGCGAAACAGAGCGATCGTGTATTCTCTGTTTCTGTATTTCCTGAAACAACCAGGATCGCTCGATATCCAAAAAGGTTTGTGGTTAGCCGGTCCGGTCGGTACCGGGAAATCTACGCTGATGTATATTTTCAGCAGGTTCATGCAAACTTTACAAAGGGGGTTCCGAGTGTATGTGTGTAGCCGAATTACGACAGAATATGCAATGCACGGAGATTTGAGCCGGTATTTGGATAATGCCGGATGGTCTTCATTGGGGCCGGTTGATATGTGTTTCGACGAGTTCGGCCGTGAACCGATCCCGGCAAAATATTTCGGGAATGAGTTGAATGTGATGCAGCATATATTTCACATTCGGTACAGCTATTGGCAACAGTATGGATTAAAAACCTATGTAACAACAAACCTTTATCCGAATGATGTAGAACGTAAATACGGTGATTATATCCGTGATCGACGTGGTGAAATGTTCAACCTGATTGAGTTGAACGGAGAAAGTAGAAGATAACTAAACTAAAAAATAATATCCTATGAGAACAAAAAGCTTTAATGAAGTAATCGCTGATTATTTGAAACAGCGGGCAGCAGAGGACACACTATTCGCTCCGAAGTTTACTAATCCCAAGAAGAGCATTGATGAATGTTGCCGGTATATTTTAGGTGAAGCGCGGAAGCGCGGTAATGAGGTGGTAATGACTGATAATGAAGTGTTCGGCTTAGCTATACACTATTACGAAGAGGAAAATATCAAAGTGAATGCTAGAATAGGTAATTCAGTTAAAAGCCGGGTTGTAAGTAGCAAACAGGTTCCTGAGGTTCAAACTGTGGAACAGTTGTCGATACAATATGAACGGCCTGTTTTTTCCACTGTTAAGCGGGGGAGAGGTAAGAGAGAAGAAAGCAAATTACAATTATCTTTATTTGATTAAGCCATGAAGCCAAAAACAAAATTACAAAAGCTGGTAGTTAAACTGAGCGCACAATTACCGAAATTTACTGAGAAACATCGTCAATGGGCTATTGAAAATGTCGTTGATCGTATTGGTCTTCGATTGAAAAAAGGTATTATTACTTGTACTCATTGTAGTGAAGTTTTTCCTGATACAATGAAATTTGAAGATGGAGAAATTGATCTTTGTCCCAATTGTGGAAGTAAGTTGAAGATCGAAACAAGTACGAGAAAGAATGATTTTCAAGCAGAGTATTTCTCTATTATAACAACATGCCAGGGATTTCAAGTATTCCGTTATTTTATGATTAAGAAGGAATTCAAATTTGGCTGTGAGGCACAATATAAAATTGCGGAAGTTGTTCAGCGATGGCTCCTGCCTGATGGTAGATTTGAAACATTTGCAAAACTTACTAATACCCATCAATATTATATTGATGGGTGGTGTTTTGATAGTGATATGGAATTGAGAGGTAGAGATAAACATGCCTACAATGTTGGATGCGAAGCATGTTATCCAGTTCGAAAATATCTTTCTGTTTGGAGAAAATACGGATTCAAAGGAAAAATGTACGGTTCCTATCCTTTTAACTTCTTTCATTTGATCAGTACTAACAGCCAGGCTGAAACTTTACTTAAAGCCTGTCAGTTTGATTTGCTCTATAGAATGTGTGCAGGGTATGATGATGAAATAAAAAGATACTGGCCATCGATCAAAATATGTATGCGTAATCATTATCCTGTGAAAGATGCAAAAATGTGGCTTGATTATTTGATGTTACTCAGTTACTACAAAAAGGATCTACGTAATGCTCACTATGTCTGTCCTGTTAATTTAAGAAATGCTCATGATGAGTATATGAATAAGCGGAATCGCGAATTGGCTAAAGAACGAGCTGCCTTTGATCGTGAAAAAGCTATTTATGCAGAACAACGGCGGAAACGACTTTTTGAAAAGATGAAGGAAGACAATCTCAAATATCAAGAACAGAAAGGTAAATTCTTTGATGTTCAATTCAATGATGGTGTTGTAGTGGTACGTGTACTACGTAGTGTTGAAGAGTTTAAAGAAGAAGGGGATGCTTTGAATCATTGTGTATTTACAAATGAGTATTATAAAAAGACTAATTCCCTTGTTCTTTCCGCTCGAATTGGAGATAAACACATTGAGACAATCGAAATAAATTTAACGACTATGACGGTCAATCAATGTTATGGGCATGGAAATAATAATACAAAGTATCATAATCAGATACTTGAACTTGTAAAAAAGAATATGAACCAAATCCGTCGAAGGCTGACGGCGTAAATTTGTAATAGTTATGAGATATGTTTCTGTTTTTGGTAGGAATATTGACAGCTATATTCAAAAAAGATTGAATAACAAAACTCATTTGATTTGCACTTTCGATAGGGAAGACGGTTTAAAATTGTACATACTAGCAATAGAAATAAATATGAGACTTGAAGATAACTCCCTTATGCCCTGGGGAAAATATAAGGGTGAGAAAATGGCAAATGTTCCGGCTACATATCTGATGTGGCTATACAATAATGAGAAATGTAATGCGGAAGTCCAGGCGTACATTGAAGATAACATGGATGCTTTAAAAGAAGAAATCAGGCAATTAGGAGATAAAAAAGATGAAGCTAAAAGATATAGCAAGCCAATTGGCTAACCGGATAAACCAACCAGCCGTAATCGAAGTATATCTTCGACAAGTATATGCGAAAGGTTTTGTAGACGGAACCAAACAATCTCCCTGGATAAGCGTGAAGGAAGGGTTTACCATGTGATCAAAATATCGTCTTGGTAAGGAGCCAATATGGAAGCAAATCTACAGCTTATTATTGCGACAATAATATCGGGTTTGTAATTTACGGAGAAAATGCCTATAAGGTTTTTGGAGTAGTAACGCATTGGATGCCGATACCGGAATTAGAAGAGGACTGAACTTTTGCTCACCTTATTTGCAAGGCGAACAAACGCGAAAAAATTGAAAATTAAGTATTAAGTCGACATTAAAATGAACATAAATGTATTATCTTCTTTACAAAGATATTTCATGTAGTATATAATGTTGGCAACTTATACAAATAATATTTAAAAAGTGAACCGTGCCGGATTCGAACCGGCGACCTCTGCCCTGTCAAGGCAGCGCTCTAAACCAGCTGAGCTAACGGTTCAGTTTGGCAAATATAAGAAAAGTTATAAAATAGTAGATATGGAAACAAATGAGAATTTCAATTTATGGTGTATTGTCGAATTATTCGGACATAACCGGATAGCAGGCAAATGTAGTGAACAAAGCATAGCAGGGAATAATTTCCTCCGAGTAGATGTGCCAACGACTAGTAAACAGTCCGGTTTTACCCGCTTCCTTTCAGCCAGTGCAATTTATGCCATAAACCCGGTCACAGAAGAAGTTGCCAGACAGATAACTGAAATTTTGCAAGTTTAGCCTGTGAATGTTTGGGACGTAAGTCATTTAGTAGACCAAAAGTTGAAAGTCTTACAGACTGGGGATATTTCAGGAGAAGAGATTTTTTGATATTTTTAGTACCCAACCGGCAAGTTGGGTACTTTTAATTATTTTACAAGTTCTATTAACAATTCGATAGAAGTTCTTAATTCGTTTTCAGTAAAAGGTGTTGTTGTAAGGGGATGATCAATACAATTCCTAATAAATGTAGGGAGTGTCTCGTAATTTGTTGTATATCCGCTTTTGGAATTTGTGAATGACGATATTTTTTTATGTTTTGTAAGATCGTATAAAGGATGGTTTTTTATAAATATATCACAATCTTTCACTGTGTCTAGAGTTTCTTTTTGTTGTAACCATCCATATAGTTCTATGTGATAGTCACTAGAAATAATATCAAATGCTCTGTAGTTCGTTTCAGCACTTGTGATACTTGGTAATACAGACGGAGTATCAATACGTTTACTTTCAATTATGCCTGCATTATCACTCAAAATTATTACTAAATTATTATTTTGATCCTTTAGGGCTTCATTTAGCACATGCTCAGAATGAGTAGCAAAAAATAATTGAGCTTTTTGAGTTCCTGTATTGTTTGTAAAAAGGTTCTTATAATATTGTAGAATTTTTTCTTGCCATTTAGGATGCATACTTAATTCTGGTTCATCTATCATAATGGTAGATCCATTCAAATTGTTTGCATTCCTAAGAAGGTACGCACCTCTAAAAACAATTTGTTTTTCTCCGGTACTAAGATTGTCAATAGTTATTAATGAGTTGTTTTTTTTAAATAGTATCTGTTTTTCTTCATTTTTATCTTCTATTCCGCTATATTTTATTTTGTCAAAAAAATTATCAAAAGCTTCATTAAATCTATATATTTTCGATGTTTTATAAAAATCAGGATAGGACATAGGGAGCTCTCCTTTTTCCCACTTTATCTTGTTTATTTTTGAATAATCGTTGTTGTCTTGGTTTTGAATATCAACAAGAAGCTGCTTTAAAAAAGTGAAATTATCTTCATTGTCTTTTTCATATTTTTCACTATCTAACTTTTTTGTTGTTGTTGATGTAATCTTTTCTGTTTTAAAATCTGAACGCGCCTTGGAAAAGATACAACCATTGTGTCTAATATCTTTGTGATTACTTTCTATAAGCTCAGGAGAATGATTTTTACCAGTATTTATATTACTGTTAGCTCCTGTAGAGTCTTCTAAAGTATGAAATCCAAATTTGTGATATTCTGTTGTAGAGTATGGCTTTACTTTCAATAATTCGCCATTTACAAAATATTCAATATATTCAAAATATTCGAATGATCCTAGATTAAGGAATGTACTAATTGCTTCAAGTATAGTTGTTTTTCCTGTACCATTTTCGCCGGCAAATAGTATATTGTCAAAAGGTTGTCCTGTTGTTTGATTCGTGAAGTCTAACTCAAGATTTTTTAAGACAGGATGGTTATCCCATTTTATTTTTTTTATTTTCATGATATTATATATTTATGTTTATACAAATGTATATATTAAAGATATAATGATTTCTTATATGTGATAAAAATAATGTTAAATTAATTCTGTATCTGTTGAAAAATATTGATCGTCGATGTGAAGTGTTTGCTATTGTATTACAAATGATCATGTTTTTCATTCATTGTATTAATGTAATTTACTGAATAGTAGTTTTTAAATCCGTATATATTATGGTATGACATTGTATCTATTTGCATCATAATATTATCATAACTATCATTGCCATGATAGGATATATATACTTCTTTTTTGGAATTATTATTGGAGGTTGTATGAAAAAAGAAATCTTTAAAATAAGTGTGATCAGTTTCTCCTAAAGAATGTCCAAAAAATATTATAGTGTCTGAAGTTTTTAAATAATTAGAAATATCTATTGGGGTAAAATTTATATTGTAGGATTTTTTTAGGAAAATGTGTTCTTTTTTTATATCTGCTCTATCTTCTACTCCAAATATAATATCTTTATTTTCTATGGAACCATGAACTTTTATTATCTCCTTTTCTGGATATAAAATCTTTGTTGTAGGAGTATAATTAAAATCTATAATTACAATATCCATTTTACATACTTTATTGATAATTTGGTATGCGATTGATTCTTTATTGATTGTATCATATGGTAAATTAGAAAGATAGTCAATTAAAGAAATACTAAGGTTTTTGAAATCTTGTTTTACTTGTTTGGGCTGAGAATCTGTTTTTGTAGAATATTTTTTTAATTCATTTTCGATATCAATCCAATTATATAGTTCTTGCTGATTAAGTAGATATTTACATAATTGATTGTTGTTATTAACTTCCTTTTTGAAGTAGTCGCTTTTTATAAAGTCACAGTACCCTGTTTTTAGACCTAGATTTAAATCAAATCCATTGCCAATGATAAGTAAAGTTTTATTCATTGAATTTAATGCTCTATGGTTATCTATTACAAATATACGAAGTAATTTATATTATCTAATAAATGCTAGATTGTTTTTTGATATATGTGTCATATCGGATATTAAATATACAATATGATAAATTATTCTTATATTTGTCTTTATAAGAATATTAGATATGGCTGCATCGAAGAATAATCAGTTTTGGAAATTGAGGAGTAAACATGGAAGAGATACCCTTTTCTCTTCTCCTGAGTTCTTATGGTCTGCAGCATGTGAATATTTTGATTGGTGTGATGAAAATCCCTGGTATAAAAAAGAAGCTATCAAGAGTGGAAAGAAGACAGGTAAATGTATTGACGTTCCGACACAACGTCCTTATACCATGACGGGGTTGTGCTGTTATCTTGGATGCAGTGAGGCATATTTCAGACAGTTTGATACTAGTAAGCATGAAGATTTTTCTACGGTCATTTCCCAGATAAAACAAATCATAGAGGTTCAACAACGTGAAGGTGCTATTGTGGGTGCTTTCAATGCAAACATCATATCTCGTATGTTGGGAGAGGTTGATAAAGTTGATGTGACAACGGGCGGTAATAAGATACAGTTTACCGGTTTCAATTTCTTGCCAGTGACACCGAACGTAGAACAGCTAATAAAGCAAGCTGATGAATGAAGGTAAATTTAAAACAGCGGCTTGCCTACAACTATCTAGCGGATAGTGAACATAAATTCATCCTGTACGGCGGTGCGGGAGGTGGTGGAAAATCTTGGTTAGGGTGTGAATGGTTGATGCAATGTGCCTTTCATTTGCCTGGTACACGCTGGTTTGTTGGTCGTAACAATCTAAAGGACTCACAGGCTTCAGTATCGGTAACGTTTAGTAAGGTGGCAAAATATCACGGGTTCACAGGCTTTCGTGTCACAAACGATGGTATCAAGTTCGATAACGGTTCGGAGATCATTTATCTGGATTTGACTTATTATCCATATAAAGACCCAATGTATGAACGGTTAGGATCGAAAGAGTTTACTGGGGGATGGATAGAGGAAGCCGGAGAGATCAACGGTCTGGCTTTTGAAGTGTTGAAAACTCGTACAGGTCGACACCTGAATGATGTCTATAATATCCCGTCGAAAATACTGATAACCTGTAACCCGAAAAAGAACTGGTTATACAAGACTTTTTATAAGCCTTGGAAAGACGGTAAGATCAAAGCACCGTATGCATTCATACCGGCATTAGTACAAGATAACCCGTTTGTAACAGAAGACTATGTTGATACCCTTCGTCAGACAGAGGACAAAGTAACGTATCAACGTCTTTATCTGGGTAACTGGGAGTATGACGGTGATCCGAACTCTCTAGTTGATTACGATGCAGTGATGGATTGTTTTACCAATACCGGTGCATTGATCGGCGGGAAGGCTATAAGTGCCGACCTGGCAATGAAAGGACGAGATCACTTTGTCGCGGGTTACTGGGAAGGCTTACGGGTTTCAATCGAGATTGATAAAGACAAATCATCTGGTCGGGAGATTGAAACAGATTTGCGAAAGCTTATGGTTACGTGTGGCGTCGGCAGGTCCCAAACAGTTGCAGACAGTGATGGCTTAGGATGTTATCTGGAGAGCTATCTGAACGGAATCAAAGAGTTTAAGAATGGTGCATCTGCATTCAATAATAAATATGCGAACCTGAAAGCCGAATGTGCATACAAGTTGGCTGAGATGATAGACAAACGGCAGTTGCAGATCATTTGCCGACCGGATCAGGCGGAACACATTGCTGAAGAACTACAGCTGTTGATTGCAGCGAATGTAGATAAGGATACCCGGAAAAAGGATATCATCAGCAAGGAAGCAATGAAGGGTATAATAAAGCGGTCTCCGGACTATTTAGATATGCTGATAATGGGAATGTATAGACTTGTTGCCCCGCGTACGGGTAACTCAACATATAACTGGTAATGAAGATAACGAGTAAGACTACTATTGAAGATGTGATTCTGATGCTAAAAGGTATTGACTTTTGGGATCAGCTGGAGACTGTATTTGTTCCGGTGAAAATACCAGAACTGACATACGGTCAACGTATTGACTTATCCTCCATGAATACAAGGTATGACCTTCTGTTTATTCCTCAAAAAGTATTGTTAGGACTAGATGAGAAGGAGGTGATGAGTAAGCCTTTTATCTCTGTCTACAACTATGGTCTGTCTGTTTACCGGGAACTGGAACGTATGACAATCCGTGACGAAAAAACATTCAAATATAATCCGACGGCGGAAGAAGTAAAAGCAGGGTTCTATGGGATCGATCACGGTGTTTTTGGCGTTGTCGATCGGATTGCTCAACGTTTGTCTATTTCTCATGAAGCAGTATTTGATTTGCCGGAGAGACGGATATATGCAATGATGAAGATCGACTATGACAACGGAATGTATCAAAGGAGGTTGAACCAAATAATAAGTAAACAGAAATGACAGTACAGGATAAATTGAAACAGATTGCAGAATCACTAGGAGTACCGTTCGTTTTTGAGGATTGGACCCTGGCTAATGTGGAGATTGACAGGACACCACTTCCGGCCGTCGTGTATGTTCTTCCTGCTTCCGGGGAACTGGACTTTAAGAATGGAAATATCCGTGACAACCAGAACGGGATACTGGCATTCTTAGATAAAGTCGAGTTGAATGGTAACGGTCAGGACAATGACAGTGTTGTTGATCGGATGAAATCATTAGCCATGAGATTTATTGTGAAGTTGAACGAAACGGGATACTTTGAACCTTTGGGTGGAGTGATGAAGTACCAGGTTGCATATAATAAACTCAATGCAGTGACATCAGGCATTGTCTTTGAAGTGACATTGAAAGAGATAACCGGAATATGTGAACGTAATCTATGAAAGAAGTACAGAACATAATATTTGAAGAATTGGAGGATCTTCGGAAACGAATAATATCCAATATTGACAGTACCGGGCGTAAAGCGTCTGGCCGTACTTCTGGCTCCATGCATACAGATATTTCAGAGAATCGTGGGATATTGTTCGGACGTATGGCTTTTGGTACGTTGGAGACTGGACGTAAGTCGGGTAAGGTTCCGGCAGGATTTTATCAGATCATAAAGCAGTGGGTAATTGATAAAGGTATCTCTTTCGATAGCCAGTCTGAGCGCAATTCTTTTGCTTATTTGGTTTCCCGTAAAATAGCCAGGGAAGGAACACAGCTTTACCGTACGGGCGCCGAAGCCGATGTATATACAACGGAGGTTCCGGAAACAATTGAACGTATAAAGGATCGTGTCGGTTTCTTGATGAGATTGGAGTTTGAATCTATAAAATTGAACAAATAATATGGCAACAGTAAATGCACCAACGGATACGCAGTATGTTTTTGATCCAGTTCTTTTCATAATGGAAGGAGCAGGGGAGTATGATATCACTATTGAAGGTGTGAAGACAAAAGTGTCTGCAATAGCTAACACTGCTGTGTTTGATGCATCAGGACTTTTAAAGTCCTTGTTCACTATTGATACGTTGTCAAATGGGATAGTCCGAAAGAATGTTGCCTGGTCCGTGGTGCAAGCCGGTGTATCTCTCGCTTCTGGAATCTTTGAAGTTGTCTATGGTAGTAATAAGGTTGTGAGTTTCTCCGGAGACGGGGCACATATCACATTACGCTGGATTAGCCGTAGCGGTGAGTTAGATTCATACGAATTCTGTATTCATCAGGACAGCCGGAAATTAGAGAATATTCAAACGGCCGGTATCGGAGGATTGACTTATAAATTATCATTCAGCCAGGTTAATAAAATAACTCTGTTCACAGCTTTGGTGAACCGGGAAACATTTGAAGACTTTACGACCATTCAGGAAAGTGCTATTGTACAGGCCTCTGTTCTTGATGGGTGGTTGAATGTAGAGGTTGAAGCAAAAGAGTATAAACGAACAAAAGCCGCATTGCAGGATTTTGATATAACAATAGTGTTACCGAATGAAAGATAAACTATTCATTGATAATGTAGAGGTTGATTTACCGGAAGGTGGATCGGGTGTCGTATTGAATCGTGCAGTGAGTAAGCCTGCTGATATGTCAACGATATTGTCGGGATATTCTTATACTATCCAGCTTCCTAAAACAGCACATAACATTCAGACGTTTGGTTTCTCAACGGAGGTGAATGTAGAAAGTGACTACCCACATGTAGAACACACAGCAAAAGTAATCAGGGATGGTATCACTCTGTTTGATGATGGTGTTGCAGTCGTTAAATCTGCCAGTAAAACAATTGAAGTTCTGATCAAATTCGGAGGAAATAAACGGTTGACAAGTCTCAATGATTACAAGCTAAAAGATATTTTTCCGGATAGTGGTTTGATTCCTTGGGACTATAGTGTGACCGAAACGGATTTTGTAAAATGGGTTCCAAAGTTAGACGGAATGCAAAGACAGCATCCCGAACATTTACGGCCAGCAGTTAAAGTGTCTACATTATTCGATATGATTGTTGGGCAGTCGTTTGTTATGAATAACGCCTATCGATCTGTGATCGAAAAAATGTGGTTGATGCTTCCTACAACAAATGGGAGTGAGGAAGTTGCAAGGGACTTAGCTTTTCGTATTACCGGTAGAATACCAGCAGTGAATATATCGCCAATGCGAACATGTGATATTTTACCGTATATGACAAATTGTATTGTTGATGGGTCTACAAGATTGTATGATTTGATGTACGTAATGTTACCAGCTAGCTTTGTGAAAATCCCATTATCAGGAAGATATCACATAAAAGGGACTATTAAACCAGGAACAGAAGGATGGTTCGATGGATGGAAATTCGGAATATATACATTAGGAACGGAATTTGAAGAGGGGGTAGTTCCTATGTATGATATCTTTGAAACTAAGATGGTTGTGTTGGAGAATCAAAAACTGGAAATAGACGAGTATAGGGATTTTCCCGCTGGTGATATATGTTTTGGATTATTTACTGCATTATTAAGCCGGAAATATTTTGATATTGATTTGACTATCTCTTTTGCTCCGGAGAATGAAAAGGATTATTCCCAGACAGCATTCTTATTGGATTATCCTATACGGGAGAACCTTCCGGATATATCGACGATGGACTTTATAAAGTCTGTCATGGGGGTGTTTGGCTTGATGATTGAACAGCAGGGTAGTGTTTTATCATTTTATAATGTAGATGATGTAATCCTGAATAAATCCGGAGCGATTAATATTTCAAAAATGCTTATTGATAAAAAAGATGATAAGCTGGAATATTCCTATGGATTGACTAAAAAGAATATGCTGAAATATGCAGAAGATGATTTGGTCGATAAATCGTTCGGAGCATATACGTTTACAGCAGACACGTACGATAAGCAGGAGAATACGGTATATCAGTCTCCTTATGCTGCTACTGACAAAAACATTCCTCTATATACTTATAAGGTTGAAGAAGGGAAAGCAGAATATACTTTGAATAAAACGTCAAAGTGCCGGTTATTGTTGGAGAATGGGACCGTTGCGCTGGAAGTTTGGGGAAAATGGATTGATGCGGATATGAAAACTGTCACTTTCCGTTCTTTCACTTTTGAACCTTTGAAATATGACAACCTGGTCCGTAGATATTGGACGGGGTATTTAGGTGTTTACGCAAATAAACCGAGAATTTCATATCGAAAGGCAAAACTTGATCCGACCTTTTTCCCGAACCTGTCTTTTTGTAAGCCATTGTATGCAGATGGTAATTATTATATGTTGCTATCGGTAAATAACTATACGGAGGTTGGTAAAGCAGATTTGGAATTGGCTCTTATTGATGGTGTAGATGTAACGGGAGAGGGTGAAACATCTTTGAGAAATGCCATATTGGTAAATCCGACAACACCGTTGAAATTTTCACCTACTACGGTCGCTCTTTATACGGCAATGTCTTTGGCTGTTGCAACATCTACTGATGGAAAGCAGATCCGTGAATTGGACGAAACCGGGACGGTGACAAATGATATGTATTTGCCATTGGATACAGGAGAGGGGGATGCTAAAAGAGTTGCTTTAAAAACTATCAAGGATAATATTCAGAGTGATAATGAAGGAATATTTCTTCGTAAAGACAAGCCGGATTCAACGGAGTTTCCAATCGCGTTTAAGGGTGGGGCTACTTTTGGCAATTATGTAGGCGGTTTTCATGGCTCTGGTGCCAGAATAAATGAAAAAGGGGAAGGTGAAATGCGTAGCCTTCAACTATGGGAGTTCTTGGAAGTACCTGAACTACGGTTTAACCGTATCGATGTTGTGTCGGGTGAGCTTTGGAATGCCATTGCTTTCGGTTTGATCGAATCCGTTGATACGGAGAATAAGATTGTGAAGCTGAAACTTGAAAAGGGTGAACTTGCCGGATTACATGTGAATGATTTTTGTCGTGGTATATTCCATAACCTGACCGGTAATGCAACTACTTCCGGTGTTGACAGTGCTGGTTTCGATGTAGTGGTGGGATTCTCGACTGCCTACTTTACGCCTACAGAAATAATCGATAATGCCCATTTCAGATATGAGCTGAAACCCGGAACAATGGTTCACCCCAGCATGGCTATGAAGTTTGTCGTGTACGGCCATCCTACTGATAAGAACCGGCAGAATTCTGCTTATTCAACAAGAACTTATCAGCGATATCTTCGCAATGTCAGCACATGGGAGATCAATCCGGGGAAACATATTTCGTCGCAATTCGGGGATCTTTCCGAGCTGGTCATAAATGGAGAGTCCTTGGGCGAAGGATCAATCTATTTGAACAATGTTTATTTCGGAGGAAACGTTTGGAACGTTCCTGGCTTGGATAACAATTTGAAGGGACAGGATGCATATTCTGTAACCTTGTCGACTTATAGTGCTGTATATAATACGAAAGATGGATTGACTGAACAGGTTGATATCGTTACCGGTGATAAAAATGTTGTGACGGGAATGAGTCAGGTTGTTGCACAAAACTTTCGTATATCAACCAAAATTCAGGTAACAAAAGGTACGGAGTTATTACGGTACAGTACTGTTATTGGAGAAGGTAAATATCTGGTTTCCTCTGTGGGTACAGGATGCACATATACAGTAACCGATGGCTTTGTCGTAGTTCATAGCGTAACGGAGGAAAAGGCAGAAATAAAGCTGGAGATTAATTGTGAGGGACTAGCTGTCTATGAACAGGTATTTACAATTGTCCGGGTAATAGATGGTGTGGATGGTACAGATGTGGAATGGATATTTCAGTGTACCGCAACCGAAGCCGCGAAACCGGCCAGACCGACTGTCTCTAAAAATGTGGCGGATTTTGTTCCTGAGGGTTGGACAGACGATCCGGTAGGTCCAGATATAACGAATCAGTTTGAGTGGAGTTGTAAGCGTGAAAAAGCGAATGGTGTTTGGGGATCATTCTCCGAAGTATTCCTATGGTCCAGATGGGGTAAAGATGGTACTAGTACCGAATACATCTATGCCCTTTCAAAGAATTATGCGCCACCAGCGATAACTAACAGCCAGGAAGATAGCCATGTCCCTATGGAATGGTATTCTGCCCCTCTTAGCGTTACCGCAGAGTATAAAGTATTATGGGTGTCTCAACGGGTAAAAAAAGATGGGCGGTGGAGTAATTTTTCTAATCCTAGTATATACGCAAAATGGGCGGAAGATGGAAAAGATGGAGATCCTGGTATAGATGGTTATTCCACATATGGAGTTTATAGAAGGTCAGAGACGCAACCGGACACTCCTGAGGAAGATAAATTGCCTCCTTCTGGTTGGGCACGGGATCCTCCTTCTGGAACCCTTCCGCTCTGGATGAGTAAGGCTGTATTTTTTAGCAGTGGTTTTAAAAAGGGGCCTTGGTCTGCTCCTGTAAGAATATCGGGAACAGACGGTCTAGATGGAGGAGCTGGTCCTTCATTGACATTCAGAAAAAAATATGATGCTTCGAAAATCTATACTGGGACGGAACAACATGTTGATGCTGTTTATACTGAAGATACTCCAGGGACTAAAGTCTTTTGGATGGCTAAAACGTCTGCCGGTTCATTTAGTAATAAATATCCGAGTGCCGGGTCTGCATATTGGGAAAGATTTCAAGGTCAATTTGAAAGTATAGCGACGGGACTGGCATTGATCGAAGAGGCAAATATTGCAGGTTGGTGGTTCTCTGACCTGACAATCCAGAGTCAAAATAGGAATGTGGTTATTGACGGCAATGCCGATACTCATCCCCGTATAGCGTTGGGGGCCTCGTATGAGAATAGGGATAATGCACCGGCAAGAATGTATGAAAATGGTGAAGTTTATTTTGAGAAGGGTACTTTTGGAGGTAAGGTCATAAGTTCACTTAATGGCAATAGGATTATTATTGATCCGGACGATCAGTCTCTAAAGATGATAAATTCATCAAATAAAGAAGTTTTTAATATTTCATTTCAGAATACAGTAGGACAACAATCGTTTCCAGAAATAAACATGTATATGCACACTGTCGATGGTGGTTTAGCGCGACATATAAAATTACACGCAGGAGGACTTTATATGCTGGGGAGTGACAGTTCTAATACAGTATCAATAACACCATCTTCTTTGACATTTCCAAATCTATCATCGATTGATCCCAAAATCAAAGGAGCTTTTTGGAGGGATGGAACAACCGTAAAGGTTTCGCAAGGATAACACTATTAAATTATAAGTAATATGGCAGGAACAAAGGATATAAAAGATTTCACAAAGTTTCCCAGTTTATCGGACAATGATTATCTGTTGGGAACAAAGACCGATTTAGGTGGTACGGATGCCGGTATAACTGTCGGGAACTTCAAAAAGCAGGTGGTCAATGATGCGGCCCCTTCAATTAATGAAAATGGATACTGGGTCGTTAATGGTGTTAGCACAGGAGAGAAAGCCCGGGGAGAAACTCCGGTGTTAAACAGCGGTACGACGACCACAGGGGAGGAAGGAACCGGAGCGTCGTCCGAAGTCGTACCTGACGGGCAGACACCGGAGGGATCGCCTAAATACAAGCTAAACCTGACCCTTCCGCGTGGATCGGCCGGTAAGGCTGGTAAAACAGCAATCTTCGGAATAGGGAATGTCTCTGATGGCGAAAAGGCCTCTGCTACCTTGACTGCTGATGGAGAAGACGGATCCGGTAATCCCCAATATAAATTGAACCTTGTGTTACCTGCAGGTAAAACCGGAGAAAACGGAAAAACTCCGAAGTTCGAAGCCGGGAGTGTATCGACATTGGAACCGGGCCAGTCGGCCTCGGCTGAAATAAGCTTCAAAGAGTACGATACGGACGGTAGCCCAATATACGTAATTTCTTTGTCTATCCCGAAAGGAGATACAGGTAGTCCCGGTAAAATTCCGGTGTTGCAGTCTGTTAATGCCCAGTCCGGCGAAACTCCTTCCGGTAGCTTTACTCAAACAGGAACTGACACAGAGGGTAATCCGAAGTATATCCTGAATCTTACATTACCTGCCGGAAAAGACGGACAACCGGCAATATTTGAACAGGGAACGACGACAACATTGGAACCGACAGAACCGGCCTCTGTAGAAGTTGTTGAGAATGGGACAACTCCTGAAGGAAATCCCAAGTATATCCTGAACTTTAGTATTCCCAGAGGCCAGGTAGGTAAACCTGGAATCGGATCGGGTAATGTGTCTGCCGATGGCACCGGGCTTGTAGCTGGTAAAAAGTATTTGTTTGTCCCGGAATCGGACGGAAGTACATCTGGTGCGTTTGTCGAGTATGTCGCCCCTGAAGCATATGATGATACCCCACTTAGAAAGGAAATAGCCGATAATCTGGCTGCAGCCAAGACTTACACCAATGAACAGATAGCTGGTATCGTTCAATTTGATATAAAAGCGGTCCTGGAACTGCCGGATACCGGAGTAAAAGGAACGATCTATTTAGTTCCTAAAACCGGATCGGGAAATGATGTCCATAATGAGTATATCTGGGATGAAACTTCAAGTAAATTTGAATTGATAGGTTCTACTTCTGTCGATTTATCAGATTACTATACTAAGAATGAAGCCAACGAACGTTATGTTTTGAAGGAAGCAGGGAAACGTTTAATGACGAATGCGGAAGGAGCAAAGCTGGAAGGTATAGAATCCGGTGCAAACAAATTCCAGTACCCTGTCAATCCCGGAGAAGGTCAGGTTCTCACGTGGTCTGCCGGAGCGGCCAAATGGGATAATCCGGCAAGCGGTTACGAATATATTGAACTAGGGGACATTTTACAGATAAGCCGTGTAAAGACTTCTACCGAACTGGACTGGAACGACTTTATTAAGGGTAAAACGATGGATGATTTAGAACAGGCTTATATCAACAATACTCCTATATATTCTAAAATACAAAGTCGTTATTTCGGGGAAAAGATGGGATATTCACAATGTACTTCCATAATGAAAATAGTTGACGGTACTGTTGTGCATTATTACTTATCTTTTGTCGTGGCTTATAGCGCGACTAACTCTGATAATATTTACAATTACCTTATTGATTTAAGAGGCGTTACAGGGGAAGGTTGGCGCGATGCAACGTCGCGGGCAAGTTGCTTGTTCACTAAAACGGCTGTCCCTGTTGGCACATCTATCCCGTTTACTGGCGGATTTGTAATCATGGATTTGTCTACAGGAGGAAGCAGGGATTTGATTATAAACCCGCCCGGCTTCTATCCGCTTCAAAATTCGACTACAACGATCATGTTGCGTAACACGTCTAGCCTGACAACTAAGTTGACATTCACTATAAAATTAAGTTCAGATGCAAGTTCGGAAGGTTCGAAATTACTCATTCCATCTGAACTACCTGAACTGGCAGGAGGTGAAGCATGTGAACTTAGCATATTATGGGCAGACTGGAAATATATAGTTCGTGCGTCTGAGCCTTTTAATTATAAAGAATACGTTGAATAGTATGGGAAACAGAAGAAGGTCATTATTATTTGCTTCCCCCTTAATAGAGGTCGCCCAGTTGGTGGTAATCAAATCATCAGGGACTTACATAGTACCTGCCAATACGATAAAACTCGATGTCTTTCTGGTTGGTGCTGGTGGTGGAGGTGGTCTGCCAGTAGCATCCACATCTTATGGTTCCTATACAGCTGGATATGCTGGGGAAGGTGGTGCAGTTGTATATCAGGAAAACATGCCATTCATTAAAGGAGAAGAAATAAATGTTGTGATCGGACAAGGTGGGAGTGCAGCAACAACAGCCAATAATGCGGGAAACAAAGGAGGTGATACATCTTTTGGAACGCTCATTGCATTGGGTGGTAATGGTGGAATTGCCGGAACAAATTCATTGCCATCAATCGGGAGTGATGGAACAGCTTGTCCATTTGGAGATATAGAATCGGAATCTATCATATCTACTGATTTATTTGGAGCAAATGGAGGAGATGGAAGTACTACCACTACGGCTAATGTAGGAGGGAATACTGGCGCAGGAAAAGGAGCCAATCGCTCTACTGCTGCTGATAATGCTTCTTTTTACGGTTCTGCCGGAGGGGGTGGAACTATATACAGGACATTTAGTAATACGATAAGAAATCCGGGATTAGGATATCAGGGTATTGTTATATTGAAAGTTACCCGTATGATAAAAGAAAGTGAAATACCCCTTGTTGAAAAATTTGAGATAATCACTGATATATCTCGGACCTCTTGGACTGTGCCTGACAATACAAAAAAAATAGACATTTTTATAGTAGGTGGCGGAGGTGGTGGTGACGGTTCAAACTCTGTAAACACTAATGGAGACTGGGTCAGTGGTGGCGGAGGTGGAGAAGTATTATATGTAGAAGATATTTCTTTCACAAAAAATCAAATATTTGAATTATCAGTTGGGGATTGGACTGCTTTATCGTATGGTGGTGAAAAAGGAAACCCAACAACATTTGGAGAATATACTGTAGCAGGAGGAGAAGCGGGAAAAGAAAGCAATGGTGGATATCCTTACACCAAAGATGGTACACTTTGTCCTTTTGGAGACTTATCTCATATAGACCCGGAATTGACTGCAACAACAAAATATGCGGCAACCGGTGGTTATGTAAGATATTCTAATGGTGAATTGCAGGGATATTCAGGTAATAAAACCGGCGGAGGTGGTGGCAGTATTAAGGGCAATGCCGGAAATGGTACATTCTATGGATCCGGTGGCGGTGGCATGGGAGTTTCTAGTGGCCAGTTTTCTCGTCCCGGAAGAGGGTGTCAGGGTATAATAATAATCCGATATTATGTAAAATCCTTTGAATAAAGTTTAATTATAGGATCTAATTAGTAGGAGTATCAAATATAAAAAATTAGAGGTATGGCGGATAATAAAGAACAAGTAATATTAGAAGTAGTTATTAAAAATGATGCAGCATCGAAACGGCTCAAGGAGAATAAGCAGGATATTGCTGAACTTCGGGAAGAACAAGCCTTGTTGAATAAAACGACATTGGAGGGGAAGGAGGCCTATAAACGATATGAAGATGAAATAAAGAATCTTAGGAAACATAATTTGTTATTGAATCAAGAGATCAGGAACAATAATAAATCAATAGAGGATCAGGAAGGCAGTTTGCAATCTATGCGTGCTGAACTTTCCCGGCTGAATAAGGTATATGTAAATCTTAGTCAAGCGGAGCGTGAGTCTGCAAAAGGACGTGATTTACAAAAGAAAATCTTATCTCTCAATACTACGATCGGAGATGCAGAGAAAAAACTGGGGGATTTTCGTCGACAGGTGGGTAATTATGAAAATGCCATGAAATCGGCGTTAGGGGCAAACAATAAATATGTTGCAACCCTTATGCTCATGAAAGATGGCAATATGAATTTGGGCGCAGCCTTAAAAACTACTACATCGGTTGTAATCTCTTTCGGAAAAGCCCTTTTTGCTGCGATAATGGCAAACCCAATTATAGCAGTTATTGCAGGAATTGTTGCAGTCCTTACTGGGCTTGTTAAAATAATGAGAGGTAATGAGGAGCAATCAGCACGTTTGGATGCAGTTTTGGCTCCGTTGAAAAGAACATTTGAGGGTATTGTTGCCGTACTTCAGATTGTTGCAGGATGGGTTCTTGATGTTGCTGAAGGGTTTGAAGCGTTAGCATTGCAAGTAACTAAACTAGGGGAGAAGATTCCTGTAATTGGAAAATATTTCAAACAAAGTAATGATGCCATGCTTGCCAGTATACAACTTTCAAAAGATAAAGCAGCTTTAGATAAGCAAACTCGGGAATTAGATGTTGCGAATGCAAAAGCTCAATATGAATCATCTGAACTTCGAAAGAAGGCGGAAGATCGGGTAAAATATACGGCAGAAGAAAGGCTAAAGTTTGTACAGGAAGCAAATGCCAAAGAGCAAGAAATTCTTGATAACCGGTTAAAGATTGCAGAGGAACAGTTTCGTATTGCTCAGGAAGAGGCCACTTATAATAAAAATAGTAAAGAGGTTAATGAAGATTTGGCCAAAATGGAAGCAAACTTGTATCTTGTCAGAAAAGAACATTCGGATAAGACAAAAGAGTTGATGACTAAGGAGAATGAGATACGAAACCAGTCCCTTACCGCTGAAAAAACACGTTTGGCTCAGGCTAAGAAGGCTACTGAAGAAGCAGTAAAGCAAAAGCAGAAAGAACTTGAATTGATTCGTCAGGCTGAAGATACAGCATTATCTCTAGTTAAGGAAGGAATAGAAAAACAGAGACAAACGGTAAATGTTCAGTATGATCGACAGATCGAAGATTTGAAACATAAGCTCAGTACAGAGAAGAATTTAACTGATGCTGCAAAGAAGGCGTTGAATGATTCTATAATTCTGGCCGAACAGAAGCGTGATGCAGATTTGAAGAAACTATCTGATGATTCTATCCAGGTTCAGATAAAAAAAGAAACTGAACGTATCCAGTTACAACTTGACTCTGTCAAAGAAGGAACATCACAGGAACATAATCTCCGGCTTTCCCTGATCGAACAGAATCGCCAGGCTGAACTTGCCGCTAATTTGCAACTGGCTGAAGAACTCCGGCAATCGGAAGCTGATATAAATGCCGCATACAACAAACTGGTTGCAGATGAAAACGAAGCATTCCGGAAAGAGCAGTTCGATAAGCAATCTGAATATATCCGCTTAGAATGGGAAAATAAAATTTTGCAGGTCAAAGAGGGGACATTGCAAGAATATGACTTAAAAGTGCAACAAGCCCAAGCTGACTATGACTTATTAGTAAATATGGATGCCGCAACCAAAGCTGCATTGTATGAATCGGATATCGAATATACGAATGCTGTACTACAAAGTCAGAAGAGGATAACAGAAGCAAAGCAGGCTCAGGTTAATGCGGAAAATGAATTTGTACTTATGCAGATAGAAGCTGCAACAACTGTTACTGATGCTTTTTCCTCAATGATTGATACTTTTGCTGAAGATAATGAAAATTTGGCCGCTTTTGCTAAAACAGTAGCATTATTCAATATAGGTTTGGGTACGGCAGAAGCATTGGCAAAGGGGGTAGCCTCTGCTCAAGCAGTTGGCTTCCCTGCTAATATTCCTGCAATTGCTACAACTATTGCAGCAATTATGGCAAATATCGTAAAAGCAAAACAATTGGTAAGCAAAGAGAAGAACCCGAAATATGCCGATGGTGGTGAAATCACAGGTCCTTCGCATGCTTCAGGTGGGGTTCTGATCGAAGCTGAAGGAGGGGAAGGTATTATAAATAAACACTCAATGTCTAACCCCTTACTGCGTTCTATTGCCAGTGCAGTTAATGTCGCCGGCGGTGGTGTTCCTTTCTCCAATGTTCCAATATTCCCGTCGGGTTCCAGTGGTGGGTTCGATACAGCCGAACTGAAAGCTGTTTTCGTTGAAGCATTAAAGGAAATGCCGGTTCCCGTGGTTAGTGTTGTTGAGTTTACAGAGGTACAGGACAGAGTAAAAATGATTCAAAATAATTCTACTATATGAAAGTTCATGAAATATTAGCCTTTAATAAGGAGTTATTAGAAAAGCTCTATTCTGCAGGTTTGAATACATCTGATTTTTTACATGTCGATCTGTATAATGAGTATGCCCGGCTAAAAAGGGATGGATTAAAAAAGGCTTATATTGTTTCTTTCCTCTCCGATCAGTATAGTATGAGTGAACGAAAAGTGTATCAGGTCATTTCTAAGATGGAACGCTCTGTTTGAACTCTGTATTTTTTATTTCATAGGCTGTATCGTTTTATTGGTACGGCCTTTTTTTATTACTGCAAAATATGTGCAGTGCTTTTTCATTTTATCTTCTCTTTTAATATACAATATGATATAAATTTGCACAAAAAGATATTTTAAATATGGCGGTATTAAAGATTCACAGTGATATAGTAGATGAAGAGACAAGGCAAATGAACTTGTTTTGGATCGGAGTGGACGGAACTTCCTTTGATTCCGTCGATGCTTTCATTGAAAGTATCCCGGAAGACGATAACAATATAGAGTTACGATTGAATTGTCGTGGTGGTAATTGTATGGAGGGGTGGACCATTTATGATAAGTTACGTTCAACGGGTAAAGAAATGACTGCCATTATTGAAGGTAAATGTGCATCTATGGCTTCTGTCCTTTTGTTGGCCGCTCCTAAAGAACGACGTTACGCCTATCAGAATGCTACACTATTGATACATAATCCTTATATCCCACCTTACACTTTGGCAGATGCTTATGATGCAGAAGATTTGCGACGTATGGCGGAGGACTTAGAGGCCGAAACGACAAAGATCGTGAATCTATACGTTGATCGTACCGGCTCCGAGGAAGATGTACTGCGTGCCCTTATGGCGGAGGATAAATTTGTCGATATGGATAAAGCAAAGGAATTAGGCTTTATATCTGAGGTGAAGCCTCCTATATCCGCAAAGGAAAAGCAACCAAAGAAATGGAATCACTCAAAAATAAATAATATGAATCAAGAAAAAAAAGTAACAGTAGCACAGGCTTTTCAAATGCTAGGAGTAGCATTAGGAGTCGTTAAGGCTCCGATTGTCAGTCTTGATCTGTCAACGGCAGACGGAAGCACTTTAACAGTAGAACGTGAAGAAGGGGAACCACAGGTCGGTGATACAGCGTCCCCGGACGGAGAACATCTTATGCCTGATGGAAGTACAATCGTCGTAGAGGGAGGTGTAATTGCTGAAATCCGCGATCCGGAAGAGGAAAATAATAATGACGAACTGGATGCAGCCAATGCGCGAATAGCGGAATTGGAAGCTGAACTAACGTCTTTGCGTACCCAGGCAAAAAGCCAGGACGAACTTGTGATCTTGAACAAGGTCAAAACAATGGGAGGCTTGGAAGGCTTGAAGAAAATTGCAAGTAGCTATGTTCCTGATGCGCGAGGTTTCCAAGGCAATCAAGGTGGACAGGGTGGAAACAGTGATCCAGTTTCTTTGATTGATAAAAAGCTGGCTGAAAAACGTGATTCCCGTAAAAAGAAGTTTAACAAATAAAAAATGTTTGTATGCCTAAGTTAGATTTTACGAAATTAACCCCTACAAATCATGCTATTGAGAGTTTGCGTGATTTGTTAAACATGACTGTGTTTCAGGATGAAAACCTGGAGCAGTTTATTACGTCAATGGGTAAAATAGTCCACGGTAAACGCCTTGGCTTCATTGGAGAAATGGAAGATGTCGGTAATGAGGGAGCCGGTTGTAATCCTACTTACAAATCAGTCGGTATTCCGGCTGCTGAAAAGCAGTGGGAACTCGGGGACTGGGAAATTCCTTTGAATCTTTGCTATGAAGATTTGGAAGGAACGATTGCTGATTACTGTTTGAAAACTGGTACTGAAATCGGTGATCTTACATCTACGGAATACATGGATTACATTGTGTTACCCAAATTGGAAGAAGCCATGCGGAAAATGATGTGGCGTATTACCTGGTATGGTGATAAAGACGCGAAAAATAATGCTGATGGAGGTGTGTTGACATCAGGTGTCGATCCAACTTTGTTTACGATGGCCGACGGTTTTTGGAAACGTATTTTTGCTATTGCAGCCGGGAACTCTAATCAATATACAGAAATCTCAGCGAATGACACTGCATCTTATGCAACCCAGAAATCAGGATTATTGACAAAAGGTGTTGCAACATCTTTGTTTGAAAAAATCCGAATGGATGCAGATGGACGCATTGAGGCAATGGACGGATCGGCTATTTTCTGTACGAAATCTTTGGCTGATGCTTTAGCCTGGGATGCAAAACAAACCTATAATACGATTATGCCGTGGCAGGTTCTGTTTGATGGTCTAAAAGTCTCTGAGTGGGATGGTGTGAAAGTTTATTCTATCTCTTTGTTTGACCGATTCACAAAAAAATATCAGGATAATGATACAAAGTTGAATTTACCGCATCGTGCTGTATATACTTCACCCAGTCAGTTGCTCATGGGCTATCCGGGTAGTTCTGCTATTTCAGAACTTGATGTGTGGTTCGAACGTAAAGAACGTATGAACTATATCTATTCAACGGGTAAGATCGGTACTCTTATCAAAGAGGACGAACTGATTCATGCTGCTTATTAATAATCCGGGGTATGGTATTCTGTACCCCATCAAATACTCATAGATATGGCAGATTGCGAAAGTTTAATTAAAAAAGATATTGATATCAACTGTGATACACCAGTTACTCGTGGTTTGGAAGCTAATGCAGTAATCATTAATCGTTCAGATATTGATTTTGCAAAAAGCGTGTTTGCTACAGGAAAAAGCAATGTTCTTGAGGCTCTTGTTTTGAAGACAGGAAAGAAAGGATATAAATGTTTCGTACCGGGTAAAACGCCCTTTACCGGGACTAAAACAAGTCTGAATGTTGGAACCTATGTAAATACATTCAATAATGAGTTTGCAATTGTGATCCTTGACAACGGGCCGGAAACTAGCGAAAGCATTATTGATGGTTTGGCAAATGGGACGTTTGTAGTCGTTTATGAAAACAAACATAAAGGTGCAACGAAAGATGCTGCATTCCAGGTTTCCGGTTTTTATCAGGGTATGACTGCAACGACATTGGAGAATGACAAATACAGTGAGGAAACTGAAGGAGGTTGGAAAGCTGTGTTGACAGAAGAACGGGCCCCGAAATCAGGTTTGTTCCTGCATAAAACTGATTATGAAACGACAAAGGCCTTGTTTGATAGTTTAATTGCAGCAGCTTAATACTGTATAGGTATGAGAGTGGATGAACTATTGACAAATGAAGTGATCGAGCGTTTTCGTCTTCGGAAAGAAACACCGCAAGAACGGGGTACGCTCGTTTCTTTGGCTTCTAAAGCTCTATGTCGCAAAATATCCTACACTTGTAGGACCTGTTACTTTGATGCGTTGATGGAACTCGCCAACCTTTATAAAACTAATCGAATATTATTTGAGGAACGTATGAAAGAAAAAAGATATCAGATTGCCAGAGGTGTGTGTATGCCTCTTGGTTTTGGTTCCAGTCGTATGATCGTGTACCAGAATTGTACGGATGAGTTAGCGATCGAATTTTTGTCTTTGGATGAAAAAAACAGTAAGTATTTTGAACGTCTGCCTGATGGATGGAAGGATGATGTTGCAGAATATTTGGATAAGTTGTCAGGGAAAGAACATATTCCTGTTGAATTAACTCCTGCCGAATTGGATGCTATCGCCGATATGAAAAGAATGCTTATAGAAGGTACGACTAAAAAAGCAGTGAAGGATCATTTTGTGACTTTTTCGAAGATTGGAGATGTGAAAGTAACGAAAAAGTATATTGATTTTTTATTGAAAGAGGCATCTGAACAATTGAAGGCAGAAAGTGAGAAGAAAACGGATGATCCGGGTAAAGATGGTGCATTGGAGAACGGAGAAAATCCGGATCAGACGGAAGTTGATTAATTGATACAATAGACTTGTGAAATATGACAATTGATGAAGTAAAAATACCGAAAATACGTATTCCTGTAGCAGATGTAACCAACCTGGATATACAAAGTTATGGAAATGGGAATAACTATCCTCAGATGATATTGCAACTGTTGGGTGCTTCCAGCAATGCAAAAAGTTGTGTTGGCCGGTATGCAAAATTTATTAGAGGTGCAGGTTTCAAAGATTCCTTATTTTACAAGTCTATTGTCAATATGAAAGGCCAGACATGTGATACTTTGCTAAGGCTCTGTTCTGATGATTTGGCAAAATTTGGTGGATTTGCTTTGCACATAAATTACAATCTTTTATGTGAGATCACTAGCGTCGAGCATATTCCTTTTGAGGATTGCCGACTGGGCATTGAAGACGATACTGGATATATAGCTGAAATCGCCATACACCCAGATTGGATCTGTTCGAAGGGTAGGAAAAAGATCAAGAAACCCTGTAAAAGTACCATTGCCTATACAGATGTGTTTAATCCCAATCCAGATGTTGTACTATTTCAAATTGTGGAAGCTGGAGGTATCGAAGCTTATAAAGGTCAGACGTTATATGTGTCAAAGGATGGGTTCATGGTCTATCCATCTACCATTTACGACAGTGCCATTACTGATATAAGCACCGATGAAGGTTTGGCAAATGTTCGTTATCGTAATGTCCGGAGTAATTTTTTGCCGATGGGTATGTTCGTTTATCCCAAAGGACAGAAAGTCATGGTAGAAGATAAAGATGGAAATTGGGTTGAAGGGACAGAATATCAGAATGGTTTTGATGCAGCGAAATTTAAAGATTTTCAAGGTGATTCCGAAGCATGTAAAATTTTAGGTGTAGGGCGTGAAGATGGAGACGATGTTCCTCAATTTGTCGAGTTCCCAACCAAGAACTTCGATAAAGACTTTACTGTAACAAAGGATGCTGTAGCGGAGGAAATACATGCTGCGTTCAATCAGGAGGTATTTTACCGCATTCGTTCCGGTGCACTGGGGTTTTCAAACGACATTATTAATGATGCCTTTAACTTTTATAATGCTATGACGATCGACGAGCGTGTCCTGATGGAACAAAGTTTCCGATCAGTGTTCTCACATTTTGCATATCCGGTTAATCAAACAAACGATTATTCATTAATTCCTTTAAGTTATGAAGTCCAATCTGTTTAATAAGCAATTAACGGACGTAGATAGTGTAAAAACTACCGTTCGCCCCATGTCGACGCATGTAGATGTTGAAAAAATACTTGTGTACATTGATGAATCCCAGCAGCAGGATATCAAAAATGCTTTAGGCGATAACCTTTTTATTGATTTACTCCGGTATGTCAACCGTGAAGAAGGCTCACCGGTCAATGAAGCCTATGAGAATTTGCTTCATGGCGGCATCTATAAAAATGGGAATGATGAATTTATATTTTCAGGCCTTGAAAAAGCTCTGAAATATTTCGTTTACGCGCGTTTGGTGAAACATGGAGACAGGAACCTGTCACGAGTGGGATTGATGCAGAATCAGGTTGAATATAGCTCACATGCAGAGTTAAAAGAAAAGCAGGAAGAGTATAAGGATGCTTTTTCTGTTGCTGAGGAACTGATGAATGATTGTCTCCGGTATATCAAGCATAATTCAGATAAGTTCCCTAAATGGAGAAAAGGAAGCATTACTCCGGTTCGTGGTCCTGTAATTTCTAAAATAGGGGACTGATGGAGAACTATACAGATAAATTCCTTTTTGGACTGATCGAGTTTTTCGCCTGGGCGAAATGGCTTTTCTTCCTGGCTTTAGTGTTGACGCTGGGTGATCTGAAGTTCGGTATTGAAGCATCCCGATACAGGAAAGACCCGATCAAACGATCGCGAGCTGTCCGGCGTACAATGGATAAGATTACAAGTTATATCATTTGGGTTGTAATGGCTTATTCGTTCGGCCAGGCTTTCGGGCAACCATTTGGGATCGACTTGCTACCGCTTATAATTCTACTCGTTATATACGGTGTTGAGTTAGAAAGTATATATGTCAACTACTTTGCTGCACGTGGAAAGCATGTAAAGGTGAAGTTCTTGAATTTCTTTGGAAAGAAAACAGATATAATAGAAATAGAAGGAGATAAAAATGAGACAGATAAATAAAATCATAATACATTGTACTGCATCACGTAAGGGACAACCCCTAACAGTTGCAGATATTGATAAAATGCACCAAACACGCGGATGGAACGGTATCGGCTATCATTACGTAGTTTATGCCGATGGATCAGTTCATAAAGGGCGACCAGTAGAAAAAGCCGGGGCGCACGTTTCAGGGCACAATGCGGACAGTATAGGTATTTGTTATGTCGGTGGACTAGATGGTTCCGGGAATCCCAAAGATACTCGTACAGAAGCGCAAAAGGCGGCCATCCGTGAATTGGTAAATGAATTGTGCCGGAAGTATCCAAACGTTGTAGAAGTAAAAGGTCACCGAGATTATTCGCCTGATTTGAACGGTAACGGTGTGATTGAATCTTTTGAATGGTTAAAGGCTTGTCCCTGCTTCGACGTACAGAGTGAATTTACTTCGTTTCTCCCCAATGTAAATGTAAAACCATGAAAGGCATTGTATTACTCTGGTGTATGTTTCTTTTGTTTGGATGCGGTTCTAAAAAGCAGAGTTACAGATCGGAAACGGTTAGTACGGCTATCAGCAGCCAAAAGGATAGTTCCCATGTCACGGAATCTGTTCAGCGGACAATTACGGAATTACTGGAGTATAAAGGAACCGGTATCATAACTATAACAGAGTTATCCAAACCGGACAGTATCGGTAACCAGCATATTGTAAAGACTACCCAGATGGATATCCATTCCGAACAAAAACGATCGGTGACAACAGAAGAGAATTGTGATAGGCAGGAAACTGATACATCTATCCAGGTAAAAGATGAAAGTATAAAAGAGGTTGTTGAGGATGATGTGCTGATTGATCGGGAGGCTGTTTTGCCGAGTTGGATATCTGGATTGATTGTTATTCTGTTCGGTTGTTTGGGGTTATGGATAACCAGAAATCTTAAATAATGCTTTTTTCTCATAGTATATAGTTTAGTTAGTTATTGTAGCCGCTTTGTCCGTGAGAATGAGGCGGTTTCACTTTTAAAATAACGGTTGTTAAAAAATAAACATTAGAGATTACTCTTTAGTAAGAATATATAAATTAAAAATTAAAAAGGAACAAATTTCATTCAATATGCTTTATATGTTATATATTTGCATTATATAATGAATAATAAGATGGAAATTTTGGATATAAAAATAAGGACAATTTCGATTAAGGCATATAAGTGCTTTAAAGATATAGAAATTAACTGTTTAAAGAATGACTCATCTATATATCAATGGACTGTCTTGTTAGGAAATAATAATACAGGGAAAACAAGTTTACTGAAAGCTATTGCAAATTTACGTCCTGTAATTTTTAAAAGAGTAGAAGGTAACAAAGTTTATTTGTCTCAAGATGAAAATCAAGAGAAAGAGTATGTACCTGCAATTTTTTATGATAAAGATTCTCTTAGTGAGTTAAATGTTGAATCGTTTGTAGGATGTACAACTACCAACAATGAAAAATATACATCTTGGAGATATAAAAAGGAAATGGTATCTTTGACTAAAAGTGTTCATATGTCTGATTTTCAGATATATGGGTATGGGGTTTCTCGGTATCCATCTAAAACTAGTTTATCAGAATCAATTTGTGAAAGTTGTTCTTCTTTATTTTTTCAAGATAAACAGTTAATAAATATAGAGGAATGGTTGATGCAGTTAGACTATGCTGCTAAAAATGATAAGTCGCTTGCAAATAATCGTTTATATAAAATAAAAGAGTTACTTTGTGGTAATTTATTTCCTGAAATTTTAGACTTTAGATTTGAAAGTACAGATTCTTTACATAATTATATATTGTTTCAAACAAAGGATGGATGGTTTAGGTATACGCAATTAGGCTATGGCTATCAATCTATGTTGTCGTGGACTATCGATTTATGTAAACGTATGTTTGAGCGGTATCCTGATTCACAAAATCCATTGGAAGAAAGTGCCATTGTTTTGGTAGATGAGATTGATTTACATTTGCATCCTAAATGGCAAAGAGATATTATTTCATTTCTTTCAAAGTCTTTTCCTAATACTCAATTTATAGTAACAACGCATAGCCCTTTAGTTATCCAATCTATGAATGATGTGAATTTATATGTTTTACATCGTAAGGAAGATAATGTACAACTTGAACGTTTTTCAGTGGCTAATTTTAGTGGTTGGACTGTAGAAGAAATTCTTAGAGATGTTATGAAATTGGACACTGATATTCATTCGGATGAATATCAGTGCCGTATTAAAGCCTTTGATGAAGGATTAGATGAAAATGATAGGGAAAAGGTCCGTTTGGCATATAATGAGTTATGTAAAATTCTGCATCCAACAAATCCTGTAAGAAAGCTATTAGAATTGCAAATGTCTCAAATTTAGTATATGATAAAATTAACATTACCTGAAAGACCTATAGAGTTAACAGATGAGGAAGAATGTGCATTAGTTGATGAATATAAAAGGAATAAAACCCCTGTATGGAAAAAAAAGTATATTGTTGATAAGATATTGGAGATGTCTAATTATAAATGTGCGTTTTCTGAGCAAAAGCTTAATACAGAAAGTGCATATGCGGAGGTGGAACATTTCAAATGCAAAGAAAAGTATATAGAAGAAGTGGTTCATTGGGGTAATCTTTTACCAATATGTAAAAAGTGTAATACCTCCAAAGGGGATTGGGATGTTGAGCAAGATCATATTGTAAATCCATTGGTTGATGATCCTAAAGATTATTTGTATGTAAAAGCATTTCGATTTTATAAGAAGAATTCTATAGGAGAAAATACAATAGACGCAGTATCCTTGAATAGTAGAGAGCATTTTGTAAGCCCACGATCTAAAATTGGTTTTGAAATAGCTGATTCTTTGGATGATAATTGGGATAGATTGCAAAAAGCAGATACAAAAAGGCAAAAAGTAAATGTTATAAATCGAATTAAAGGTATTTTACGTAATTGCGGACCTGAAAATATATATTCGGCTGTTTTATCAACTTATGTTTTATATGAAATTGAAACATATAACGAAATTGAGGAATTTTTGAAAAAGAATGATTTATGGGATGAAGAGTTGGAGGATATCAAAAAAAATCTATTGTTTTGTTCTTTACCAGCTCCTTCTGTGAAATAGTTCTTTTAATTATTAGCTATATAAGCAGTTATAACATTATTATAATAGGATGACTTCGTTTATGACATAGTTTTAATCTTGTTGGCTTATTTGCTGATTGTTTTTGCAGAACAGGAACTGACGATTTTAGCCGATTCTTTAAAGAATATAGGTCTAAAACTTTCGGAAATATCAAAATCAATCAATCAAAGTCTTTAAGACGGAAGGGCTTCCACGGGTTGGAGGCCTTTTTCTAAGGTATTTAGTCAGGTTCAAATACGCTTTTGATTACACATTTGTATTTAGTCTGGCGGGCCCGGTAGTTAATTCTGCCGGGCTTTTCATTCGGGGACAGAATAGGGGAGATTTTGGTTTCAGTTTGGTGTTGAATCGTTCCGGTGATATAGTTGGTGAGTTTTGATTGAATGTTGATTTTTCGGAGATATTCATATAGAGAGAAATAGAGTTGAAGAAGTCGTATGTTCTGGTAGAACAACAAAAAAGGTTTGAAATTCAATTTCAAACCTTTTTTTATTTCTCTTTATTCATTTTCTTTTCCCCATCTGAAGCCGATGCGATCCAGTAGTTGGATGCGTTCGCTGCTGAGTTTACCTCTTCTTCTCAGATAGCCCATTCGCATCCACCAGGAGTAAAGGGATTCTTCTTTTTCACTCTCGGTCCCAGTCCTTGAGCGAGGGTACCGCTTTTCGTTTGTTATGAATTCGCTGAACTCATGGTATCTTTCGATCCATATCTTTTCGAGCCGTTCCGGCGAACGTCCGTTACTTGACTGGCTGTCGGACCAGTCAAAACCCAGGTCGGTCAGCTTTTTGATCTGCCTGGAGGTTAGCGTGACGCTTGTATCGCTGCCGTTTTTGTAAGCTCTCATTTTGCTGCACCATTTAGCCAGTCGTGATTCCTCCTGGTCTCTGGTGTGGGCAGGCCACCGGCCGGTGTTGTTGTTGTAATCCCTGACCAGATTGAACGATTCCTTCCAGCTTCTCCTTTTGTTGTACGTATACCAGTTGAATCCTATGTCATCCAGCAATTTGATGCGTTCTTTATTCTGTTTGGTCTTAGGTGTGTTTTTTCGGGTGATTTTTTGGGTTGCACACCAATTGGACAATTTGATCTCTAACGGGTCTGAAGCACTGCTGGAAGGCCAGCGCTGTTCTTTTTCCAAAAAGAATTTCAGGTTATTATAATTATTCTGCCACTGTTCCGTCTTTTTCCGGATCTTGTCTGCGTCGATTCTGTCGATTAATCTAATCTGTTTTCCTATAAGTTTTTCCGGAGAATGATTTTTAAGGAATCTGCATCTGCTAATCCATTGGCCCAAACTTCGTTCTTTTGCCTCTTTCGCCGTAGGCACAGGCCATTTGTTATGTTTATCGTAAAAGACAATAATAGCACGCAAGATGCCGTTTCTTTTTTTCTTTCTTTTATTCATATACTTACTACTCTGGATCTTCTTTGTCTGTTATGTATGCTCAAAGATATTCAAATATTTGATTTTTAGTCATATCATTTTGACAGAATGTTATTTTATCCCTGTTTTCTATGCTTTTTTACAGGAATATTCACTTCTGTTTTCAAAATACCAGAATCTCGTGAAGATAAATGAATACAAAGCGCTTGTATTTTATCCGTTATGATGTTGTTTTGATTCGCATTATATTTTGTCAACCAGCATCAAAAAGGCTTTCTTTTAGTTCTTATTTTTAGTCTGATTTCTACTTTTCATCCTTTTAGGGAGATTGTTAAAAAAATCATCCGTATGATTTCATAAATCCATCCGCACAGTATGCACAAAACTTCTGCCCGTTGTGCCCTTTGTGAATTGGTAAAATGCCTTCTCCAGCCGCTCCGTATTGCTTACAACAAACCAGGGCAAACGCATTAGGAATAAAAGGTAAAAGCCCCGTTTAATAATTGGTCCAGTACCTGGTCATTCATAGCCGCAGCCATCATTTTTCTTTTAATGGACATTTTTTCGGGATACATTTTTAAGAAAGGAAGCGCCAGTTTGTTTAATACAGACAAATTCATCATGGCTTTCCTATCCATTCTAATAGAATCTTCTCTAAAAGAGACATCAAGCTGCCAATGTAAATTATTCTCTATATTCCAATGCTTTCGTATGGACTCCATGGCTAACCTTGCGTTCAGTTCCAAGGAAGAAATAAAATATTGTTTCTCTGTTGTGACCTTATTTGTGGTAAGATTCTTTACCGTAGTGGTGATACATCCAAATGTCCTGATTCCAGGCCATTCTTTTCCGCATTTGGGGAGCCACGCTGTAAAATTACACATAAAGCAATGTCTCTCTTCTTCACGACTATGACCTGCTGAGCTTTCACTTGCCGTTTGATAACAGGAAAGTCGTTTTCCTATTTGTTTTTCACAACCTTCTTGTATGCCCTTAAGTAAAAACTTTTGATTATCCTTGACTTTAAAAATGTAATCGGCTTTCTTCTCTATCACCTTGCGGGCAATATCTTTTTGACATCCAAGAGCATCGACGGTTATGATGCCTCCTTTTACATCCAGGTCATCCAGAAGGTTGGGGATTTCTACTATTTCATTTGCTTTCTTTCCTACGGCAATTTGACCGATACTTATTCCCAATTCTGTAACGAAGGCGCTTATCATATGTAACTTTGAGGCTTCACCGGTCCACTTTCCCATAGAGGATGCACCTTTCTGAGTTTTGCCATCTACTGCTATCACTGGACGTTCCGGACGTTTTACATTTCCCATAAAAGTGCGAAATGAACTCTCCAGGCTTTGCGGGGGTATTAATAGAAAAAAGTAACGGAAACAATCGTGAGAAGGAACACCTGTGAACTCATCTGAAAGATATTTTTTTAGCACCTCTTTCTTATTTTGGCAAACAAGCTCGATTTCTTCCCAGCCTGTAGCACCACACAATATACCAACAAGAGCCATGAATATAATACTGGTTGATGAATAAAGAAGATGATTACCCGTACGGAAATCTTTGACACTACGTGAAAAGATATAAATTTGAGAGAATGCAGATTCATCCATAAGTGTTTTATTTTAAGGCACGAATTTCGAACTTTTTCTAATAATAACGAACTTTTTTTTCTTCTTTCTGAAGGCTTTTCTTTGATTTTTGAGACTTCTTGATTGTCTCTGTATTTTCTAATGCGTTTGCCCTGTACAACAAACCGATTGTAGTCACCAGCGGTTATCGTAGTCCGGAAGTAAATCGCCTGGCGGGTGGTGTCCGTTCCAGCCAGCATGTGAAAGGGGAGGCGGCAGATTGTTATGTCCCTGATATTTATTTCCTGTTGGATACTCTTAAAAAGAGCGGCCTGCCCTTCGACCAGGCTATTCTCTACCGAAAGAAGCATTTCCTGCATTTATCATACCGGGTGAATGGAAAGCAGAGACGTCAGGTATTATATAGATGAATAAAAATCCCCCAATCGCAAAAAAATATTTGTGAGTTTTGCAATTGGGGGATATTCACTATATCAGAAATGATTAATTCTGTTCTTTCAGGATCACATCGTGTGCACCACCTTCTACGATACTTGTTGAAGAGACCAGTGTGATCTTGGCATTTTTCTGTAAATCAGGAATTGTGATGGCTCCACAGCTACACATAGTAGCTTTGATTTTACCTAATGTCAGATTGAGGTTGTCTTTCATTTTTCCGGCATAAGGCACGTAGCTGTCTACTCCTTCTTCAAACTTCAGTGAAGCTGTGCCTCCCATATCGTAACGTTGCCAGTTCTGGGCGCGGTTTGAACCTTCACCCCAGTATTCTTTTACGAAATTATTGCCGATGCGCAGTTTCTTTGTAGGAGACTCGTCGAAACGGGCAAAATAACGTCCCATCATCAGGAAGTCGGCACCCATTGCCAGGGCAAGTACCATATGGTAGTCATGTACCAGGCCGCCGTCGCTACAGATAGGAACATAAATACCGGTCTGTTCTTTATATTCGTCACGCGCCTGGGCGACATCGATCAGGGCAGTAGCTTGTCCGCGTCCGATACCTTTCTGTTCACGGGTAATACAGATAGAACCGCCACCGATACCTACTTTGATGAAATCGGCTCCGGCTTTTACCAGATATAAGAAACCTTCTCTGTCTACCACGTTTCCGGCACCAACCTTAACTTTATCGCCATATTCTTTTTTGATCCATTGCAATGTTTCGCATTGCCATTCGGAGTAACCGTCGGAAGAGTCGATACATAATACATCTACACCGGCTTCAACCAATGCGGGAACACGCTCCATATAGTCGCGGGTATTGATACCGGCACCAACCAGCAACTTTTTATCTGCACCGGAAAGTTCGTTCGGGTTTTCGCGGTGGTTGTCATAATCCTTGCGGAATACGAAATAAGCCAGATTCTGGTCTTTGTCTATGATAGGAAGTGTATTCAGTTTATGATCCCAGATGATCTGGTTAGCTTCTTTCAACGAGATGCCGACTTCGCCGACGATCAGTTTGGAGAAAGGAGTCATAAACTCTTTTACTTTTGTGGAAAGATCGTCTTTTTCGGCACGATAGTCGCGGCTGGTAACTAATCCGAGCAGTTTACCGTTAGGAGTTCCGTCATCGGTAATACCGATTGTGGAATGTTCTGTCTGATTAACCAGGTCGATAACGTCGGCCAACGTGTTTTCGGGAGTCAGGTTAGAGTCGCTGGTGACAAAACCTGCTTTGAACTTTTTCACTCTTCTGACCATCTCTGCCTGGCTGGCGATCGGCTGTGAACCGAAAATGAATGAAAGACCACCGTTACGGGCCAGTTCGATAGCCAGCTCAGGACCGGATACCGATTGCATGATTGCCGAAACAAACGGGATATTTAATTCAATAGGAGACTTTTCGCCGACATTGTGTTTGACAAGTGATGTTTTCAGTGAAACGTTTGTGGGCACACATTGTTTGGTGGTCAAACCGGGAATAAGCAGGTATTCTCCGAAGGTTCTAGATACATCGTTTAAGTAAACTGCCATATGATTAATATTTACAGGATGAATTTTTGTGCAAAAGTACTGAATTCTGTTCAGATATGTTTTCATTTAGGTGCATTTTTCATACTAATTAAAGGACTATTGTCTGAGGAAGGGAGGTATCGGAACTTTTTCAGCGGATGGAATGTTATATATGTGAATTAAAGAGGAGGAATATTTTATGAAAATGGTAGTAGATAAGGCGAACTCTCGTGGATATGCAAATCATGGTTGGCTTAAAACATATCATACATTTAGTTTTGCAAATTATTACAATCCCAAAAGGGTACATTTCGGGATGTTGCGTGTGTTGAACGATGATACGGTTGCTCCGAGCGAAGGCTTTGACACGCATCCGCATAAGAATATGGAAGTGATATCCATACCGCTGAATGGCTATCTGCGTCATGGCGACAGTATACAGAACAGTGAAACCATTACCCCGGGTGATATCCAGGTGATGAGTGCCGGTACAGGTATTTTCCACAGCGAATTCAATGACAGTGCCGAACAGCAGCTTGAATTTTTGCAGATATGGGTTTTCCCTCGTGAGGAAAATACGAAACCGAAGTATAATAATTATGATGTACGTTCTTTACTGAAGAAGAATGAGTTGTCGTTGATCCTTTCGCCTGACGGTGAAACACCGGCTGCGATCAACCAGGATGCCTGGTTCTCGATAGGTGAACTGGATGCGGGACAGATCAAGGAGTATAAACTTCATAAGAAGAGTACAGGCGTTTATCTTTTCGTTATCGAAGGAGAAGTGGAAGTGAATAACACAGTGCTTTCCAAACGGGATGGTGCCGGTTTTTATGAAACAGACAGTATTACGATAGAAGTGCTGAAAGATTCCCGGATCTTATTGATGGAAGTTCCGATGAATTGATAGTATCTGATCTTTTGGGTGAATATAAATCTGAAAGAGTCTGAAGGAGGTATGTCAGGAATGGCACACCTCCTTCTATTTTTTTAGTAGTCCCTGTCAGACAGGAAATCGATCATCCGCAGGATGGCCCGGCTACAGGCCGGACAGAAGGGGGCATAATCACGCATCATACAATGGTCCATCGGGCGATAGATACCTTTGGGTATGTAACCGCCTCCTTCAAATACACCGGGTTTGTCTTTATGCGCATCGTCCAGCGGGGTGGGTACCGGAGTTTGGGCAGGCAAAAGGTCTTTCCATTTGCTGTCGAAATCGACCAATGTGGTGATATTGGGCTCCCAGGGTTCGTATTTCAGATTGTAGAAATCCTGATAGGCGACTTCGGAGGAAAAATACTCGTCGGCCAGTCCGGCAAAGCTGTGTCCGAATTCATGAACGAAAACATGCTGTGTCCGCTCATTATCGGCTGTTCCCATGGCGTAGAAGTTGTACATGCCTCCCCCTCCGTAGGTGTCGGTGTTGACCAACAGGAATATAGCATCGCAGGGAACATTCCAGACTGCGTCGCGGATGGATTTCATATCCGGTGTTGTCAGGTAACGGTCTACGCCGAACGTATAATATCCTGAATTTAAGGCGGTGTTCTTATAGATGCCTTTTCCGGAGATGTCTGTTCCCCGGTCTTCCGAAATCAGGTTGACAGCCCATACATTAAAATCTTCCCGTTGTGTTGTGTACGGAGGTGTCTGGAACAACGATTCCGTGAATTTTTTAGCATCGGCAACGAATTTTTCCTGATCGTCAGCCGTATATCCTTCTGCAATAAAAACTAGGTCGACCTTCTCACTGGAGTCTCCCTTGTATTGGATTTGTGTGACTTTGTTGTCCTTGAGTTTTCCGCGATCGATAAAAATGCTGGCCGGGTCGATATCCATTTTCAACAGGGGATGGAATTGCATGTCCGCCTTGTCGCGGGCTGTGATCTCAACTGTTACGGTTGCTTTCGGATAGGGAACCGAGATGCTGTTTGTCCATGCTTGTGTTTCGGTCTTGGCTTGTTCTGTGCTGCGCCACTCTTCAAAAAGCGTATTGAATCCGCGTGAATAGATTAGTTCGTTATTTGATTTGTCGTATATGTTGACGTAGTAACCTCCGTAATTGAATTTGTCAATCAGGTTTTTTACCGGGCCTCCCCATACGGGTTCTTCCCGCAACTGTTGGATAGCGGCTGCCTGAAATTGGGAATTGCCGCTTAAAGCAAAGTCGATCCGTAAACTTTTTTTGGTGAAGTGTTTGTCAAAGTCGCTTTGCGCCAGGCAAGCAAGGCTGCAAAGGCATGTTATCAGAAGCAAGGAAATTTTTGTTTTCATCTTTTGGTGCTTTATTCGGTGTGATTTATACGCGCAAATATACTATTTTTGTAGATTTGCCACTCTAAAATGTGAAAGATATGTTTACGGAAATAAGAAGAAAAGACAGAATACTCGAGAACGAACCGGCCGTCCGGTTGCTGGAAGGCGGAGAGTATGGATTTCTAGCTATGGCAGGTGTGAATGGGTTCGGTTACGGCATACCGATCAGTTATGTGCTGGATAACGACGGGCATATCTATTTTCATTGTGCGCAGGAAGGATATAAACTGGAATGTTTGAAACTGAATCCGAAAGTGAGCTTTTGCGTGGTGGGGGAAACGCGGGTTATTCCGCAGCAATTCTCTACAGCCTATGAGTCGGCGATAGCTTTCGGTACAATCCGGATGGATCTGCCGGAAGAAGAGAGGTTGTTGGCTTTGCGCCTGCTGACAAAGAAATATTCTCCCGATTTTGAAGAATTAGGAGAGAAATATATTGCAAAGTCTTTTCACCGGACCAACATCCTGCGGTTGGATATTGAACATATTTCCGGAAAATGTAAACGGATTAAATAAGAAACGTATATAAATAATTAATCCCGGGAAAAAATCCCGGGATTAACCCTCTCTTAGTTATGACGGGACTTTCTTGTGCCATTTCTCTTGGCAAATCCCTTATCGCCTTTTTCCTTTTGACTAATTATATCCCTATATTTTATAACATTACCATGATCATGTAACAAAGTTCGTTTATTCGTTTTACCTTGCCAAACTTATCTGATGGATAATATTTATGAGCTGATAGACTTTGTTTATAACAGGTGGTATTTTGTTTTTAATAAATTATTTTGGTTTAATATAGTCTTTGATTTATAAAGTTTGCTTTTCTTTGTAAAATGATTCAAATCTAAATTGTGATGGGAAACTCATTAGTCGAACAGCAGCTGATAACAAATTTCTTTGTTTACTATCCCAAGGGAGGAGCCTTATACGATAGTGATGGTTTGTTGATTGCTTTAAATAAGGCAATGTGTGAAAAGTTTGCTATAACAGATTTATCAGACTTCCTTTTGAGTAATTTGTTTGAAACGACTTTTCTTTCAGATATGCAAAAGACTTATTTGCGGAATGGGAGTGTGGTCAGCCATAACCTGCCGGTCGGGTTTTCTATTATTCCCGGATTCAGTGAGGATGGAAAGATTATAGGTTACACCTTATTGCTGACCGATCCGAGTCCTAAAGAATGGGATGTTACGATGTATGACCAGAAGATGCGGGAGTTGACCGATATTTCAGAGAAGGTCGCAGAAGCTGTTCCCGACACCATCCTGTTGGTAAATGACAAACTCATTGTAGAGCGGATCATCGCCTATGCTGCCGAAACCTGCATTACCCCCGAAGCTGTCAATCGACGGATTGACGATTTACCCGGTTTTATCTATCCGGATGAAACAAAGAGGAATATGGCGATAGTTGTACAGAAATGCCTGGATACATCGGAAGTTATTAATCTGGATATCTCGATACCCGGTCACAATGCTCCTATTGTCTATTTTAAGTTACGGATGGTACCGTTGCATCATAAATATGTGGTGATTTATATCCGTAACGTATCTGAAGAAGTGGAACGGGAAAAGGAGAACAAAACATTGAGCGGTAAATTGTCAGAGAGCCGGACCATGATGGAACTGGCTTTGAAGAATAGCCATATCACGACTTATTCTTTTAACTTCCATCGTTTTCAGACTTGCGACAAGGAGCATTGTAACCATTGTTTCCAGTTTTACGGAGCCAACAATTACCTGTTGGAAAGAAACAAATACATCTGCCGGGCCTTGTCTAATCTGCGTCACCCGGATGACAGGGAAGACTTTTTCTTGTTATTCAATGAGATAAGGAATAAAAAGCTGCCCGAGTTTGCCGTTAATTTCCGTTTGAAAAATGATGAGGGCGAATATCGGAGCTATGAGGTAATAGGGAGGGCCCTGGAGTATAATGATGACGGTCAGGTTAATCTTATTGTGGGATGCATGGTGGATAACCAGAAATATATAGAATATGAGCGTACCCTGATAGATGCAAAGGAGAAGGCAGAGAATGCCGATCAGCTGAAATCTGCCTTTCTGGCAAATATGACACATGAAATCCGCACTCCGCTGAATGCCATAGTCGGTTTTTCGGACCTGTTATCTATAGAGACGGACCCGGAACTGAGAGAAACGTACATAAGCCTTATAAAATCGAACAATGAGTTGTTGCTGCGGCTGATAAATGATGTGCTGGATATTTCAAAGATAGAATCAGGGATGGTGTCTTTCGCTTATACAGACGTGTATCTGCCATCTGCTATGCGAGATATGTACAATGTCATGCAACTCAGAATGCCGGAAAATGTGGAATTGGTCCTGGATCCGTGTCCTGATATTATGATCCGGACGGATAATAACAGAATGGTGCAGATTCTTAGTAATTTACTGACGAATGCTATAAAGCATACCTCTTGCGGCTCTATCCGTTTTGGGTATACCTTGGAAGGGGATCGTGTTCATTTTTATGTATCAGATACCGGTAAAGGTATTCCGGAGAAGGAGCTGGATCATATTTTCGGCCGTTTCGTACAACTGAAAGGGGCTTATAACGGTATAGGACTGGGACTGGCTATCAGTAAAGGACTGGTGAATAAGATGGGGGGCGAAATTTCCGTTTCATCCAAAGTCGGGGAAGGATCTACTTTCCGTTTCACACTGCCTTTGGCTAACATTCTTTCATAAACTCCGTCGGTGTTTTTCCGTACTGTTTCTGGAAGCAGGTGGAGAAATAGGCCGGAGAGGAGAAACCTGTCCGGAATGCAATTTCGTTGATTCGGTTTTCCCCGTTTTTCATTAGCAGGACCGCTTGTTTCAGCCGTGCGATCTTAATGAATTCGACTGGAGATAAACCTGACAGACCTTTTACTTTCCTGTACAGGCTGGAGGTACTCATGCCCATTTCTGTTGCCAGCATTTCAACGTTCAGCGCATCGTTAGTGATATGTTCTTCCAGGTATGCGTTGAGTTTCCGGAGGAAAAGATCATCGACTGTAGAAACGGCCAGGCTGGTTGCCGGCGTGGAAGGTGTTTCCTTGTATGTTCTGGTCAGTACTTCCCGGCTTTTCAGCAGGTTTGCGACCTGGGCAACAAGCAACTCTATCGAAAACGGCTTTTCCATATAAGCATCGGCTCCGTTGTTCAGTCCTTTTAACCTGGATTGCAGATTATGCTGGGCTGTCAGCAGGATAAAAGGAATATGGCTGTAATTGACATCATTCTTTACTACGTTGCATAGTTCGAAACCATCCATAACAGGCATCATGACATCGCTGAGGATCAGGCTTATCGACTGGTCTTTCAGGATACAGATTGCTTCTTTTCCGTTGGCGGCTTCCCGGATGCGGTATGTTTCTGCCAGTTCTCTGGCGATAAATCGCCGCATATCTTCCTGGTCTTCTACGATCAGGATAATAGGCTTATCATCATTCTGATCGTCGTTGTTTTCCGTAATGGCGTCTTCCGTATTTTTTCCGGTTGTCAGCAGGTAGCAGTCTTCCTGTTCTTTGGGCAGAGTCAGGATAAACCGGTTCATTCTTTCCGGAGTCTGTGTGTAGTTCAGGGAACCTTTATGAAATTCGGCTAACGAACGTGCCAAAGAGAGGCCGATGCCGCTTCCCTGCTGGTGTTCTGTCTCTTTCAGGCGGTAGAAAGGGGTGAAGATGTTTTCTATTTCGCTGTCAGGGATCAGCATACCGTCGTTGGTAACGGATATGATAAATTCATTCCCGTCTTCCTGTCTCTGTAATTGCAGGGAGATATATTTGTCCGAGTATTTTATAGCATTGGTCAGCAAGTTGTTCATGATCTTGGAAAAAGCCTCCCGGTCGATGAAAGCATAGAATGATTCGTCGGGAATATCACAGGTGAATCTTTTATTCTCCTGTTCTATGACTGGCAGGAACGGTTGCAGAATAGTATGGAGCCAGAGCGTTACGTCTGTGTGTACATAATTCAGTCTGAATCCCCGGCTTTCCGTTTTCCGGAAATCGAGCAACTGGTTACTCAGGTTCAATAACTGCTGTGTGTTTTTCTCTATGATTTGCAGGTTCTCCCTGGTAGATGGATTGCCGTCTTTCGATTTGATGATCTTTTCCAAAGGGGCCTTGATAAGGGTAAGCGGGGTACGTATCTCATGGGTGATAAAGGTGAAGAACTGTATTTTTGCATCATATAGTTCTTTTTCTTTTTTGCTTTCAAACAAGTCCTGGTTTATACGGTGTTTTTCCTCTAGTTTGGCCTTTTTATAATTGTAGAAGAGGACTATACAAATACAAATAATCACGATATAGACAAAAAATGCCCATCCGGTAGCCCAGAAGGGAGGTGTGATAATGATCTGTAACGATTGTTCGTTGTCCTGCCATAAGCCACTGCTGTTGGTTGATTTCACTTTGAATGTGTATTCACCCGGGGAAAGATTGGCAAAAGTTACATTTTTATTCTGGTCCATATAGTTCCAGTCTTTATCCACCCCTTCCAGCTTGTACGCATACCGGATGGCATCCGGAGAGGTATAGCTGAGAGCTACATACGACAAGGTAAATGTGGAGGCATTATAGGGCAACTTTAAAACTTTCGTGTCTTCGATGGAGGAAGTAGGAAGGTTATATTTGTTTTCTTCATTGTCCGGGAGATTGATCCCGGTGATATACATGGGAGGCATAAATGTGTCTTCTTTGAATTGGGACGGGTTGAATGACAGCATTCCGTTGATGGTTCCCATATAGATTGTCCCGTCGGGTGCCTGATAGGAAGAGCTGTAGTTGAATTGTGTTTCATGCAGCCCATCGGTATACGTATAAGTCCGCATCGCATAGGTCTCCGGATTGAATCTGACCAGGCCGTTTGCCGTAGATAACCAGAAATTATGTGAATCGTCTTCAACGATCCTGTAAACGATATTGCTGGGCAGTCCGTTGTCAGTGGTGATCCGGTTAAAAGACTGTGTCTCTTCGTTGAAAAGGGAGAGGCCGCTTACTGTGGTAACCCAAATCCGGCCTTTTGAATCTTCGAATACGGAGGTCGTATTGTTATTGCCGATGCTTTCGGATTTATTACTGTCGGACCGGTATTGCTCTACTTTGTTTTCTTTGCGGAGGTAATGGTAAATACCGTTGGAGGTTGCCACCCATATATCGCCCCGGCTGTCCTGGTATATTTGCCTGATAAGAGCGTAAATATTATTCCAGGGGCTGAAACTTTCCGTTTGTTTATTGTAAATCATTAAGCCGTTGGATGTACCCACCAGAAACTCATTTTCGCGTGTCTTATAGAAACAAAGGATAAAATTACTGTTGAGGTTTGTTTGGCTGTTTTCCCGTGAATAATGTTTGATGATCTTGCCGGAGGGGATGTCCAGCACATCGATCCCTTTGTTGAATGTCCCGACCCATAGCTGGTTATCGACAGCCAGTAACCCGTGAATATTGGTAGCCGATAGCGGATGGCTGGGATTATTGTATGAATAATTAGTGATCTCTCTGGCCCGGGGATTGTAGCTGTTGACCCCGTTATCCTCTGTTCCCAGCCATAGGTTGCCGTAGCGGTCGGGCGTGATTTCGCGGATTGCGTTTCCGAGTAGCTGGGGATGTGTTTTGCCTCCGATAAAATAACTGAATCGGGTATACTCCTTTGGCAGGTAACTGATCCCTCCGAAAAAAGAGCCGGCCCATACACCTCCCTCACGGTCTTTGGTGAGCGAATAAACGGCGTTGTCGGCAATGGCGTATTCGTTTGTCAGAGATTTTCGTAGGTTTGTAATTGTTTGGTCCTGTGTGTTGTAAATGTAGATGCCAGATTCCGATGCAATCCAGTAGATGGTAGTATTGTATGGGATGATGGCACGGACCTGTATTTCCGGGATTATTGTCACGACACGCTGGGCCTGATATTTGTAAAGCAGAAGTCCGGCCTGGTTGGTGCCGCCCAGAATACCCAGGCCGGGAATCTGGCATACCGCTTGCAGGGCGATCTGGTTACTGATCTGCGTTTCATTCAGGAATGGGATCTTCTGAAAGTTATCTGTCTCGACCTTGTAGGTATATAGAGATTGCCTGTCAGAAAAAAGAGGTTTCCCGTCATTTGTCAGGGTAATAATAGCCGGATGGAAAAATTCTTCTGCCGGATAAGTTCGTGAACTGCTGTCTGCCGGATTATAGCGGACAATCCGGTTATAGTCGATAAACCAGAGATTCCGGTCTTTGTCTTCCGTACCGGCAAAAAATGATTCGGACTCATTTTGTCCGGACGATAACCGGAACGGATGGAATGTATCCGTCCTGTAATCGTAGTAACAAGTTCCTCTGGCTGTAAAAATCCATATCTTTTCGTCGGAACTTTCAAAAAGGTTGACGATACAATCGTTGGGCAGGCTGTTCGGGTTGTATGAATTGTGCCTGTATATTTTAAATGTATGTCCGTCGAAACGGTTCAATCCGTCTTCGGTACCAAACCACATGAATCCCCGCTGGTCCTGTAGGGAGCAATAAACCGTGTTATGCGATAATCCCTGCTTATTGTTGTAATGCCTGAAATGCGGATCGTTGGCATATCCGGGCAGGCAGAGCAACAATATAAATAAACAGGCGGCCAGCAGCGGTATTTTCTTCATATCGATTGATAATAGTGTTTCTCGAAGGCAAAGCTAATAAATAAATAAGAAAAATAAGCCAATTATGGTTGTTCTGAATGATATTTGAAAGCATATGCCCGAAAATTGAAAGTCCTTTTGCCTGGAAAGCAGTTCTTTTGCACTAAAAATAACGAATGGTAACTTTAATATCCGAGAACATGAAGAAAGCAGTATTGGTATGTTGTGCTTTGGCACTTACTGTATGTGCGCAGGCTCAGTGGAAGCCGGCAGGTGATAAGATCAAAACAAAATGGGCGGAACAGATCAACCCCCAAAACGTATTACCCGAATATCCCCGTCCGCAACTGGAACGTACGGACTGGGTAAATCTGAACGGTGAATGGGAATATGCCATTAAACCGAAAGGGGAGGTGGAACCAAACTCCTTTGACGGGAATATCCTGGTTCCCTTTGCGGTGGAATCTTCCTTGTCCGGTGTTCAGAAAGAAGTAGGAGAAAATAATGAATTGTGGTATAAGCGTTCATTCGCTGTTCCTGCGAACTGGAAGAATAAAGATGTGGTACTTAATTTCGGTGCTGTAGATTGGAAAGCAGATGTGTTTGTCAATGACATTCTGATAGGCTCTCATCAGGGTGGTTTTACTCCTTTTTCATTTAATATCACTCCTTATCTGACCGGAAAAAGTAATCAGAAACTGGTTGTACGTGTGTGGGATCCGAGCGATAGAGGCTATCAGCCACGTGGAAAACAGACCTCTAATCCGGAAGGCATCTGGTATACCCCTGTTACCGGAATCTGGCAGACTGTGTGGTTGGAGCCGGTAGCCACCAATCATATTACTTCGGTAAAGTCGATCCCCAATATTGATAACGGGACGATGAATGTAACGGTAGGTACTTCGCAACCCTGCAATACGGCTGTTGTCGAAGTCAAGTTGCTGGATAAAGGGCAGGTTGTTGCTTCGGCAAAAGGCGTCCAGGGAAAAGAACTTCGCCTGGCTGTGCAAAACCCGACTCTTTGGGATACTTCCAATCCGTATCTGTATGATATGAAAGTATCGTTGACGAAAGATGGAAAAGTAGTGGATGACGTGAAATCATATACGGCTTTCCGTAAAATATCATCCAAAAGGGATGCGAACGGGATTATGCGTATGCAGTTGAATAATAAAAACCTCTTCCAGTATGGTCCGCTGGATCAGGGCTGGTGGCCGGACGGATTATATACGGCTCCGACGGATGAGGCTTTGCTGTATGATATCGTTAAAACAAAAGATTGGGGTTTCAATATGATCCGTAAGCATGTGAAAGTGGAACCGGCCCGTTGGTATTATCATTGCGATAAGGAGGGTATCCTGGTTTGGCAGGATATGCCGAGCGGTGATATGGGTAATCAGTGGGCACCTCATACTTATAATGGTGGAACGGATAAAGAACGTTCTTCCGCATCGATTGCAAACTACTATCAGGAATGGAAAGAAATTATGGACTTATGTGTATCCCATCCGTCCGTTGTCGTATGGGTTCCTTTCAATGAGGCATGGGGACAGTTTGATACGGAAAAAGTAGCTGAATGGACGAAGAATTATGATCCTTCCCGCCTGGTAAATCCGGCCAGCGGAGGAAACCACCGGGCTTGCGGCGACATTCTCGACCTGCATAATTATCCGGGACCGAGCATGTTCCTGTTTGACCCGCAACGGGTAACTGTGCTGGGTGAGTACGGCGGAATCGGTCTGCCCTTGGAAAACCATTTGTGGTGGAATAAACGCAACTGGGGATATGTCCAGTTCAAGAACAGCGACGAAGTAACTGCCGAATATGTAAAATATGCCAACGAACTGAAAGAGATGGTTGACCGTGGTTTCTCCGCTGCCGTTTACACTCAAACGACAGATGTGGAAGGCGAAGTGAATGGCCTGATGACATACGACCGTAAAGAAATCAAGATAAACGAAGCCGCCGTGAAGAAAGCCAACCAGGCGGTGATTAACCAATTGTCAAAGTAGATTTATTCTATACCAAGTAAGAAAATTTACATTGTTGAAATAGTTGTCCCTATACCTTTTTTGCAGGTATAGGGACTTCTTGTGTAAATCAATTAAAATAAGTACATTTGCCGGATAAATGAATATGATAATGAAATATAATACAGAAGAAAAGAAATTGGTTATGCCCGAATACGGACGCAATATCCAGAACATGGTTGATTATTGCGTTGCAATAGAGGACAGAGAAGAACGTAAACGTTGTGCCAATACGATAATCAACATCATGGGAAATATGTTTCCCCACCTGCGTGATGTAAACGATTTCAAACACATTTTGTGGGATCACCTGGCTATCATGGCAGATTTCAAGCTGGATATCGACTATCCTTACGAAATCGTGAAGAAGGAAAATTTATATGCCCGTCCTCCCCGTATCCCTTACAATAACAACCGTATCCGCTACCGCCATTACGGAAAGACATTGGAACTGATGATCCGTAAAGCAACGGAACTGGAAGCGGGAGTGGAGAAAGACCAGCTTATCAAACTGCTGGCTACCCAGATGAAGAAATCTTTCCTTACCTGGAATAAAGAGTCGGTCGACGACCGTAAGATATTCAAAGACCTTGACGAACTGTCAAGCGGAAAGATCGTTTTGGATGAAGAAGTTCATAAATTAGCAGAAAGCCGCGATATTCTGGCCCGGAATAATACTAACAAAAAGAATTATCCCCGTAAAAGCCGATGAGTTCGTTTGTTATAGAAGGTGGTTATAAATTATCCGGCGAGATCACTCCGCAAGGAGCCAAGAACGAGGCGCTGGAAGTGATCTGTGCCGTATTATTGACTTCGGAGAAAGTAACGATCCACAATGTCCCCGATATCCTGGACGTGAACAATCTTATCCAGCTATTTCGTGACATGCAGGTGAAAGTGGAACATCCTGCTGCCGACACCTATACCTTTCAGGCAGATGCCATCGACCTGGATTATCTGAATACAGAAGACTTCCTGCGTAAAAGCGGGTCGTTGCGCGGTTCGGTGATGATCGTCGGTCCGCTGGTAGCCCGTTTCGGAAAGGCTTTGATCCCGAAACCGGGAGGTGACAAGATCGGACGCCGCCGCCTGGATACGCACTTTGTCGGTATCCAGAAGTTGGGTGCTTGTTTCAGCTATGATGCCGAACGCCAACTGTATGAAATCGAAGCCAAACGTTTGAAAGGTGCTTATATGCTCCTGGATGAGGCTTCAGTGACCGGTACCGCCAATATCCTGATGGCAGCCGTGCTGGCCGAGGGGACAACTATCATTTATAACGCAGCCTGCGAACCCTATTTGCAGCAATTATCGTCCATGCTCAACCAGATGGGTGCCCGCATATCGGGGGTAGGTTCTAATCTGCTCACCATCGAAGGTGTCGAGTCCCTGGGAGGAACTACCCATACCATTTTGCCGGATATGATCGAAGTCGGCAGCTTTATCGGTATGGCAGCCATGACCGCATCGGACATCACCATAAAAAATACCGGATATGACAAGCTGGGAATTATTCCCGAGTCGTTCCGCCGCTTAGGTATCACTGTCGAACAGATAGGTGATGATATCCATATTCCTACACATGATTCTTACGAAATAGATACCTTTATCGACGGTTCTATCATGACGATAGCCGATGCTCCCTGGCCAGGACTTACGCCTGACTTGCTGAGTGTCTTCCTGGTGGTTGCCACCCAGGCTGTCGGTAGCGTGCTGATCCATCAGAAGATGTTCGAAAGCCGCCTGTTCTTTGTGGATAAGCTGATCGACATGGGGGCGCAGATTATCCTTTGTGACCCGCACCGGGCTACGGTGATCGGTTTGGGTAACCGTTTCAAACTACGCGGTTCCAATATGGTATCTCCGGATATCCGTGCCGGTATCGCCCTGCTGATTGCGGCAATGAGTGCCGAAGGAACCAGCCATATCCATAATATCGACCAGATCGACCGTGGATATCAGAATATCGATAAACGTTTGAATAACATAGGAGCCCGTATTACCCGGCTCTGACATTCCCTGTTATGATAAGAAAAGAAGAAGTTTTTAAGATAGGGCAGTTTGCCAAACCTCACGGGATAAAGGGAGAAATCTCGCTGGTGACCAATTGCGACCTGTTTGATGATGTCGAAGACCCTTGTATCATCTGTGAAATGGATGGCATCCTGGTACCTTTTTTTATAGAGGAATACCGTTACAAGACCGATACTGTCATGCTGGTGAAGCTGGAGAATGTAGACGACGAGAAAGCTGCCCGCGAGTTTACGAACCGTGAAGTCTTTTTCCTGCTGGAAGATGCAGATGAGGAAGATTTAGTGGGCGACATGTCATGGGACAGCTTTATCGGATACACTGTGATCGACGAGCGTCACGGGGAACTGGGCAAGATCACCGACGTGGATGAAACGACGATCAATGTTCTTTTGCAGATCGACCATCACGGCAATGAACTGCTGCTTCCGGCTGTCGAAGAGTTGATAACGGCTGCGGATCATGAAAACAAAACACTGCGGGTATCCGTTCCCGAAGGTCTGCTTGATTTATAATAACGTTAATTAGAGTAAACAATGCCCGTGTAGATACGGTTTTTGTTACTTTTGCGTTTTAACATAAAAACATGGCACGAAAACAACGAAAGAACAATAAGAAATCATTCTGGCACCGGATAAGGTTTAAGTACAAGCTGTCTTTTTTCAATGAAACGACGCTCGAAGAAGTATGGTCTTTCCGTTTGTCGCAATTGACGGCATTTCTTACCCTTGCTTTGTTTGCTTTCATGCTGATCGCTTTCACTGCGCTGATTATCATTAAAACACCGATACGAAATTATTTGCCGGGTTATCTGGACGTGGAAATACGTAAGGAGATCGTGCAGAATGCATTGCGTGCCGATTCGCTGGAGCGGATGATCTCTATCCAGTCGCTTTACCTGGAAAATGTAGCCGGTATCTTGTCCGGTACGATCGAACTCGATTCTATCCGTCAGATAGATTCCCTGGCCCATGTGGATGCCAATTATGAGATTCCCCGCAGCAAATCGGAAGAGAAATTTGTAAAGAGTTTTGAGGAAGAAGAAAAGTATAACCTGACGGTGCTGAATCCGAATCCGGTTCCTACCGACGGTATCTTTTTTTATAAGCCGGTAAACGGTGTGGTCTCTTCGCATTACGAGGCGGATGCCCGTCATTTCGGGGTAGACCTGGTGGCAGCTCCGAAAGAAAGCGTACTGGCAACTCTGGACGGAACGGTGGTATTCACCGGCTTTGATCCCAATTTCGGAAATGTGATCCAGTTGCAACACAAAAACGGATTCCTGTCCGTTTATAAACATAATGAATTATTGCTGAAAGAGATTGGCGACCACGTCGTTGCCGGCGAAGCGATCGCTTTGGTGGGAAACACGGGGAAACTGTCTACCGGTCCGCATCTCCATTTCGAGTTGTGGTATAAAGGTATTCCGGTCAATCCTGAAGAATATATAGCTTTTTAAATCGATGAAAAGAAGTTTAGCCATATTAGGTTCTACCGGTTCAATCGGGACACAGGCTTTGGAGGTGATCAGCGAACATGCCGATCTGTTTGAAGTATATGCTCTGACCGCTAACAACCAGGTAGATTTACTGATTAACCAGGCACGAAAATATATGCCCGAAGTGGTCGTTATTGCCAACGAACAGAAATATCCCGAACTGAAAGAGGCTTTGGAAGATCTGCCGATCAAGGTGTGGGCCGGTTCGGACGCTATCGCCCAGGTGGTACAGTCGGAACCGATCGACATGGTACTGACTGCCATGGTCGGATATTCCGGCCTGAAACCGACGATAGCCGCCATCAAGGCAGGCAAAGCCATAGCGTTGGCAAATAAGGAAACATTGGTGGTGGCCGGCGAACTGATCACCTCGCTTGCCACGGAACATAAAGTGCCGGTATTGCCGGTCGACTCTGAACATTCCGCCATTTTCCAGTGTTTAGCAGGAGAATGGGAGAATCAGGTGGAAAAGATCCTGCTTACCGCATCCGGTGGTCCGTTCCGCACGAAGACGATAGAGGAACTGGCAGTGGTCACAAAGGCACAAGCGTTGAAGCATCCGAACTGGAGCATGGGAGCAAAGATCACGATCGATTCGGCTTCTATGATGAATAAAGGCTTTGAGATGATCGAAGCGAAATGGTTGTTCGGTGTAACACCTGAACAGATACAGATCGTAGTGCATCCGCAGTCAGTCATTCATTCGATGGTGCAGTTTGAAGACGGTGCCGTAATGGCTCAGTTGGGTATTCCGGATATGAAGTTGCCGATCAGTTATGCGTTTTCTTATCCGAAGCGCTTGACGAGTAAGGCTCCCCGGTTGGATTTTAACCTCTATTCCACGTTGACGTTCGAGGAGCCCGATATGACACGTTTCCGTAACCTGGCTTTTGCGTTCGATGCCATTCGTACGGGAGGAAATATGCCGTGTATCCTGAATGCTGCCAACGAAGTGGTGGTGGCTGCTTTCCTGCGCGACGAAATAGGTTTCCTTCAAATGAGTGATGTGATTGAAAAGACGATGGCGACCTCTTCTTTTATCGCAACGCCTACCTATGAAGATTATGTTGCGACAGATGCCGAAGCACGTAGGGTAGCGGCTTCGGTCATGAACACGATAGCCGGAAAATAAACCGGGGAAGGTTATATGAGTAAAAAGAAATAAATTAATACAGACAAACAAATAGATGGAGACATTTTTAATTAGAGCGTTACAGCTCATCCTGAGCTTATCGATATTGGTCCTTGTACATGAGTTCGGACATTTTATCTTTGCCCGTATTTTTAAGGTACGGGTAGAGAAGTTTTATCTTTTCTTCGATCCTTGGTTCTCATTGTTCAAATTCAAGCCGAAGAACAGCGAAACGGAATATGGTATCGGCTGGCTGCCTCTAGGCGGTTATTGCAAGATATCCGGTATGATCGACGAAAGTATGGACAAGGAAGCGATGGCACAGCCTGCCAAACCGTATGAGTTCCGTTCCAAGCCGGCCGGTCAGCGTTTGATGATCATGATCGCAGGGGTTTTGTTTAACTTCCTGTTGGCGTTGTTTATTTATTCGATGGTGCTTTATACCTGGGGCGAAACTTATTTGCCTCTGAAAAATATGAAGCATGGCATGTATTACAGCGAGGCATTTCAGGAGGTAGGTTTCCGCGACGGTGATATCCTGTTGAAGGCCAACAATGAGGAATTGGATCGCCTGGATCAGTCCAGCTTCCGTAAGGTTGTGGAAGCAAGTAATGTAACAGTCTTGCGTGATGGTGTGGAAACGGTTATTCCTATACCGGAGGATATGATGCAGCGTTTTATGCGTGAAGGAAAAGGATTTGCCAGTCCGGATCGTGTTCCGATGGTTGTAAAGAAACTTTCTGAGAAAGATTCGCCTGCTGCTACTGCCGGTTTGCAACCGGGAGACAGTATTGTCTCGATTAACGGCCAGGCAACCCCTCTGTTTGAAGATGTGGCTAAAATGCTGGATCAGAATAAAGGAAAGGATATTACTTTGGGATTTTACCGTGACGGAATGGAACAGTCGGTTGTTATCCAACCGGATACGGCGGGTAAGATCGGTGTTTATCTGATGAGCAAAACGGATTTATACCCGACGGTAACCCGTACTTACGGCTTTTTCGAATCGTTTCCTGCCGGTGTCAGACTGGGTATCAATACCTTGAAAGGCTATGTGAACGACATGAAGTATGTATTCACTAAGGAAGGCGCTTCGAGTTTGGGCGGCTTTGGTACGATCGGCAGCATTTTCCCGACAGTTTGGGACTGGCAGGTGTTCTGGATGCAGACAGCTTTCCTGTCAATCATCCTGGCCTTTATGAATATATTGCCTATTCCGGCGTTGGATGGCGGTCATGTGATGTTCCTCTTGTATGAGGTAATTGCCCGTCGCAAGCCGAGCGACAAGTTCCTCGAATATGCCCAGATAACCGGTATGTTCCTGCTTTTCGCTTTGCTGATCTACGCAAACGGTAATGATATATTCCGCTTCTTCTTCAAGTCCTGAAGTAGACCGGAGGTTTTTTGAGCACGTGTTATCCGAATAGATAAAATTCGGGTGACATGTGCTTTTTATTTATACTTGTTTGTATTATATTTGCGGAAAGATGAGGAATCATCCCCGATGATTCATACAATCAATGGGAATGATTTGTATAATCATCCGGAATGATTCTTTGTCGATTCACAGATAAGGAGGAATGAATATGGCATTTTACAAGAAACAAAAGTTAGGAAAAAAATGGTATCCGCGGGCAGTGACGGGAAAGAGCCCATTTACGACAGACGATGTAGCAGCTCGTTTGTCAAAGATTTCTACTGTGAGCCGTGGGGATACGTATGCCGTATTGGCAAATCTGGGTGATGTGTTGGCCGATATGTTGAGCACAGGGCAGTCGGTACGCTTGATGGGGATTGGAACTTTCTATCTGACCTGCCAGTCCGTTGGGCAGGGGGTGGATATGCCTGAAGAGGTATCACCTCGGCAAATTACAGCCGTTAAGGTGGGGTTTATTCCTGAATACAAGCGTGGTCATAAAGGGCAGATTACCGAACAGACCTTGATTGCAGAGGATTTGGAATGGATTTGTTTGGAGTAAATCGAACGGAGATTATAAAATAAGGCACGGATTATGATGTGTATCCGTGCCTTGTTTTGTTGTATAACCGAATGTGTGGATTCAGGGGATGTTATTTAGCCAATGTTTCGTTGATGGAATCAAGGATTTTCTTGGCGTTAGCGTTCGCTGCGTTAAGAGCTACTGCCTGTTCCATGTATTCTTTTGCCTTTTTCATCTGAACGTCTGCCTTATCTTTTTCAGCTTCATATTTAGCCGGGTCGGTAGCAGCAGCCAGAATCTTGGCTCCTTCGTTGTAATACATGGCTCCTAAGCTATACAAAGCATTTTCTTTGTATTTGGGATTGCTTACGATCAGCACGTCTTTGTATAATTCTTCAGCATCAGCAATCTTTCCGCTTTTTTGTACAGCCTGACCTTGTTTCATGCAATATACATAAAGCAGTTTTTCCAGATCTGCATCACCCGGTTTAGCTTTCAGGCCGGCTTCAACGGTTGCTGTAAATTCGGCAGCTTTATTCAGGTTACGCAATGCCATTGCTTTACCTGTATAAGCGTCATCAATGTTTTTGTTCTTTTGAATAGCCAGATCGTAATACTTTACAGCATCTTCATACTTTTTTGCCTGGAAAGCGGCAAATGCACAGTTGAAAACACGGTCTGCATCTTCATTGTTTGTTTGTTTCAGGAACCCGTCATACTTTGTAAAAGCTTCTGCATAGTTCTTTGCTTTCAAGGCAGCATCACCTTCATCACGCAGTTTATCAGCGTCTTGTGCAAATACGTTTCCAATACTCAGGCAAAAAGCCAATAACAAAACAATTTTCTTCATGGTTGTTAAACGATTTAATTTTTATTATTAGTTGCGCTAAGGTAGTAACCTCAATAAAAGTATCAAAGCGATTTTACATTTTTTTGTAATTATAAAGGAAAGAGAGGGAGTAATTGATTTATCAAAGTTGGATGAAATCAGTGTCATCTGCGTGCTATCTGTAGATTATAATACCGCCGGATAACAAGGTAATCCGAACGCTTCGGCAACGGCGGGATAGACAATCTGTCCCTCAATGATGTTCAATCCGGGATAGAGTGTCTTATCTTCTTTGCAGGCTTCTTTCCAACCTTTGTCTGCCAGTTCCAGCACGTAGGGGAGGGTAGCATTGGTCAATGCCAGCGTGGAAGTCTGGGGCACGGCACCCGGGATATTGGCTACGCAATAATGTACGATACCGTCGACTGTGTAAACGGGATCGGCATGGGTTGTCGGATGTGAAGTTTCGAAACAACCGCCCTGGTCGATCGCTACGTCTACCAAGACACTGCCGGGTTTCATTAGTCCCAGCATCTCTTTTGTGATCAGATGAGGTGCCTTGGCTCCGGGAATCAGGACGGCACCGATCACCAGGTCGGTCGCCGGAAGTTCCGTTTCGATGTTATGCGTAGAAGAATATAAAGTCCTGACATTGGCGGGCATGACCTCTTCCAGATGGCGCAGGCGTGGAAGTGAGATGTCGGCTATTGTCACGTCGGCACCCATTCCGGCAGCCATCAGCGCGGCATTGTAGCCAACTATACCACCACCGAGTACCAGTACGCGGGCAGGTTTCACTCCCGGTACGCCACCCAACAGGATGCCTTTGCCTCCCTGGGGTTTCTCTAGGAAACGTGCGCCTTCCTGTATCGACATGCGTCCGGCGACTTCGCTCATAGGGATTAATAAAGGAAGTGTACCGTCCGGATTTTCTACCGTTTCGTAGGCCAGGCAGACGGAGCCGCTGTCCATCATGGCAAGCGTCAGCTTTTCGTCCGAGGCAAAATGAAAATAAGTAAAGACCAGTTGTCCTTTCCGTACTAAAGGATATTCTACGGCAATCGGCTCTTTTACTTTCACGATCATTTCAGCAGTCTGGTAGACGTCGTTGATCGACGGGAGAATCTTTGCTCCGACTGTCTCATAGGCTGAATCTGGAAAACCGCTGTTCTCACCCGCAGTATGCTGCACATATACGGTGTGTCCTCTTTTTACCAACTCTTTTGCTCCGGCAGGCGTAAGCGCTACCCGGTTCTCATTGTTCTTGATTTCTTTAGGAATTCCGATGATCATAATGTTAGTCTTTAATAGTTATTATGCTGCAATGTACAGAAAAATATGACATTATGCTGTTAGAAATCTCTTTTTATTACTTATTGACAAAAATAATAAGATGGTAAGAGATGGCTGAAGTATAGAAATAATTGAACTGTCTGTTTATAGTGACTGGTTGTAACTGGCTCAAAATGGATAACAACCTAATTATCATGGTGCTATCGTGAAACAGTAAAGAGAAAGCAGACTTGTTCTATTGTTCTCCGGATATTCCGGAAAGCATAATTGGGGTGCATAGCTTCTTCCAAACTAACCGGAGCGGGGTGTATAGGAAAGATTGCGGATAATCCGGCCTGTAGTAATTGTTTGTCCGTTTCTGCATCAGTTTCCACTTGTCCGGTGATGGCGATAACAGGTATATGCTGTGATGCTGCAATGTGGGCGATGCCGACCGGGACTTTTCCGAACAGGGTTTGCCTGTCTATTCTTCCTTCGCCGGTGATGACAAGGTCGGCCTCCCTGATTATTTCTTTGAAATGGATATATTCTGTAATCAGTTCGATACCGGATGAAATCTTTGCCTGAAGGAAAGCTACGCAGCCTCCTCCCATGCCTCCTCCGGCTCCTGCTCCGGGCAGGTTGCTGATGTCTCTGCCGGTTGTTTCAAGGATCAGGCCGGCCAGGTGTTTCATCCCTTTGTCGAGTGCTTCGACTTGCATTTCATTGCCTCCTTTCTGAGGACCGAAGATGTGGGCGGCTCCTTGCGGACCAAAGAAAGGGTTGGTCACGTCTGTCGCTATATGGAAGGTACAGGCGGATAACTCGGGAAGCTGGCTCCGGGTGTCGATATGGCAGATAGCAGATAGTACCTTTCCGCCCTTTTCTACTTCGTTGCCGTTATCGTCGGTGAAACGGACTCCTAAGGCTTGCATCATGCCGACACCCGCATCGTTCGTGGCACTGCCGCCCACACCGATGATGAAGTTACGGCAACCGCGATCGACGGCATCGGCTATCAGTTCGCCGGTTCCGTAAGTGGTGGTGTGCATCACGTTTCCTTCTTTCCGGGGAATCAGGTCCAGTCCGCTGGCTGCCGACATTTCGATGACAGCGGTTTGTCCGTCACCGGTTATGCCATAGCTGGCCTGGATGGGTTGCATGAATGGATTATGTACAGGAATCGTAATAACTTGCCCGTGAGTAGCCTGTGTCAGTGCTTCAACAGTACCTTCGCCACCGTCGGCAATGGGAACCTTTATTACTTCGCATCCGGGGATGACATGGTGAATTCCTTCCGCAACAGCTTTCGCTATATCGGAAGAAGAAAGACAGCCTTTAAAAGAGTCGACGGCGATGACAACTTTTTTCATGTTCAATGGCTTATGAACCCTGTTTACCGGTATATTCGATAATCAATTCATCAATGAGGTAGTTATCACTCATGCAGTGCAGATCTCCTATTTTCTGACGTAGATATTGATAGGTATTCGATTCATAAAAAAGCGCTAATGCTCTGCGACTACTGATTCCCAGGCGTTTGGAAAGTCCCATAATAATCCGGGCATATTTCATTTGAAGCAATGTATTATTGGCTTGTGACATCGTTTCTTTCCTCCTTGTTAATGTTAGTAGCATCTATAAAATGCAGATATTTATCTATAAGTGATTGGTTTAACAGACATATCTGATTATTCGGTTGTTCATAACTAAGACGCTTCAAAGCCTCGCCTTTATCGATCAGACCGTTAAAATATAGTTCTATTGTGTTGAATACACGATCGTTGGCTATGCCTCCTTCTATTATGTCATAATCAGACCAACGACGCTCGCCACGCCGGGAAGCCATAACGAAGTCGAGCCAGGTTTCGTTGTAGGTTTCAAATGATAATATCCGGTAATTCCGGCATATTGTTTCATAGTCTAATTCATATTTATTGAGGTATGCGTTCGGTTTGTTGTAAATAATAGCTACCCGTTTGGCCCAGCTAATGGCTTGTTCACATATATCCGTGAGGTAAAAGCCCTTGCCAAAGTCAAGATTGTCACGGCATACGCCAACTAAAGGATTTTCTACGCAAAGGGTAGAACCATGATATACTATCATTGACTTATTTCTCCTTTCTCCCTGTTTTTCAGGGCTAATATAATATCTTCCGTTATATGTTGCTTGCTTTGGGTATGAAGAACTTCGTAACAGTCGAATAATAAATCATCAATAAGTCCCAGGTTATTTAATCTGGAATAAATATTTTCCGGCAGTTCATTCAACTGTTCCGCAACATTTTCGATACAGAAAACAACGAATTCCATTTTCTTTTCTTCTAATGTCATGGGATTTATCTTTATTGTGATCTGGTGCAAATATAGAAAAAAAGGGCAGCTTTTACAAGCCACCCTTTTCTTATCTGTTATTCTGTCAGGTATTATAAACCTTGTCCGTGACAGTTTTTGTACTTCTTTCCGCTTCCGCAAGGACAGAGATCGTTACGGCCTACACGTTTTTCGGCGCGAACCGGTTCTTGTTTAGGCTGTTGCGGTGCACGTTCTTCCGGATCATTGTTTCCGCTGATGTCGGTTTTCTCCGTACGATAGCGGCTCATGTCCTGGCGTTGTTCCGGACCGGCCTGTTTTACTTCGATACGCTGGCGTTCGGCAGCTTGCTGAGCAGCTTGTGCAGCAGCCTGGCGCTGAGCCATTGCCTGTTTTTCTTCTTCTGTCGGTTCCTCACGTACCGGAATCTGTCCGCGCATCAGGACGGCGGCAGTCTTACGGTTCATGGTGTCGACCATTGTCTTGAACAGGTTGTATGATTCCAGTTTGTAGATCAACAGCGGATCTTTGTTTTCGTAGCTGGCATTCTGTACCGAGTGGCGCAGTTCGTCCATTTCACGCAGGTGTTCTTTCCAAGCCTCGTCTATCGTATGCAGAACGATTGATTTCTGGAATGATTTTGCGATTACCTTGCTTTCTGTTTCGTATGCTTCCTTTAGGTTACATGAAACATTGTACATGCGTTTTCCGTCGGTTACCGGGATCATGATGTTTTCATACATCGCACCCTGGTGTTCGTAAACCTGCTTGATAACCGGGTTGGCTACCTGCGTCATACGTTCCATACGGCGTTTGAATGTCTGCAATGCGTTTTCGAACAATTTGTCTCCCAACTGAGAGGCTTTCATGCTCTTGAACTCTTCTTCGGTGAACGGACTTTCCATTGCGAATGTCTTGAACAGTTCCAGTTTGAAACCTTCATAGTCCAGACCGTCGGAATGCTCTTCGGCGATAGCGGTAGATGTATCGTAGATCGTATTCAATACGTCCAGTCCGATACGTTCTCCCATCAGGGCGTGACGGCGGCGGGTATAGATTACGTTACGCTGTGAGTTCATTACGTCATCATATTCCAGCAAACGTTTACGGATACCGAAGTTGTTTTCTTCCACCTTCTTCTGTGCACGTTCCACTGACTTACTCAGCATATTGTGTTCCAGCACTTCGCCTTCTTTGAAGCCCAACTTGTCCATCAGTCCGGCAATCTTGTCGGAAGCGAACAGACGCATCAGGTTATCTTCCAGTGATACGTAGAATACAGAAGAACCCGGGTCACCCTGACGTCCTGCACGACCACGCAACTGGCGGTCTACACGACGGCTTTCGTGACGTTCCGTACCGATGATAGCCAAACCGCCTGCTGCCTTTACTTCAGCCGACAGCTTGATGTCGGTACCACGACCGGCCATGTTGGTTGCGATAGTTACCGTTCCGCTCTGACCTGCCAGGGCAACGATCTCGGCTTCTTTCTGGTGTAACTTCGCATTCAATACATTATGTTTGATCTTACGCAGGGTAAGCATACGGCTCAGTAATTCCGAAATTTCTACGGAAGTCGTACCTACCAGTACCGGGCGTCCGGCTTCAACCAATGCGCTGATTTCTTCGATAACAGCGGCGTACTTTTCGCGTTTGGTCTTGTAGATACGGTCGTTCATATCGTTACGGGCAATCGGACGGTTGGTCGGAATCACTACGACATCCAGTTTATAGATGTCCCAGAATTCACCGGCTTCCGTTTCTGCCGTACCTGTCATACCTGACAGTTTGTGGTACATACGGAAGTAGTTCTGCAAAGTGATAGTTGCGAATGTCTGTGTGGCAGCTTCCACTTTTACACCTTCCTTGGCTTCGATAGCCTGATGCAAACCGTCTGAGTAACGACGACCGTCCATGATACGTCCGGTCTGTTCGTCGACGATCATAACCTTGTTGTCCATCACTACATATTCATCGTCTTTTTCAAACAATGTGTAGGCTTTCAGCAACTGGTTGATTGTATGTACACGTTCGCTCTTGACAGAATAGTTAGCCAGGATTTCGTCTTTCTTAGCTTGCTTTTCTTCTTCCGTTCCCTTGAAGTTTTCCAACTGGGAAAGTTCGGAAGTGATATCCGGCAATACGAAGAATGTCGGGTCGTCGGAACGGCCGGTCAGCAGGTCGATACCCTTATCGGACAGTTCGATACTGTTATTCTTTTCGTCGATCACGAAGTACAGTTCGTCGGTAGCTTCATGCATGTGGCGCATATTTTCAGACATGAAGTATTCTTCCGTCTTCAACATCTGTGCCTTGATACCCTGTTCGCTCAGGAATTTAATCAACGCTTTGTTACGCGGATATCCCTTGAATGAACGATATAATTGGATAGAACCTTCTTCTACTTCTTTCGGGTCGCTGCTGGCCATTTTCTTTTTGGCTTCGATCAGCAACTTGGAACAAAGGTCTTTCTGTGCGTTTACAACGACTTCCACATTCGGACGGAACTGTTCGAACAACTGTTCTTCGCCACGGGGTATCGGACCGGAAATGATCAACGGTGTACGGGCATCGTCGATCAATACAGAGTCGACCTCATCGACGATGGCATAGTTGTGTTTGCGTTGTACCAGATCGTTCGGACTGATCGCCATGTTATCACGCAGGTAGTCGAAACCGAATTCGTTGTTTGTACCGAAGGTGATGTCTGCATTGTAAGCCGCGCGGCGGGCATCCGAGTTAGGCTGGTGCTTGTCGATACAGTCTACGGAAAGTCCGTGGAACATATAAAGCGGTCCCATCCATTCCGAGTCACGTTTTGACAGGTAGTCGTTCACAGTTACAACGTGTACACCGTTACGGGTCAAGGCGTTCAGGAATACCGGCAGGGTTGCTACCAATGTTTTACCTTCACCGGTTGCCATTTCGGCGATTTTACCTTTATGAAGAACGACACCACCGAACAACTGAACGTCGTAGTGTACCATGTCCCAGGTAATTTCGTTACCGCCGGCCTTCCAGTGGTTCAGGAAGATAGCCTTGTCGCCTTCGATACGGACAAAATCGTGTTTGGTTGCCAGGTCGCGGTCGAAATCGGTAGCGGTAACCACTACTTCTTCGTTTTCCGTGAAGCGGCGGGCTGTTTCCTTCATGATAGAGAATACTTCCGGAAGAGATTCTTCCAGGACCACTTCCATCTTGTCGGTGATAGCCTTTTCAATTTTATCTACTTCTGCCCAGATGGCTTCACGTTCTTCCAGTTCTTTATCATCGATGCCTTTACGGAGGTCTTCCACCTGTTTCCGTTCATCGGCTACATAGTCCTGAATACGTTGTTTGATTTCATCTGTTTTTGCTCTCAACTCATCGTTTGAGAGCTTCTGGATTGACGGATATACGGCCTTGATCTTATCCACGTATGGAGTGATCTCTTTCAGGTCTCGCTGCGACTTGTTGCCGAACAGTTTCGTCATAAATTCATTAAATCCCATGATATATATTAATTTATTTTATTTCGTAAAGTGATTATTTGCTGACGATCGGATTTAATTGATCACCGGAATGATATATCATTATCAAATTCCGTGCCAAAGTAAATACTTGTCAAATTTTGTTTATTCCAGAGATGGGAGGTTAACAATAATACCAGTGACCGGTCAAGATCTCATTTTTTGATCGTCAACTCCCAAAGAGGTAAACTCTGGGATGCATTCGGTGGCCGTATCCTCAGCACATGGGTTACCGTGGGGGCTACCTCTGTGGCTTTTACTTCGCGGTAGATATGTTCCGGTTTGATGCCGTTACCCATAAATACCAACGGGGTAATTACTGCGTTATTACGAATTATTTTTACCTTTTCTTTCGGGTTGTCGTTGTTGATGATCCAGCCGGGTTGCAGTTCGATGATCAGGTCGCCACGTTTCAGATGGTGCGTTCCCTGACGGAATTTAACCGTTCCTTCGTTCCATTCACCGGCAAGCAGGGCATGGTCGGTGGTAACATGCTGTACACCGCTGAATTCCATCAGGAATTCGGCTGCTTTATCCTGTATCGTTCTCAGGTCGAGTTTGGCGTCTTCGATGGCTTTGCGGTTCAGGTAAATCTGGTTATTATAGAAACCTTTTACCCAACTGCTTTGCTGGCCGTATATTGCCATCAGATACATGTTAAGCAGGGCGACGCAACGTTTCGGATGGAATTCTCCACCGTTTATCAGTAGTCCGTCTGCATATTCTTCTTCGCTGGTATAATAACCGGAGCCGGTGAATACGACGAGGGTATTAGCCAGGCCGACCTTTTTATCGATGGCATCCAAAAACTGTTCCAGGTCTTTATCCAGTTGATAATACGTATCCTGAATCTCCCGGGTGTAGTCCTTGTTCATGATTCCTTTGTAGTTACCCGCATAATAGGTAACCGACAGCATATCCGGACAACTTCGTGTGCCGAATGCACCGTATTCAAGGAATTGCAGGGCCAGCCGGTTAATCTCTTTATTAATGAAAGGGGTCGTCTTCAGCTTCGGAAAACAATCGTTTGTCTTTTCATTAAATGTGTATTTGAAAGGTATATCATCCAATACGTACGGGAAAGCGTTATACTTGTCCAATGGAAGGGTAGGAGTCCACACCATCTGCTCCAGACGTGCCGACAAAGATTCTACTCCATTATTATAACGGTCCACATACCAGGGAAGACCTTTATAATAGGTGGTTGTCGCCCATTTCCCGTTCATGTCGTCCATCCAGAATGCTCCGTTTGCCGCATGACCGGCAGAAAGAATTGCACTCTCCGCATCGGGGGCAATGGCATACACGTCGCTTCTGCCTTTGGATGCAATCTTCAGTTCGTCTCCGATTGTGGAGCTGAACATCTTTTTAGGAGAATAATTTTCGCGGGTATAATTACCTATATAATCTTTGTCGTAAAGGATAGATACTTCTTTATCATTCTCGAAGTCGTAGTATTTACTTCCTGTAACCCCATGGAAACAAGGGTTGCTTCCGGTAAACAGCGTAGCGAAGGCGCTTGCCTGGTCGATGTCGGAAAATTCGAATTTGATATTGTTGTAAACCAATCCTTCGTTCATCAACCGTTTGAAACCACGTTCACCGAATGTATTGTAGAAGTATTCTATATAATCGCCTCTCAGTTGGTCCACGGTGATGCAAACCACAAGTTTGGGGGTACGTTGTTGTGCCTCCAGGTTAGTGACTACCAGGATTGCAATAAGCGACGTTATTATTTTTCTCATCCGATTTTCCATCATATATTCAAGCTATACGCTTCATTTTCCTTTTATTGGCATATTGGCACATTCTTTAATTGCCATATTACCTCTGTATATACCGTATCCGGAACGTAGCCAAAGCGTGGCAACAAGCGGGATAAAAGCTATATTTAAGTGTTGCGGAATGAAATACCAACCCGCCAACAGCAGCGTAAGCGCCGCAAAGTTAATAAAATGATAATAATATGCAGCCTTTCCGAACTTTTTTACTGCAAACAAAATAACAGCGATAAGGGCGAAAGGTTGTAACCACACAATCGACCAGTTCGGCCAGATGCAAGGATGAGTCGATATAAAACAAAGGAAGAACAATACCGTACCCGCCAGTCCAGCAAGGAAAAAGAGGATACAATCCACCAGGCGGAAATATGTTTTTTTCTTCCATTCAATGAATGTGATTGCTGCTATCAGCAGGAAAAAAATCATGCTGCATAACATAGGCGTAAACCATATCTTACTGCCATTATTGTCGTCTGTCAGTTGTTCAGCCAACCGGTTTGTCTGTTTTATCAGTTTCCTTTCGCTTCCGTCGGGGTTCACGATTGTTGCTTTTTCGAATTCATCTTTCAGGTAGACTGGGAGAAACATCATTTCGTGCGGAGTAGCCGTCCGGTCGGTCGGGCTTCCGAGTGCCAGGTCGCATCCGAATGTCAGCCAGGGATGATTACGCGTGCAATAATTTATAAGGTCGCGGAATGTTTGAGGTTCGGGCGGGTTGTTATATTGCACTTTCCCGTCTACCTGGTCCTCCACAATGGCTACCGGACGAGTCGCGCAATTGTCGAAAAAGAAATTGTATCGGTAAACGGCGTTTTCCGGTTGTACATTCGTTATCAGGGCATTCCATATCTTATGGGTCTCTTCGGGAGTGAGGTTGAGTACCTGTTCGGTCACTTCACTTCCCCGCATCTGATATTCTATTATATAATGTGAAAAATTATAGGCTGCCAGTTTATAATCGGTTTCTCCTTTTGTAAAACGATAGATGAAGTTGGGCTTTGAGAAATCGAAGATACCATAATTGAAAACTACATCGAGTTTATGTAAAGTATCTTTTACCCGTATGGCCGTATGTCCGTACACGGTATACACTTCATCGTCGGATGGAGCTGCCGTCAATATGCTTATCTGCGCTTCGTCGCTTAATCCGGTTTGTGCCTTTGCCGGAATCAAGCAAAGGAACAGGAAAAGCAGAAGCAGGTTCTTTTTCATACGATATTTGTTTTTACCGTACAAAGGTAGGGGTTTTGCTTTGAAAATTAAAATTGAGAATTGAAAATTAAGTATTAACTGTAATATATATAGTTGTATATATGATAAAGGTATACTTTTTTCAATTCTCAAAGCTGCTTATTCTCTTTTGAATAGTGAAACGATCCATAGTAAAACGATTGCGCCGATGGTTGACATCACCAGGCTGCCGATCACTCCGTTTACACTTAGTCCCAGCAGGCCGAATAGCCATCCACCCAATACGCCACCGATAATACCGACTATCAGGTTTACAATCAACCCGAATCCACTCCCTTTCAATATTTTCCCGGCCAGGAAGCCTGCCAGGATACCAATAATAATCGAACTGATAATTCCCATAATAACTTAATTTAGTGTTCTGATTAATAAACAAAGGATAGGGAGTTTATGTTTAAACGAATTGATGGTTAGGTATTACTCGATCAGAAAGGTGTTGTAATTTACATTTTGATAGCGAATAGCGATTTTGAAAACCGCTTTGATATGTTAAAAAATATTACCCGGTAGGGTATTTTATTTTACCCGGTATATTAATCCGATTTACCCGGTAGAGTAGTGTCATTTTGATAGTTGGAGAAAACAAAAACAGAAATACATCTTCATTTGTCGGAAGGCGATTTAGAAACTACTAAATGATATCCTACTCCACGAATATTTTCAATAGACAAAAATGGTATTTTTGTTTGTAATTCTTTCTCCAATTTTCCAATTTGTATACTTATTGTTGCATTACTTAAATTCTCATTATTCCATATATCTACTTTCAACTGATCATACACAACACAAACATCCTTGTTTTTAACAAATAGAGCAAATAACTTTAAATTCAACCCTTTTAAACGTAATACTATTTCATCATCACACTTAACTTCGCCACTTATTTCATCCAGAAGAATTGTATCTGTAACGCTCAGCCACTCCCTGGTTGTTTGTTCTACATGTTTGATAATATCAGATCCCTTATTTTTCGGAAAAAGAATTCTACCTCTTTTCCGGATAAACGGACTTATCGTAAATAGTATTAGCACCAATAAAGCAATAGCCAAAATTGATACCAAAAACCAGAATAAGAATAAGTGCTGCGCCTTCTTTAACAAATAAGAGAATGGACATTGAATAAAGCCCTGCAAACCTAAAGTAAAATTGTAAACCGGCATTTCTATTTTTTTCATCGGCAAATCAACATATAAAAAGATAAAAGGGATGTCTTTACTGTAAGTAACCACATCTGCCGATTTATCTGGGAAATCTTTTCCTATAGATTTTACAACAGTTTTAGCAGAAATGCCAGCTCGTTGTAAAACAATCTGAAACAAACTATCAATGGCCGAAACTTGCACGGGAGTACAATCACTGAGATAATGCTGCATCAGGTTATACTTATTGGATGCATTCGACGTTAATTCTTTTCTTTGGGCATCTATTCCCGCTGACGTCTGAATATAGGTAGAATCCAAATGAAACTGCTCCTTTTTCACCCTCTTATAAACAACTTTTTCATTTTTTATCCGCGCATCAACATCCATATTCACTACTTCTTCAAAAATATCATACGCTTCTATCTTTATTTCGTTATATACCTTATAATAGAGTATGCCTCCGCTCAGGATTACCGACAAAATAAAAAATGCCCAATATAGACTCATGTTTTTTTTCATAGATTCAATCTGTTTATTTCAACAAAAATATGAATATTTTTTTCAACAATAAGCTTTAATCTTAAATATAAAATATGCTCAATTCATGCAAAGCCATAAACAAAACATTATCAAACAGAAAATAGGTTCTTGCATATTATATGCATATAAACTGCATATCTTTTGCATCCATCCATCTCAATACTATACTAATCGCTAACCAGTAAAAATGACAAGATCTTTGATTTTCACTATCTCAAAAGAGTAAACGCACTTGCTTTTTCAAATAAATAGCCCTATCTTCGTTAAAACTTAAATACAATAAATGATGAGAAAAAAAACATTTAAACTAACATTAGGACTGATATCCTTTATTGCTGCCACTTATTTATATACGGCACAAAGCAATGAAAACGGCATGACAGAATTGACATTTGCAAACATCGAAGCCCTGGCAAATCCTGAAGATGAATATATAGATGTTCTGTGCTTGGGAGAAGGTTCCGTTGATTGTTATGGAGATTGGGTTAAAAGAAAATATATCAATTGTAGATAGATGAAGTATCCTTTATCCATATTATTAATAGGTATTAGTTATCTGACCGCCTGTTCGAGTTCTCCGGATTCGCACTTTCCAAGATACTCGGATTTTCCCAAAACCAAGGCGCTCAGTGCACAGGTAATCAACCTGGATACTATCCTGTTCCGCTACCCCTTCCGGGTAGCGGTCAGGGACAGTATCGCTGTTGTCATGGACCTACATAATATGGATCATTATTTACATGCATTTACCTATCCGGAATGGAAACACATCGCTTCATTCGGTAGACGTGGAGAGGCCCCACAGGAAATGCTATCGGCTATCAGCATCCAATTCAACTCCTTAGACTCTTTATGGGCACTTGATGCCAATAAGATGGAGATTACACGTTGGAAAATCTCTTCGACTAACGGTTCAGCGGAACGGGTCGAAGAGATCAAATTAGATAAGAAATTAGTCCGTTCGCTCGACTTTCATACGATGGAATCGGGATTTTTGGTTCCCGACTACATGGGTGAGCACCGTTTTTGGGAAGTAGACGGCGATGGCAAAGCCATCCAAAACCACGGCACTATACCCAGCGAAGCAGCAGAAGAAGAGACATCGCGTCCGGCATTGGCACAAGCTTGGCGTCCCTTCATGGACTATAATCCCGATAATGGTATATTGGCAATGGCCACCCAATTGGGAGAAACACTGGAAATATACAATTTAAAAGACAGTACGCATAAAGTATTGTATGGCCCAAACGGAGAGCCCGAGTTCAAAACGGCACGTGACGGTTCAGGTGTCCCGGACGGAATTATGGGATTCAATGATATAAAAGTTACCGACAAATACATTTATGCGGTATTTCAGGGAATGAAGTTAAAAGATGAATTGGCCGCCTATAAGCAGGGAAAAGAACTGGAAGACGGAGGCAGATTTATTTATGTATTCGACCTGAAAGGAAATCCGGTACAAAAATACACTCTTGATCACGCAATACACGGCATTGATGTAAACGAAGAAACAAATACGATTGTCGCCACCGAGGTGAAAAGCGATGATCCGATTATAGAATTTAAGATTTAGCAAACGATATGAAAGCCTTTTATCTTTACATATTATTAATAGCAACCACCTTCTTTTCCTGCTACAACGAACAGAAAGAGAAGGAAAATAAGATTGCGCATCTGGTCAGCGAATGGCAAGGGAAACAAATACAGTTCCCTGAAAACCTGACCTTCACCCGCTATCTGACAGATACTACGGATTTCCAAATCCCACAATCTGAATATAAGGTATTAATATATGTAGACTCTATCGGTTGCACCAGTTGTAAACTGCAACTTCATAAATGGAAGGAACTGATCGAATACACTGATTCAGTAACACAGGGAAAAGTTCCTTTCCTCTTCTTCATGCATCCAAAAGATGCGAAGGAAATACGTTACCTCCTGAAACGAGACGCATTCGATCGCCCTATCTGTATTGATATAGACGATCGACTAAACAAACTGAACAAATTCCCGGCAGACATAACTTTCCAGACATTCCTGCTAGATAAGGACAATAAAGTCACTGTATTAGGGAATCCGGTACATAACACAGATGTTAAAGAACTGTATCTGAAACAGATTACAGGTAAGGACAGTCCGAACAAAAATATACCGAAAACAACAGCCGAAACAACAAAGACAGAAATCGACTTCGGTACTTTCGACAAATCGGAAGTAAAGGAGACGACCATAGAAATAAAAAACACCGGGGACAATCCCCTTGTGATAGTGGACGTAAGTACCACCTGCGGCTGCACAGCAGCCACATACGACAAACGACCTGCAAAAACCGGAGAAACCCTTCGGGTGGGAATTAAGATGACACCGAAAGACACAGGTTTCTTCGATGAAGTCGTGACGATCAAGTACAATAGTATTAACAATCAACCTGTCAAAGTAAAGATGAAGGGGAATGTTCAGTGATCGAACAAATGGGAGTTTGCTGCACGACCTCGAATTGTACAAGCAAACTCCCGGAGACCCCGAAAAGGAGGTGTATGATGGTAATATAACCGACAAAACAGAATGATACAGGTGCCATTCGACTATCTAATCCGAATAACAGTAGGCAAAGATAGAAAATAGCCTGATTAAATAATGATTTTAATAAATAATTAAACATATACGAATATGAAAAAGTTATTCGGTATCATGGCTCTAGTTGCGATAGCAGCTACAGCAGGCTGGAATTTCATCCAGAGTCAAAATCAAGTGGAATTATCAGAACTGGCACTTGCTAATGTGGAAGCTTTGGCTTTCAACGAATGGACCCCAGACGGATGGGTTTGCTTTAGATTTAGTCAAGACGATAATTCTTCTTTCTTTTTTACTTATACACGTTGTATGGATTGTAATTCCAGTACAGCAGTAAGTGTTTGGCAGCAAGAACGTTGTTGGCATTAATTCACGAATGTTTATTTAAGGAATGTTGTTATTATGAAGCATCTATTATTATTATTGTTATTTGTTCTTAATGCATGTGATCATGACAATGAGAAAGCAACAATTGTAACTTCATTTCCACAAACAGGTAAACTACAGGCACAGGTAACACAATTACCCGTGCCTGTCTTGTTGCCTCGTTATATGGGAATTGTTGGTGAAAAATTAGTTGTTTATAAAGAAAAGGAAGAAAAACTTTTCTCCCTTTTTAATCTTCCTGATTGTTCTTATATTGGAGATATGGGAAATCGAGGACAAGGTCCTAATGATTTCAATCTATTAGATACACGTAGTTTTTATTTATATGAAAATGAATTTAAGGTGTTAGAAGTAGGAAGTAATCTTTTGAAAACTGTTGCTATTCAAAATAATGAGCTCAAAGTAGTTAATAATCAACCCGTTTTTGAAAAGGGGATTTCTAATAATGGCTTTTATCCACTAGCGGACGATATATATCTGACTTTAGGAAGACTAGATGAAGAAAATGAATACTGTTTGCTAAATGAAAAAACGGGAGAAATTATTAAAACAGATATTTATCCAAATTGGGTTGAAATTAAAAGAAAAAAGAATACTCCTCCTCTATTTGTTACTTATTTGAAAACCTGTGTTGTCCATCCTAATGGTAAAAAATTTGCAAGTTTTTATGCACGTTTCAAACATTTGAGGATATATGATCAGAATGCTCACTTATTACATGATATAGATGTACAAATTGAACCTTATTCTACAAATTTTGAAGAAGAAGTACAGTATCAATCAGGTTATTATATGGGGCAACCCTATGCTACTAATGATCATATCTACATATTGTGTGAGAATTCCAATCCACGTAATACAAAGAAGGATAATCACTGTGAACTACAAGTTTGGACTTGGGAAGGCAGAGCTATTGCTTGTTTTGAATTTGACAGAAAGATATCATTAATGGCCATTAGCAGAAAATATAATAAATTATACGCTTTAGACAACAGTATTGAAAATGAAATATATATATACGATTTACCTAAAATAAAAGAAAAATGATAAAAACATACATTTTCCCTATAATACTAATCTTATGTTCTTTTACTAGTGACAATGGATTAAAAATAATAACTAATAAGTTGTATTCAATTTGTATTCCAGCTGAGTGGGAACCTATGTCAGGAATGCCTGGAGATGGAATAAATCCGGGAGAAAGAGACATTAATGGATTTCATCTTTTTTATTGGGCATGGAGCACTCCCATTAAAAACATAGAAGATATTCCAAAAACAATCGGTATAGATATACAAAGCTATCAAAAAACAGACAATAAAACTTTATCAGTAGAAGAGATAGAACAATTAGAAATGTCTCTTATATCTTCTCCCGTACCAGTAAAAAAAAATAACATATGGCCAACCAAAGAGCAAAAAAGATTTTTCATAATTAAAGATAGTAAAGAAATGGACGGTAAAACTGTCACATATCGTACCTATTATTTATTTAAGCAAAATAAAAATATTGTACATTGTATAAAAATATCTTTGAGAAATAATTTAGCAGAACAATCTGAGATTAACGAGAAGATAAAAGAAATATTAGATTCATTCAATGTAAAGTAGAAACCAGGAAAACCTGGTACACAGCCCAAACAAAAATATACCGAAAACAGCAGCCGAAGCAACAAAGACAGAAATCGATTTCGGTACTTTCGACAAATCGGGAGTAAAGGAGACAACCATAGAAATAAAAAACACCGGGGACAATCCCCTTGTGATCGTGGACGTAAGTACCACCTGCGGCTGCACGGCAGCCACCTATGACAAACGACCTGCGAAACCCGGAGAATCTCTTCGGGTAGGAATTAAGATGACACCGAAAGACACAGGTTTCTTCGATGAAGTCGTTACGATCAAGTACAATAGTATTAACAATCCACCTGTCAAAGTAAAGATAAAGGGGAATGTTCGGTGATCGAACGAATGGGAGTTTGCTGCACAACCGCAAAATAGTACAAGCAAACTCCCGGAGACCTCGAAAAGGAGGTGTATGATGGTAATATAACCGACAAAACAGAATGAATCACTTCATTCGACTATCTAAATCCGAAGAAGAGTAGGCAAAGATAGAAAATAACCCGATCAAATAACAAATAAAAAGATTAAGATATGAAACTTAAGATTTTTTTGGCAGTTCTGTTTACTGCCATAGCTCTTGCAGCAGGCTGGAATTACAGCCAGAGTCAGAACGAGGTGGAACTCTCTGACTTGGCTTTAGCTAACGTGGAGGCGTTAGCTAGATGGGAAGAAGAAGGGTGGGGCCCCACGGTTGTAAAAGATTGTTATACTGCTTTTAGTGGTTATGATAGTAATATTTATTTGACTTGTAGCCAATATTCATCTGATACATCTGTTCACTACCCTTGTGGAGCTGCCACGTCACAAAAGCCAGCATGGGGTGTTACTTTGGTTGGAAAATGCTATACATATATTTAGTAAACAAGAATTGACACCAATATATTAGTAAAAATTTGAAATGTTTCTCCTAGGAAATAACAATATATAAATGATAAATTAATTGTTTTTATAAAGTAGTTTCCTAGGATATAACAATAGCTAATATTTTTAACAATAGAAGATTTTATGAATAAAATAACAGGTTATATTTTACTATCGTTCATACTATTGATTGGTTGTAAAAAATATGAAAATAATAAGTTTACGACAAAATATATAAAAGAAGAGGCTGTAGAATATTCTTTATCACCTCAGTTACTTCCAATTGATATTTTGAATCCAACAGGAATAGTAGCAATTGATACATTCTTAGTATTTGTTCAACGACATGAGAATAAAATAATAAAAGTATACAGTGTTAATGATTACAAGATACTGGGAAATTTTCTTCGCAAAGGTAATGGGCCTAATGAAATCGTTTTATTTACACGATTTAATCAGTTTTTTCAACAAAATAATGAATCTTTACTTTGGATACAATCCTATCCCAACTTTATGGGGTTATTAAATATCAACAAATCAATAAAAAACAACAATACTTTTTTTGAGAAGAAAGTTGATTTCACAAAAAGTAATGATATGAAAAATATATTTGAGGAATCTAATGCTGTTTTTGAATTAAGTGATTCTGTTTTTTTATTAACTAAAGATCCTATAAGATCTCAAACTTTTAAAGAAAACACAAATCCGTTTTATGTAAAACTAAATTATTGCTCAAATATAGTTTATGATACAATTTATATTAACAATTTGAAAGGTATAAATTTTGAAAATAATTTAATATACAGTGCTTATCCTGTAATCAAACCAAACAGAGATAAAATTGCATTATTTTATTCTTATATGGATGCTATAATAATAATTGATCTGAACACGAAAAATAAAACAAAAATAGGATTATCAAATATGGGATTAAATACAAAATATGCAATTGAACAAAAAAAGCAAATACATTATGAGGCATTTGCTACTGACTCACTTCTTTTTGGACTAAGAAAAGACAAAAACAATAATTCTGTTTTATATACTTACGATTGGAACGGAGTTTTTAAATATAAACTATATTTGAATGCCAATGTACTGTATTTTTCTATTAATGAGAAGAATAAAACATTATATGGCATTGATGAGGATGATCATATTCTTGCATATGATCTAAAAGATATATAAGAAAAATAGGAAAGCATCTATTGATCATAGTCATATTTACAGGTGCAAATAGCAAGTTCAACTGATACAACACAAACATACGATCAAATATCCGCTAATGCATTATTATGGTTCACTATTCCGGAAAGGATCGTTAACCAACGGATATTTTTTATTGAAAACGACAGTATAAAAAGCTATTAATTCGATGAAAGAGCATAGAAAAATACACAACCTGATCAACAAAGCCATCAATACAGTCTTTTGGCTATGTATGACAGTTACTCTATGGTTTGTTTTACAGGTATTTATCTTTGCTTCTTTCAAAATCCCCGGCGATTCGATGGAACCGGGATTAATTGCCGGAGACAATATACTTGTCTGGAAACCGACTGTTGGACCTCGCATATTCAACCTGTTTGCCTCTATGAGAAACGAGCAAACAGAGATTTATCGCATTCCCGGTTTCAAAAAGATAAAACGCAATGATATTCTGGTTTTCAATTTCCCATATCCAAACAGTTGGGATAAAATTGAAATGCATATACTCAAATATTACATCAAACGGTGTGTCGGAATACCGGGAGATACCTTATCCATCCGAAACGGATTTTTTCATGTGGAAGGCGTACAAACTTCCGGTTATATAAAAAACTGATCGAATGGGAACAACAGGGTAGTCTTCAATACAAGGATTCTACGACTTTTCTTAATGGGAAGCCGATCTACGGATATCGTTTCCAAGAAAACTATTATTTCATGGCAGGCGACAAAGGTCTAAACTCACAGGATTCACGCTATTGGGGATTACTACCTGAAGAATATACTGTCGGGAAAGCATGGATTATCTGGAAGTCGGTAGACCCATATACGGAATAAATTCAGATGGGACAGATTTCTGATATAAACTGGTTACAACTCGCTGTTAGCGGGATTTTTCGGCTGTGCATCGTTTGGGGCACAGGTAGAAATACAATTGCTTGGATAACTCTTTTTTTCAGTTTGTGCTGCCTGTATAGGTGTTATTTCACCAATTTTGCTTTTCTTTGCGGAAAATTTCAGTCACGTGAATTTAATTATAGAACAAGGAAACACCTCTTCAAAAGTTGCGGTATACAACAAGAAGCACATGGAAGCCTCTTTTGTATATAAGAAATTCGATGTTGATGAATTGGAGTCTCTCTTTGGGAAATACGATTTTGAACATGGAATATTGTCGACTGTGATAGGCAAAAATGAAGTGCTGAATGATTACCTGCGTGGTAAGCTCCGGCGCTTTATCTTTTTGGATGAAACTGTAAAGTTGCCTATAACGGTTCAATATGAAACGCCCGAAACTTTGGGAAAAGACCGGTTGGCTGCGGCTGTCGGTGCCAATTACCTGGAACCGGGAAAAGACCTGCTTGTCATTGATGCTGGCACAGCAATTACTTACGAATTGATCGAGGCCTCGGGGGCTTATCTGGGAGGGAATATCTCTCCGGGAATGACTACCCGTTTCAAGGCTTTGAACTTTTATACAAAAAAACTACCTTTGGTGACGGAACAGGAGGAAGTCCCTTTATTGGGTACCAATACCGAGAGTGCTATCCAGGCAGGAGTAGTGAATGGGATAGTCTACGAGATGGACGGGTATATCGAGAAGTTACGGATAAAATATCCTAACCTTTTGGTTTTTTTAACAGGCGGTCATTCGTTTTATTTTGAAAGCCGACTAAAAAACTCCATCTTTGCAGACATTAATTTAGTGTTGACAGGATTAAACAGAATCTTAGAGTATAATGTTGAAGATTAATAAGCTACTAATAGCAAGCATTCTTATATTGACACAGTTGTCGCTAGCGGCACAAAATAATACTAACTCGCCCTATACCCGTTTTGGGTATGGTGAATTAGCGGATCGTTCATTCGGAGCCGGACGGGCAATGGGTGGCGTTGGTTTCGGATTAAGATCGTCGAAACAGATCAACCCGATGAACCCGGCATCGTACAGTTGTATGGATTCATTGACATTTTTGTTTGATTTTGGTGCTTCAGGTCAGCTTTCATGGTTTGATGACGGAGTCAATAAACAGCACAATATTAATGGGAATGTGGAGTATATTGCAATGCAGTTCCCGATACATAAACGTATTGCGATGAGTGTGGGTATTTTACCTTACTCATATGTCGGATATAGTTTTGGTGCCCGGAGAACATCTGAAGGTGGATTTAATTATGTGGAAACATTTAATGGTTCCGGCGGATTAAACGATTTGTATGCAGGTTTGTCTATAGATATATGGAAGAAGCGTCTTTCTGTCGGAGCGAATGTCGGATATCTTTTTGGAAACATCAAGCATGAGCAGAGTTCTATTGTAGGACAGGGTTCAGAACGGAACACGATTCGTAATCAGAATCTGGAAGTACGGGATATAAAACTGGACTTTGGTGTTCAGTATACCCACCCGATCAGTAAAACAGAAAATGTTACATTCGGGTTGGCCTTTTCTCCAAAAAACCGTTTGAATGCGACTTATATTAATATGACTTATGCGGCAACCAGTTCCGGTTCTGCCGAGATCGTAGCTTCGGATACGACAAAGAGTAAAGCATTTGATATACCGAACTCGATTGGTTTTGGTGCATCATATGTGAAAAATAATAAGATGACATTAGCTGCGGATGTACTGTATGAAACATGGGATAAAGCGTATTATGATGATTCAAAAGATAGTTTTAAGAACCGTGTCCGGGTTGCAGCCGGAGGCGAGTTTATTCCAAATTATCAGAATCGTAATTTTTTCGGTCGGGTAAGATACCGCGCAGGTGCCCATTATAGCAATTCCTATCTGATGATAAATAATACAGATGATGCAGCATATAAAGGTAATGGCTATAATGAATATGGTGTGAGTGTCGGTTTTGGATTACCGTTGGTTGATAACCGTTCGTTGGTAAATGTGTCTTTTGAATACACGAAGATTAACCCAAGTGGTAAAAACATGATTGATGAACAGTATTTCCGTTTTACTGTTAATTACACATTCAATGAAATGTGGTTCTGGAAGAAAAAGGTAGATTAATTTAAATTGCTAACTTAAATTAAAACAGATATGAAAATAAAGGTATTATTAATTGCGGCTGCATGCTCTATGGGAGCACTAGGCGCGTATGCACAGAAAGGAGTAGATAATGGAACACAATTTGGATCTGGTGAGGACAGTATCCGTTGTATAACCAATATCAGCTTGTTCGTTCCTTATGCTAAGGCAGGGAATTTTAAGGATGCATATGATTTTTGGAAAATTGTTTACGATGAATGTCCTGCTGCAACAAAGGATATTTATCTGCATGGTGTAAAGATCATGGCATGGAAGATTGCCAATGAAAAAGATCCGGCAAAGAAAGCTGCTTTGATCGATGATCTGATGGGAGTATATGACAAACGTGTGAAATATTTCGGTGATGACAAACGTTATGGTAAAGACTGGATCGTTTCCCGTAAGGCACAGGATTATATCCAGCAAATGGGAGATAAAGCCGATTATAATAAATTGTATAATTGGTTGGGTGAAATCATCAACGAATATGGAGACAATACGGAAGCATTAGGTGTTTCTTTGTATATGTTTGCTTCTTACCAGAAGATGGCTGATGATCCTAATCACAAAGGACAATATGTTGAAGATTATCTGAAAGCATCTAAAATCCTGGATACTCAGTTGCAGGCTGCACAGGCTGCTAACAATGAAAAAGAAGTTAACAACCTGACAACATTCAAAACCAGTGTGAACGGTGCGTTTGCAAACAGTGGTGCTGCCGATTGCGAAACATTGCAGAACCTGTATGCTCCGAAAGTTGAAGAAAGCAAGAGTGATCTGGCTGCTTTAAAAGAAATCGTTTCTCTGTTGAGACGTGTTCGTTGCCAGGAAATCGATGCATTCTTTGCAGCAGCAGCCTATGCTTATGAACTTGAGCCGAGTGCAGATGCCGCTATCGGTATCGCTAAACGTGCTGTAAAGAATAAAGAATATGACACGGCTGTCAAATATTTTGAAGAAGCTGCCAATATGGAAACAGACCCTTCTTCAAAAGCTGAAGATTATTATATGATCGCAGTGATTAATCTGGATCAGAAAAATTATTCAAAAGCAAGGGAATATGCAAAGAAAGCTGCAGCTACAAATACTAGCTATGGTCAGCCGTACATCCTGATTGGCCAGATGTATGCTGCTACAGTTAAGAATGTATTTCCGAATGACGGTGTTTTGGCAAGAGCTGCCTACAATGTGGCAATCGACCAGTGGGAAAAAGCAAAACAGGTTGATGAAAGCTGTGTAGACGAAGCTAACAAGTTGATTTCTACTTACCGTGCTCATTTGCCTTCTACAGAGGAAGTTTTCATGCATCCTGATCTGGAAAAGGGTAAATCATTTACTGTAGGTGGTTGGATCGGTGAGACAACAAGAATCAGATAATTATGACGGAAACGCGTTTTCTTTGTAAAACGAACAAATATGGCATAACAACTACTTTTGCGGTAGTTGTTATGCTTCTTTTATTTATGGCTTCCTGTGGCAAGGAGAATAAAGAAGTGGTGGAAGTAACCTTCGATCCGGAAAATACCTATACGCTGAGAACGACCGATGTCTCCAGTCTTATCTCTGATTCCGGTATCACCCGTTACCGGATGAACGCGAAAGAGTGGTTGGTGTTCGGAAAAGCCAAGGAGCCTTACAGCTATTTTCGCCAGGGTGTTTACGTGGAGAAATTTGATTCCTTGTTTAATGTAGAAGCAAGTGTAAAAGCAGATACTGCTTATTATTGGGATAAGAAAGGGCTGTATAAGCTGATTGGTCATGTGAGTATATTAAGCCAGGAAGGTAAAAAGTTGGATACTTCAATACTGTATTTCGACCAGAAAGAAGACCAAATTTACACAGATGAATACTTTGAGCTGGAAGAAGGGGATAAGATTATCACCGGCATCGGATTTAAGTCGAACCAGAACATGACGAAATATAAGATATTTAATTCGCAGGGAACATTTCCTGTCAGCGATACAGCACGTGATACTTCGCGTGTGAATACTGCAACCGGCGATTCTGTGGCTGTGAATATAGCAAAGCCGGATTCAATAAAATAGAACTGATGTGAATGCATTAACGTACATATTGATTTCATTAGCCTTTTCCGCTTTTTTTTCCGGCATGGAGATCGCATTTATTTCTTCTAATAAGTTGCGGCATGAACTGGATAAAAAGAATAAGAATATAGCCGGTAAGATATTGGATATTTTTTACCGGAATCCAAACCAGTTTATATCAACGATGCTGGTGGGTAATAATATCGCACTGGTTGTCTATGGTTTACAGATGGCAATTGTTCTGGAACCGTTTATCGCCCGTTTCGTTGATAATGAGGCTCTGATTGTTCTTATTCAGTCTATTATCTCGACACTCCTGATATTGTTTACAGGCGAGTTTATCCCGAAGACGATTTTCAAATTGAATCCAAACTTTTCTTTGAATTTGTTTTCGGTTCCTTTGTTGATCATATACATTATATTATATCCTATCTCGAAGTTTTCGGCACTGATTTCTTATCTGATACTGAAATTGGTGGGTGTAAAGAATATTACTCAATCGAGCAGGCGTACTTTAGGTAAAGTGGATCTTGACTTCTTTATTCAGCAAAGTATCGAAGATGCTCCTCTGAACTCAGATATGGATACGGAAGTGAAAATATTTCAGAATGCGCTTGATTTTTCCAATGTCCGTTTGCGCGATTGTATTGTTCCCCGTACGGAGATTGTCGCCTGTGACAAGACTGTCAGTATGGAAGAACTTCGTTCTAAGTTTATTGAAACGGGGTTGTCAAAGATATTGATCTATAACGAAAATATAGATGATATTATCGGATATATCCATTCATCGGAATTATTTAAAAATCCGGAAGACTGGACACAGAGTATAAAGACTGTTTCCATTGTCCCGGAAACGATGGCGGCCAATAAGTTGATGAAGGTGCTGATGCAGGACAAAAAGAGTCTGGCTGTGGTTGTGGATGAATTTGGCGGTACAGCGGGGATTGTGACGCTGGAGGATCTGGTAGAGGAGATCTTTGGAGAGATAGAGGATGAGCATGATATGAAATCATACGTAGCCCGGAAAGTTTCGGACGATGAATACCTGATATCCGGTCGTATGGAGATCGATACTCTCAATGAAAAGTTCAATCTTGAGCTCCCGGAATCAGACGATTACGTAACGATTGCCGGATATATCCTGCATTTCTACCAAAAATTTCCTAAATTGAATGAATCAATCGTAATTGATAAATATACTTTTAAAATCATAAAAGTAACGGCAACGAAAATAGAACTTGTGCGAATGAAAGTAGGCAATTGATGAAAAAAAGTGGAATAAAAGATGTAACAAATCCTTTTTTTCGTATCTTCGTGCCCTTAAACTGTAAAATATAAACTTTAAAAATAAATAACGATAAATGGCTACGCTGGAAAAAATCAGAAGCAAAGCAGGACTGCTCGTACTCGTTGTGGGTTTGGCATTGTTCGCTTTTATCATTGGAGACTTTTTGAACTCCGGTTCTACTTATTTCAGACAAACTCAGGAGAGAGTTGCTAAGGTTGACGGGGAAGTAATTAAAATTCAGGATTATCAGGGACGTATTGATGAAATGACTGAGATGTACAAGATGCAATCCGGTCAGACCAATCTGCCCGAAGAATACATGAATCAGATCCGTCAGTCGGTATTCGATGCTATGGTACAGGAAATTGTACTTGACGAAGCAACTGATAAATTAGGTATGACTGTAAGTCCGGAAGAATTGTTTGATATGGTTCAGGGTGAGAACATTTCACCGATGATCCAGCAGATGCAGATGTTTGTTAATCCGCAGACCGGACAGTTTGACAAAACAGCTCTGTTGAATTTCCTGAAAACAATTGACGACGACAATATCGCAAGCTACCCTGCAGATCAGCAGGCTCAGTTGCTCCAGGCTCGTAATTTCTGGTTGTTCTGGGAAAAGAACATTAAACGTCAGCGTCTGGAACAAAAATATACAACATTGTTAAGTAAGGCTGTTGCAGCAAACGTGCTGGATGCAAAAGAAGCATTCAATGACGCAGCTGAAAACTCTGACATTGTTTATGCTATGCAGTCGTATGCAAGCATTCCTGACTCGACAATCGAAGTAAGCAAGAGTGAAATCGAAAAGCTGTACAACCAGCGTAAGGAACTTTACAAACAAAAAGAAGGTAAAGTAATCAAGTATATCGCTGTTGACATTCGTCCTAGCCAGGAGGATTATGACAAGGCAAGTGCTGATATCGAATCTTTGAAAGAAGAATTCACGACTTCTGAAAAGGTGGCTGATATTGTAAATGAAAATTCAGAAGTTCCTTACATGGATGCTTTCTTTACAGAAAATGCCTTTGATCCGGAAATGAAACAATTCGCAACGACTTCGGAAGTGGGTGCTGTATATGGTCCGGTATTCGATAACGATAAGTACAGAATGTTCAAGTTGGTAGACAAGAAAATGGGGCCTGACTCTGTTAAGGTAAGCCATATTATGTTGGCAAATGGGGACGAAGCCCGTACGACCGCTTTGGCTGACAGCTTGATGAATGTACTGAAGAACGGTGGGGACTTTGCTGCATTGGCAAAAGAATTCTCTGCAGACCAGGCTGCTGAAAATGGCGGAGAACTGGGATGGTTCACTGAAATTACTGCACTGAGAGGTGTAAATGAAGACTTTAAGAATGCTGTTTTCTCTACTCCGGTAAACGAAATTGCAAAAGTGAAATCTTTGTATGGAACTCACCTGGTGAAAGTAACAGAAAAGACAGCTAATGTGAATAAGTATAAAGTAGCGGATATTGACATGACAGTATCTCCGAGCTCTAAAACTTATAGCAATATCTATAACGAGTTGAACCAGTTCATTTCACAGAACAATGATTTGGCTAAGTTGGATGAAGCTGCTAAAGAAGCCGGATATAATCTGATTGCAGGTGTAAATGTTACTGCTGATAACCAGACGTTGGGTAGCATTAAAAATTCTCGTCCGGTAATCCGTTGGGCATTCCAGAATGATAAGGGTAAAATCTCTGAAATCTTTGAATGTGACGATAAGTTTGTAATTGCAGGCGTAGAAGGTACTATAAAAGAAGGTTACCGTTCGGTTGCCTCTTTAACTCCTGCTTTGAAAGCTGAAATCGCTGCTCAGAAGAAAGGTGAGAAGATCGCTGCTGATCTGAAGGCTAAAAATCTGACATCAGTTGAAGCTTATGCTGATGCAATGGGTTCAAAAGTTGATTCAGTGAAGTTTATCAACTTCGGAACACGTCGTATCGCCGGTATCGGTGTAGAACCGAAACTGAATGCAATGGTTTCTCTTGCTGAGGTTGGTCAGGTAAGCGCTCCGGTTGTCGGTAACAATGGCGTATATGTATTTAAAGTATACGACAGAAACAAGGAGGCAAAAGAATACAACGAAGCAGAAGAAATTAAAACGTTGGATGCATCGAACGCATATCGCTTCGGATTCCAGGCTATCCAGTCACTGGTTAACAAAGCAGATGTAGAAGACAACCGTATACGTTTCTTCTAAACAAATAAAGCTCAAAAGGTATTACATAATCCTTTTTAAGGAAAGCTGCCGGACTTATTCAGAAAAGTCCGGCAGCTTTTTTTATCTTTGTGCCGGATTAATCGTTATATAACAATATACAATGCAAGAAAAGAGACAATTGTTAGGCATGACGCTGGACGAACTGAAGGAAGTGGCGGCACAGGTCGGTTTACCGGGATACGCTGCAAAACAGATGACCGATTGGCTGTATAAGAAGAAAGTTACCTCTATTGCGGAAATGACTAATATTGCTGTTGCCAAACGTACTCTTTTGGAAGAGTCTTTTGAGGTAGGGGCACTCCCTCCGGTTGATTGTATGAAATCGGTCGATGGAACGATTAAATATTTGTTTGCTGCAGGGAACGGCAATTTTGTGGAGGCTGTTTATATCCCGACCGACGACAGGGCTACATTATGTGTGTCTTCGCAGGTCGGATGCAAGATGAACTGCCTGTTTTGTATGACAGGTAAGCAAGGTTTTACTGCCAATCTTACGGCAAATCAAATATTGAACCAAATCCAGTCTGTTCCGGAATCAGAATCATTAACAAATCTGGTCTTTATGGGAATGGGGGAGCCTTTGGATAATGTGGATGAGTTGTTTAAGGTCCTTGAAATCCTTACTTCTACCTATGGATATGGGTGGAGTCCCAAGCGGATAACAGTTTCTACTATCGGGGTGGCAAAAGGCTTGAAGCGTTTTCTGGAAGAAAGCGACTGCCATTTGGCGGTCAGTCTGCATTCTCCTTTTCATGAAGAACGTTTGTCTTTAATGCCTGTAGAAAAAGCTTATCCGGCACAGGGCGTCATTGATCTCATCAGGCAGTATGATTTCTCCCATCAACGTCGTGTTTCTTTTGAATATATAGTTTTTAAAAATTTAAATGATAGCCTGAAACATGCTAAAGCCCTGATTTGTTTATTAAATGATGTAGATTGCAGGGTTAACCTGATTCGTTTTCATGCTATCCCCAACGTCCCGTTGGAAAGTTCGGATTTGGCGAAGATGGAAGTCTTTCGTGATACATTGAACAATGCAGGGATTGTTTGTACAATCCGTGCTTCGAGAGGAGAGGATATATTTGCCGCCTGCGGAATGCTGTCGACAGCAAAAAAACAACAAAACGGATAGAAGACAAGTCATTTGATAGAAAAGAATTATATTTGTGTTATAAAAACGAATGGGTATGAAAAAGATTTCTTTACAGATTAGCTTACTCATGTTTCTGGTATTGCTGGGAGCATGTAGCTCAGGACCGGTTGGAAAACGGGCCACAGGCCTTGCTTATGAGGTTGTAGTTGTAATGAAAAAAGCTGATTGGGATGGCCCTTCGGGAAAGGCTATTAAACAAGAGCTGACATCTGATGTCCCTGGTCTTCCTCAATCTGAACCTGCATTGAAGATTACTTATGTAGATCCTTCACAATTCGACGGATTATTGACTTATGTCCGCAATATACTGATTGTAAATATTGATCCGTCTATTTACACGAAGGCTTCGATAAGCTATGAAAACGACCGTTGGGCTAAAGGGCAGGTAGTTGTGACACTGAATGCTCCTTCTCCTGAAGCTATTATTGAATATTCACAGGCTCATCCGAAAGCGCTGGTTGATTTCTTTGTGAAAGTTGAAATGAACCGGGCGATTGGCCAGTTGGAGAAAGATTACAGTACAGTTGTCATGGATAACCTGAAAAATAATCATGACCTGATGCTGAATGCTCCGTCTAATATGACCTATTATCGTGATACGACAGATTTCTTCTGGGCATCCAATAATGCCAATACTGGTCGTACAGATTTGATTGTATATACTTTCCCTTATACCGATCCGAATACCTTCACGGCAGAATATCTGGTAGCAAAGCGCGACTCGGTGTTGAAGGAAAATCTGCCGGGAGCTTTCCCTGAATCGTATATGACGACTGAGTCCCGTTTTGGGGTTGATTATACGCCGATCACTGTTAATGGCAAATATTGCGGTGTGCTACGCGGTTTGTGGAAGATGGTCGGTGATATGATGGGCGGACCGTTTGTCAGTCATGTCCGTCTGGATGAAAAGAATAACCGGGTCGTTGTAGCCGAAGGCTTTGTTTTTGCTCCTGAAACAGATAAACGTAATTTTATCCGCCGTATCGAAGCAGCTTTATATACACTTCGCTTACCGGGTGAATTTGAAAAATCGGTGGAAGAAAAGCTCGACATACCGGAAAGTAAGAAATAAACAAACATAATACATGGAAGAACGATTGATTAAGGTGGGCATTACCCACGGAGATATAAATGGCATCGGATATGAGGTGATACTGAAAACATTCTCGGATGCCAGAGTTGCCGAACTTTGTACTCCGGTTATATACGGATCATCAAAAATCGCAGCTTATCACCGGAAAGCGTTGGAATTGCCTCCTGTGAATATGAACATCATTTCCCAGGCAGAAGATGCCGGTATTAACCGGGTGAATATCATCAACTGTGTGGACGATGAAACAAAAGTAGAATTATCGCAGTCGACATCGATAGCCGGAGAAGCTGCATTTTTAGCTTTGGAAGCTGCTGTTACAGACTTGAAACGGGGTGCTGTTGATGTATTGCTGACAGCACCGATCAATAAGCACAATATCCAGAATGACGAGTTCCATTTTCCGGGACATACCGAATACCTGGAAGAACGTTTTGGCGGAGTGGGCCGGAAAGCATTGATGATTTTGATGAAGGATGGTCTGCGTGTTGCTTTGGTGACCGGACATATCCCATTGGCAGAAGTTCCTTCCAGAATAACCGTAGAGGATATCGTGTCGAAATTGCGCATATTCAATCAGTCGCTCAAACAGGACTTCGGGATTGTAAAACCACGTATTGCCGTGCTTTCATTGAATCCTCATGCAGGTGATGGTGGCTTATTGGGAAAAGAAGAGGAAACGATCATTATTCCGGCCATGGAAGAGGCGGAAAAAAGAGGTGTCATGTCTTTTGGACCTTATGCGGCAGACGGATTTTTCGGCTCTCAGATGTACGACAAATTTGATGGCGTATTAGCGATGTACCATGATCAGGGCTTGGCACCGTTTAAAACGCTGGCCATGGATGACGGGGTTAACTATACGGCCGGTCTGTCGATTATCCGTACTTCGCCAGCTCACGGAACAGCTTACGATATAGCCGGACAGAATGTGGCTTCCGAAGAGTCGTTCCGCCAGGCGTTATATACTGCGCTGGATATTTACCGGAACAGGTTGAATTATCGGGAAGCTACTGCGAATCCTCTCCGCAAGCAATATTTTGATAAGGGAGGCGATAATGAAAAGCTGGATCTTACCAAAGATGACGATGCAGAGGTTTGTCCTCAGTAAATAATAAAAAACAGATCCCCTGGAAACATGCTTTTTCAGGGGATATTTGTTATAAAGACTAACGGTCCATATCTGTTGTATTTTATAATAATATGGTCTGTATTGCGCTTTTTGACTTCAATCTTTTTTTGATAGGAAAAGTTTGCGTAAGTTTGTGGTTCAAAATTGCAACATGAATTATGTTTAAAGATAAAACGATCGTATATACCTCCGGAACATTCGATATGTTTCATTATAATCATCTCCGGATGATCAATTATGCCCGTAGCCTGGCTGATATCCTGATTGTAGGAGTGAGCACGGACGAACTGGTTTCTTCTTATAAAGCGAATCCTATTATCCCGTTCAATGAACGCCTTCAAATTATTGAAGCGTTGAAAACTCCGGATATTGTAATACCGCAGCATACACTGGATCATACGGAGATCGTAAAGAAGCTGAATATCGATGCTTTTGTTGTGGGAGATGACTGGTTTGGTAAATATGATTATTTAAAAGATTTAGGCGTACAGGTTTTTTATTTCCCTTATGGAACCGGGGTTTCTTCCTCTAATCTGAAGAAAACGATTCATGATTCTTACGAAGAAAATCTTAAATATCAACGACATGCTAAACCTGCCACTGTAAAGGGAAAAGGGGAGGAATAAAGATTACTCATGGAAAAGTGTGCTTTAATTACCGGTGGTACAAAGGGTATAGGTAAAGCGGTGGCTCTCTGTTTGGGGAAAGCCGGGTATAACCTTGTGCTTACTTATGCTTCCGATCCCGGGATGGCCGAACAAACCCGCGAAGGTTTGCAACAGCAATTCGGAATCAATGTGTCTGTGCTACAGGCAGATATTACAAAAAAAGAGTCCGTTGATAAAATAGATGCTTATTTGCAGGAGAAGAATTTGCTTTTAGATGCACTGATCTTTAATGCGGGATTGACTTGCCGCGATTCGTTCGAGGATTTGTCACTTACTGATTGGGAACGTGTATTCTTTGCTAATGTTCATTTTCCGGTATTCTTATTGCAACGTATTGTCGGACGGATAAATAAAGGTGGTAGTGTGGTCTTTACCGGTTCCCTGATGGGGGTCCAGCCTCATTCGGTATCTCTGGCTTACGGAGTGACAAAGAGTGCTGTACATGCCTTAGTGAAGAATATGGTTAAATTCCTGGTTCCTTATGAATTGCGTGTGAACGCAGTTGCTCCCGGGTTTGTCGATACCGAATGGCAGAAGACTAAACCGGCAGAAATACGGCGGAATATAGAAAATAAAGTTTCTTTAGGCCGTTTCTGTGATCCGGAAGAGTTGGCCGAAGTGTATAAGATGTTAATAGAAAATAGTTATTTTAATGGCGAAGTGGTCGTTGTAGACGGCGGATATTCGTATAAATAATAGATCATGAGTAATTTGGATAAAGAATACGAAGCATCACTAAAATCAATAGAAACAGAAAATGTTGTCGACCGGGCGTTTTACCGTCCGATAGGTTTTCGTATCGCTCGTATGTTGCGCGGCACGGGGATTACCCCGAATATGGTAACGGTCATTTCTATATTTGTGGGAGCTGCTGTCGGCTTCATGTTTTATCATGATAATCTGGTTTATAATATTTGTGGTATTTTATTGTTGGTTTTTGCCAATATACTGGATTGCGTAGACGGACAGTTGGCTCGTCTGACAGGTATCAAGTCCGCTATCGGACGTATATTGGACGGATTTGCCGGTGATATCTGGTTTGCCTCTATCTATGTCGGTTTTGCCCTTCGTCTGTCTCATGAGTATGGTACTTATTGGTTTTTTGCTTTGGCCGTTGTGTCTGGCTTATCCCATCTGGTGCAGGCTAATATAACCGATTATTATAAAACATTGCATCTCTATTTTATCAGTAAGGACAAAGGAGCTGAGTTCCAGTCGCTGGAACAGGTCATTGCCCGTCATAAGGAGATGAAGCTGGGTATCAATAAAACTTTTTATTTCCTTTATAGGGGATACACATTACTTCAGGTGAAAGCCACTCCTGCCTTGCAGCGTATGTTGCAGAGCCTCCATGCCAAATACGGAGATGATATTCCGGAAAATGTGCGTATTGCTTTTCGTAAACAAAGTCGTGAGTTAATGCGTTATATTGATCTCCTGACATTTAACGGACGTACGATCGTTATGTTTATAGTTGTATTGGTCGGCGAAGTATGGGTTTATTTCCTGTATGAGATAATCGTATTGAATATCGTGCTGTTATTGTCGATGCGCAAGCACGAAAAAATGTGCGCATCGTTTATTGAATAAATAAAAAGTATGAAAAAGAGCGTAGTAGACATTAATGATTTGCAGGAAGCTGCCCCGTTCTTCAAAAGCCGTATAGGCACCTTCCTTGGCAAATTATTGATTAAGTGGTTGAGTGTTGACAAAGTAAACAAAGTGCATGCCAATAACTGCCATCTGCGTGGCTCAGCGTTTACTACAGCATTACTGAGCGATCCCCTGATCGATATCAAGTATAATCTGCATCATGCGGAAATACTGGATAACTTGCCCGAAGGGGCATTTATAACCATATCCAATCATCCGATCGGTTCGATCGACGGCATTATATTGATTGACATTATGGCCGCTCGTCGTCCGGACTTTAAAGTGATGGTGAACGAAATTCTGGTGAAGATCGGTGCCATGAAGGATAATTTTGTTTCGGTGTTGCCCGATTCAACCGGTAATGGTCCGAATCCGGCCAACATAAACGGGGTGCGTTATTCTTTGCAGCGACTGAAAGAAGGGCATCCGATGGGATTCTTTCCGGCTGGGGCGATTTCCTTTTATAATAAGGATGATAAAGAGATCCATGACTTGCCCTGGACACATAGCGTGATTCGCCTGATCCGGAAGGCAAATGTGCCGGTATATCCAGTTTACTTTGATTTTCTTAATTCCCGCTTCTTTTACTGGTTGGGAAGTATCAGTTGGAAAATACGTACTTTGCGCATTCCTGCCGAAGCCTTCAACAAACGCGGTAAAACGGTCGATGTGTATGTGGGGAAACCTATCTCTCCGGAAGAAATGAAGAATTTTGCAGATGATACGGCACTGGCTGAATTTTTATTCAATCGCACTTATGCTGCAAAAAAATGAGAAACCGCTGATAGAATCTACTCCTGATAGCTGGAATTTGAATTAAGATTTGTAATTTTGGCAGACAAACTGAAATAATTACAGATATTCAATAGAAGATATGATGATTAAGGTTGATGTCCAGCAAATAAAACAGCGTTTTGGAATTATAGGAAACAGCCCTGGCCTGAACAGGGCAATCGATGTCGCTCTACAGGTGGCTCCGACAGATTTGTCTGTGCTTATTACCGGGGAGAGTGGTGTCGGTAAAGAAACTTTTCCACAGATTATACATCAGAACAGTCCGCGTAAACACGGACAGTATATAGCCGTAAACTGTGGTGCCATTCCGGAAGGAACGATTGACTCAGAGTTGTTCGGACATGAAAAAGGTTCCTTTACCGGAGCTTTGGCCGACCGTAAAGGATATTTTGAAGTAGCCGACGGCGGAACTATTTTTCTGGATGAAGTAGGGGAACTGCCTATCCCGACACAAGCCCGTTTGCTGCGTGTGCTTGAGACCGGTGAGTTTATAAAAGTCGGTTCTTCAAAGGTGCTGAAAACAAATGTGAGGATTGTTGCTGCAACGAATGTTAATCTGATACAGGCGGTAGCCGACGGAAAATTCCGTGAAGATCTGTATTATCGTTTGAATACCGTACCTATCCAGATTCCTCCGTTGCGTGAACGTCCGGATGATATCATCTTGTTGTTTCGTAAATTTGCCGGAGACTGTGCGGAGAAATATCGTATGCCGCCGGTTCGCTTGGATGATGAAGCACGACAGCTGCTGACCTCCTACCGTTGGCCGGGTAACGTCCGTGAGTTGAAGAATATAACGGAGCGTATCTCGGTTATCGAAGAGAACCGTGATATTACAGCAGACGTTCTGCGTTTGTATCTTCCCGATCTGAATGTGGAAAAATATCCGGTGCTGGTCAAAAAGCAGGATAACGACCAGAAGTTTTTCAATAGTGAACGCGAGATACTTTACCAGGTCCTTTTTGATATGAAGAAGGATGTCAATGATCTGAAAAAGCTGGTTCACGATATAATGGGAGGTAAGATGCCTATGCCGGTTGCCGATGAGACGCCCTATGCCCATCCGATCCGTCCTGTACATTCTGCTCCGATTCAGGAAGCGGAAGCCGTAGAGGAAGAAGAAACTCTTTCTTTGGAAGAAGTGGAGAAAGAGATGATCCGTAAAGCATTGGAGAAACATAACGGACGGAGGAAAAATGCGGCGGCTGATCTGAAAATATCAGAACGTACTCTTTATAGAAAGATTAAAGAATATAATTTGGAATAATATGTTGAGAAAGAATATAATCTGGTTTTGTTTACTGATAGGAGTCATGGTGACGGCCTGTTCCATTTCCTACAAGTTCAACGGAGCTTCGATTGACTATACAAAGGTAAAAACGATATCTATCAAGGATTTTCCTAACCAGGCACCTTTGGTTTATCCTCCGTTATCACAGGAGTTTACTGAAGCGTTGAAGGATATTTATATCCGTCAGACACGCCTTCAGATGGTCAACAATAATGGTGATTTGGAGCTGCAAGGTGAGATTACCGGATATGAACTGACACCAATGGCTGTTAAGGAAGATGCCTGGTCTTCGCAGACAAAGTTGACGATAACTGTGCGCGTGAGTTATTCTAATCGTACAAACCCTGATGAGGATTTTGATGCACAGAGTTTTTCTGCTTATCGTGAGTTTGATGCTACCCGGATGTTACAGGATGTACAGGCCGAACTCTGTGCAGAGATCATTGACGAGTTGACAGACCAGATTTATAATGCAACCGTAGCCAATTGGTAATATATGAAAGCTGCAGACTTATATCTACTGATGGAAGACCCCTCTTTGCTGACGAAGGAAACACTTTCCCCGTTACAGCAGGTAGTGGCTGAATATCCGTATTTTCATATAGCCCGGATGCTTTATCTGAAGAATCTGGCTGTATTGAATGATATACGCTTTGCCGCAGAACTGAAAAGAATGGCAGTTTACATACCGGACAGAAGAAAATTATTCGCACTGATCGAGGGAGAACGTTACGGGATGCCGTTTGCGGCATCTGCGGAAGAAAATGAACCGGCAGCAGACTCTTTCTCCTTGATCGATGCTTTTTTGGCTGATCGTGAAAGTGAGGGAGAACAACAGGCGGCCGATCCTACTTTGTTGTTTCAGCCTTCCGTTTCATCTGATTATATATATTGGTCGTTGTCAAAGGATGATATATCGGCGGAAGAGGAGCCTGAAGCTAAGCTTCAGCACCATGACCTGATCGATTCTTTCATTAAAAATGACGAACAGCGGGCACCGGGCAGCGGATTGGTCTTATCCCTGCAACCGGATGATCCATCTTCCCAGGGACCATTGAAAGAAGGGGAGAACGAACAACCCCGATCGTTGGACGATGATTCTTATTTTACCGAGACATTGGCTCATATTTATGTTAAACAGAAACGGTATGAGAAGGCATTGCAAATTATTAAAAACTTATATTTGAATTATCCAGAAAAAAATGCTTACTTTGCAGACCAAATTAGATTTTTGGAAAAATTGATTATTAACACTAAAAAATAAAACTAAAATGTACGTATTTATTTCTATTCTAATCCTGATCGCTTCAATACTTCTGATCTTGATAGTATTGATCCAGAACTCAAAGGGGGGAGGTCTGGCTTCGGGATTCTCTTCATCTAACCAAATTATGGGTGTACGTAAAACCACAGACTTTTTGGAAAAAGCAACATGGGGCCTGGCTGGTTTTGTTATTGTTTGTAGTATCGTTATTACAGCATTTATCCCAAGAGCAACAACTACTACACAATCTGAAATCAAAGAACAGATAAACAATGCTGTTACAATCGACCCGAATACGGTAGCTCCTAACTTTGGAACTGCTCAGCCGTCAGCAAATGCTCCGGTTGAAGAAGAAACGCCGGCAGAAGCTCCTGCTCAGGCTGAATAAGATGTAGATTTTATAGCATATACTAAAGGCATTCCATTTTGGGATGCCTTTTTTTATGAATCATATAAGGAAACTCTCTACAATGATTCCTTTTCGTCTAGGATGAAAAGAAAGGATAGTACTAATGTTTTTTTATTTAGAGGTAGGTGTAAATTGATTTAGACCTACCTCTAAATGAAAATAGACCTACCTCTAAATTTATTTACACCTACCTCTGACAAAAGAATCGTTGGATATATGTCCGAATGGCTTTTAGGCAATACTGATAAAGGATAGTTATATAGATAAAGAGTTGTGCAGGTTGGGGTGAACGATTTGTGGATGTTTATACCCGGATAGATATATTTTATGAGGAATGACAGTTGATTTTTGTATCTTTGTTGAGACTGATTAAACTGTTTTATATTAAACAATACAAATATGGAGATGATAAATTTTGACGGGCTACTGATTGGTATCGTTACTTTTTTGATAATCGGGTTGTTTCATCCGATAGTTGTGAAGGCTGAATATTATTGGGGGACTAAATGCTGGTGGATATTCCTTCTTCTGGGGATTGCCGGAACGGTTGCATCTTTGCTGATAGAGAGTGTTTTTGTCTCCGCTATCTGCGGTGTGTTTGCCTTTTCTTCGTTCTGGACGATCAAGGAAGTATTCGAGCAGGAAGAACGCGTATTGAAAGGATGGTTCCCTAAAAATCCCAAAAGACAATATCCGGAAAAATAATTGTATCTTTGTAGCCGTAAAGTAATACAGCTATGAAGAAGAAAAAGAAAGTCTCTCCGCTGGACGAGTACATCAAGGCAAACCGCAAGGGAAGCCGGGAAGCGGAAATAGAGAATCACGGACGTCCGGTCAGTCATAACCGGGTGCATGTATCGAAAAAGGTTTACAACCGTAAAAGAGATAAGGCAGATGCCCAGAGGCGTCTGCCTTATTTGTGTCGTCAGGTAGCCTGATTTACTCTTATTCTTCTTTCAGATATAATCCTTCGCGTGATAACTGATGGTCGAGGTTGGCTACTCCCAGGCCGACAATAGCCATGACCGTTGCAGCATGTTGTTGATATTCAGGAATGCTCTTGGTGTATAAGTCGCGTTCCGTGTGCCATATCTCATCGTAGCTGAAGTTATAACCTTTGATGTCTTTCTCCATAAAGCCGATGGTCGGTACGCCATCCAGTGCAAAGACGGAAGCATCCGTACCGCCTATGGTGGTCGGCTGTTTACGCGGTTCGGCTACTTTGACTTCGAACGGATATTCGGTATTAATCTTCTTTACCGGTTCGCATATCTTCACAAAATCATCATACATGGCTTGCGGCACACTAATACCCACCGGAGGAGTAGGTCCGCCGTCACGGTTGAACAGATTCGATATTTTATCCATCTTCTTTGGATTCCCCTTAACCCAAGCCTGTGCACCTAGCAAACCGAACTCTTCACCTGCAAAAGCACAGAAAAGCATCGTACGTTTAGGTTTTGCTCCCGACGTGGCAATCAGACGGGCGGCTTCCATAACAGGGGTAACGCCTGAACCGTCATCGACCCCACCGGTTCCAACATCGAAAGAATCGAGGTGGCCACTCAGCATAACATATTCCCCCGGATGTTTACTTCCCTTTATGGAACCGATTACATTATAATATTTGACCGGTCCCAGGCGGAAATGGTTACGTATATCGAACTCCAGCATAAAGGAACGACGCTCTTTTACCATCTGTTTGATGATGGCGTATTGATGTTCATCCAGTTTGATATCGGGTACGGTCGGTAGTTTCTCGATGGTCATGTCCTTATCGAATACGACATTCTTATCATAAAGTGCACGCAGTGGGACAGAAGCCGACTGGATAAAACCTAAGACACCGGCTTCGCACATTTCCTTGTAAAAGAGAGCCGGCTTTTCATCATTTAAAGGCAGTAAGGGGGTATTCTTTTTATTTACCCAGTTATCCCTCATTATCTCACGGTTCTTTTGAGCGATTGTGTTGTTTTCTGCAATAACACCTGCACGGTCATAGTCTGCTATTGCCGACCAATTGATTGGCCAGCCCGTGTTTTTGCCATTTACCAGTACCCAGGCGCCTTTCAACTGTCCTTTTATCCGGTCGAACTCATCCTGTGTAAGAGGCTCGAGCAGTACATGTCCCCGTTGAAGTCCTTTCGTTCCGGAGGTATAGGAAGGGGTGACGAAATGCAACTCCATCCCGTTTTCACCAAGCAGCTTACCGAACCACGGCCCCCGGTTGAATCCGACAGGTAAAGTTCCGGCTTCCTGTAACTCCACTTCCAGCCCCCATTCTTTGAACTTGGAGGCAACCCATTCGGTGGCGTTGTCATAGGCATCCGAACCGATAGGGCGTCCGCCGAAGCGGTTGGTCAGTATGTCCAGATGGTTCATGACCTGGTTATCGGAACGTCCGGTTTCAATGATTTTATTTACAGCGGCCTCCTGTGCCGGAAGGGAAGTTATGGTCATACAGGCCATGGTTGCGAAGAGAAGTATAGTCCTTTTCATATCAATGTTTGTTTAAGTCTTGCAAATTAATGGATAAAAATAATGTGTACCAAATGAAAAGCCGAAAATAATAACAGAATCGTTCCCTTTTTGTAAAAGTATTACCAAAATAAATAGATACCTTTGTGTCCAAATCGGGAGCATGTGAAATCTATCTTTACTACCATAGCAAAATATCTGCTGATAGTACTCTTTGTGAGTTACTATGTAGGAGGTACTGCGTTCACCCATACCCATTATTTCCCGACTTATTCCATTACCCATTCCCATCCCTTCCTTCCGGGAGCAGACGGTTTGCCGCATCATACGCATAATTCGTCCGCTTTTAATACGATTGAAGAACTGGATGATATCATGATGGAGGCTGCTGCCTTGTGTCTCACATTGGTGACAGCCTGGGTACTTCTTTCCGTGTTCATTCAACAACACAAGTATATAACTCCCTTACGTTCAGTACGTAATATCAGCCTCCGCGCCCCGCCTTTCTGTATTAAATAATTACCAGCAACGAAGAAAAGAATTATTTAATACAAGAAAATCAATATGAAACAATTACTTATGCTATTGCTTCCAGCAATGGTATTATGTTCCTGCAACCAGAACAAGCAGGACGATGAGGTTGCTATTGCCGTAACTTTACGGGGCGACACGATACAAATAGGGGATAAATCACCTATCTTATCCCGGTTGAAAACAGACGTAGTGAAGAAAGAACCTTACCGCCTGGAGTTTTCCACTTCGGGGGTGGTGAAAGCTATCCCCTCCAATTATGCCGAGATTGCTTCCCCTTTTGCCGGACGTATCTCCAAATCATTCGTACGGTTGGGGCAGAAGGTGACGCCCGGAAGTCCGGTCTTTGAGATAAGTTCTCCTTCTTTCTTTGAGACGGGAAAAGGGTATTATCAGGCTAAACAGGAGATGGAACTGGCCCTGAAAAGCCTGAAACGCGAAAAAGACCTGCTGCAAAATAAGGTCGGCGTACAGAAAGAACTGGAAGAAGCGGAAGTCAATTATGAATTGAAGAAGAAAGACTATGAAAATGCTGTTGCCGCTTTGAAGGTCTTTCAGATAGAACCGGAAGACCTGGTATTGGGACAACCTTTGATTGTCCGCTCACCGATAGCGGGCGAAATAGTGACCGACCGTATTGTCATCGGCCAGTATATCAAGGAAGATGCCGAACCCGTGGCCGTGATAGCCAACCTGAATAAAGTATGGGTGGCTGCCCATGTCAAGGAAAAGGATATGGGAATGATACAATCGCTGGACAGCGTAGAGATTCGTCTGGTTGCCATGCCCGACCTGCCTTTGCCCGGAAAGATTTATCATGTCAGCGAAATGCTGGACGAAGATACCCGTTCGGTTGAAGTCCTCATCGAATGTGACAACAGTGCCCATCTGATGAAGCCGGCTATGTACGGGACGGTTAAGCTGTGCGACAGAAGTGCCGATGTCATCCGTATCCCGACATCTGCCATCCTTCAGGAAGAGGAAGGCGCTTATGTGCTTGTCTCATTGGGGAACAATGCCTATCGCAAACAGAAGGTAACTACTTCTGTCACAGAAGACGGCAAAACGGTTATCCTGACCGGACTTAACTCCGGCGATACGATTGTAACTACCGGAGCCTTTTATTTACTTGATGCGCGATAAATCCTATGAAGAAGATAATATATACTGCGATACACCGGCGGGGGCTGATGTTCGTATTATTCCTGTTTCTTGCTGTAGTGGGATATTATTCGTGGACCCGACTGGCCATTGATGCCTATCCGGATATTGCCGACACGACCGTCCAGGTCGTTACCCAGGTGCCGGGACTGGCGGCGGAAGAGATAGAACAGCAAATCAGTATCCCTATCGAAAGGGCGATGAACGGGATGCCGGGACTGAATGTGATGCGAAGTAAGAATACTTTCGGCCTCTCGACCGTTGTGCTGGTTTTTGATGACGGTATCGACGATTACTGGGCACGTCAGCGTGTGCAGGAACGCCTGGTAGACGTGGAACTTCCTTATGATGCCGTTCCGGGATTGAACCCGCTGACTTCGCCTACCGGTGAAATCTTCCGTTATGTACTGGAAAGCGACCAACTCGATATCCGCGAACTGACCGACCTGCATAAATGGGTTGTCATCCCCCGTCTGAAGCAAGTGACGGGAGTGGCCGATGTCAGCAACTTTGGCGGTATCACTACCCAATACCAGATAGAAGTGAACCCGCACAAGATGGAACAATATAATGTGACGCTGGGCGATATCACCGAGAAGATAGAAAAGAATAATGTGAATGCCGGCGGCAGTATGTTAAGCCGTGGCGACCTGAGTTATGTAATTCGCGGTATCGGACTGGTAAAAGACCTGAAGGACCTGGGACGTATCGTTATCAAGACCGAGGACGGTGTACCTGTCTACCTGGATGATTTGGGAACCCTGAAATATGGTAGTCTGGAACGTAAAGGGGTATTGGGATTCTACGACGGCGTCCGTGATTATTCCGATGGGGTGGAAGGGATCGTCCAGATGCTTCGCGGAGAGAATCCTTCGCAGGTGCTGGAAGGAGTGCATCAGGCGGTCGACGAACTGAATAATGAAACCCTTCCCAAAGGAACCCGCCTGCATGTCTTTATGGACCGAACGAACCTGGTGGATACGACATTGCATACGGTTTCCCATACGCTTTTTGAAGGTATGGTGCTGGTGGTACTGGTGCTCATCCTGTTCCTCGGAAGCTGGCGTGGCGCCTTGCTGGTTGCCCTGACCATCCCGTTGTCGTTGCTGATTGCTTTTATCCTGATGCAACTGACCGATATTCCTGCCAACCTGCTTTCGCTGGGAGCTATCGACTTCGGTATCCTGGTAGACGGGGCTATCGTGATGATGGAAACAATTCTGAAGAAGCGCGAACGGCATCCCGATGAAATATTGACGGAAGATTCAATCCTGCGCCGTGCAACCGAAGTGGCCCGCCCTATCTTTTTCTCTACATTAATTATTATCACCGCTTATCTTCCCCTGTTTGCTTTTGAGCATATCGAAAAGAAACTCTTTACGCCGATGGCTTATACGGTCGGTTATGCCCTGTTGGGGGCATTGGCTGTGGCGTTGTTCCTGATACCGGGCCTGGCTTTCTATGCTTATTACAAACCCAGGAAGATTTATCATAACCGCTGGCTTGAAAAGTTAGGTGAGATTTATAACCGGCAAATCATTGCTTTGCTGGAGAAACCGAAGCGGGTCCTGTTACCTTTGTTCCTTATTCTGGTGGCAGCCGGCGTATTGAGTTATACGGTAGGAAAAGATTTCCTTCCGCCTTTGGACGAAGGGGCTATCTGGGTACAGGTGCAATTGCCTCCGGGTATCTCTATCGAGAAGTCGAAGGCGATGGGAGCGGAGCTTCGCAAAACATTGAAACAGTTTGATGAAGTCTCTTATGTCATGACACAGGTCGGACGCGACGATGAGGGAGCCGAAGCCTTCTCGTTGTCACATATCGAATGCGGAGTAGGGTTGAAGCCTTACGACACCTGGAAATTCGGCAAGACGAAGGCGGACCTGATCGAGGAAATGTCTGAAAAGTTGTTGACTATGCCCGGATATACCGTCAGCTTCTCCCAGCCGATTATCGATATGGTCATGGACCAGATTGCCGGTGCTCACAGCGATCTGGCGATAAAGGTTTACGGAGATGATATTACCGATACCCGCCATATAGCCGATAAGGTCGTGAATGTGTTGCGAACGATTCCCGGTGCCGCCGACGTGGCTATCGACCAGGAACCGCCGTTACCCCAGTTGCAGATTATTGCCGACCGCGACCGTATTGCCCAATATGGTCTGAACTTCTCCGATGTTGCCGATATGATTGAACTGGCAATCGGGGGAAAGGCCATCTCGCAAATCTTTGTCGGCAGTAAAAGTTATGACGTCATTTGCCGTTTCGACGATGCCAGCCGTAACTCGCCTGAAAGTATCGGCAATCTCTTACTGACGAATGGGGCCGGAGCAAAGATACCGCTTTCGCAGGTTGCCGAAGTGAAAATGACAACCGGTGCCAGTACAATCTCCCGTGAGATGAACAAGCGTCACCTGACCATCCATGTCAACCTGCGTGGTGTGGATTTGACGGAGTTTCTGAATAAAGCGAACCGGTTGATTGACCGCGACATAGATTATAATCACGACACCGTCCATCTGCAATGGGCAGGCCAGTTCGAGAACCAGCACCGTGCCTATAACCGCCTGGCGGCAGTAGTCCCTTTGGCGTTGGGCATTATGCTGCTGTTGCTGTTTGCCGCCTGTGGAAAATTCCGCCAGGCTGCTCTGATGATGTGTGTGGTTCCCCTGGCCCTTTTCGGAGGGATGCTGGCATTGAATGTCCGGGGGATGACGTTGAATGTCTCTTCTGCCGTCGGTTTTATAGCCTTGATTGGTGTCGCTATACAAAACGGTGTGATTATGATTTCGCATATCAATAACCTGCGCAGCCGTGACCGTGGTTTCAAGCAGTCAATCATAACCGGGGCGAAACACCGCTTCCGCCCGATTCTGATGACGGCAACGGTGGCTGTGCTCGGTTTGCTGCCAGCCTCGTTGAGTACAGGTATCGGTTCCGATGTGCAACGTCCGCTGGCGACGGTGATTGTGTACGGACTGTTGTTTGCGACCGTTATTACGCTTTATGTGCTTCCAGCCTTATACTATCTGGTGGAAAAGCATTATCTGGATGAAGAGATAGTATCTTCTGATGTAAAGAATACGAATGTCTGATTAAAAATAGTAGCTATGCGACATTATATAACAATGTGCCTGCTTGCCGGAAGCCTGGCTGGCAGTGCACAACAAATGGTTCCCCTTTCTTACCGCAATTATATGGAGAAGGTGGCGGAAGGGAATCTGGAGTATGCAGCCGAACGTCTGAATCTGAATGTATCCGAGGCGGAAGTGGTTGCGTCGAAAGTATTCAACGACCCGAACCTGTCCGTCTCTTATTTCAACAACGAGAACGGAAGTCTGCAAATGGGAGAAGGAGTGGAGGTTGAACTGAGTAAAACGTTTTCTTTCGGAAAGCGGGGAGCGAATATGGCGTTGGCCCGTAGTGAAAGCGAGTTGACAAAGGCACTCCTTGCCGATTATTTCCGTAACCTGCGTGCCGAAGCAACCGTTTCCTACCTGGAGGCGTTGAAACAATATGAATTATATAAGGTAAAACAGAACGCCTATGAGAATATCCGGCAGCTGGCAGAGAGCGACAGTGTCCGTTTTACTTTAGGGAAAATCATGGAGATTGATGCTATCCAGAGCCGTCTGGAGGCAGGGATATTGAAAAATGAATTATTGCAGGCGGAAACCGATTTGCATAATGCTTTTTCTAATCTGAACCTGTTGACCGGCTCGGTTGCCCTCGATACCTTGTACGTCCCCGATGCTTCATTGCGGATTTCACCCCGTGATTTTGTGCTTGCTGATTTGATTTCCACTGCTTCGATGAATCGTGCCGACCTGGTAGCGGCCATGAAGAATAAGGAAGTCGCTTCCCGTGCCCTGAAAGCGACCCGGCGGGAACGGAATACGGATGTCGACCTGTCTATTGCCATCAGTAAGAATGCCCGGGTGCATAATGAGGAGGCCCCGGCACCGCCCTTTACCGGGGTGACGGCCGGGATTGCCATTCCCCTGAAGTTCTCCAACTTCAATAAGGGGACTGTCCGTGCTGCCCGTTTCCGTGAACAGCAGGCCGAGACGCAGTATCAGCAGGCTTTGTTGCAGGTACAGACGGAAGTTATACAGGCATACCGGAGTTATCAGTCATTGACAGAACAGGTCAGTCATTATGAAAACGGTATGCTTCATGCCGCCCGGGAGGTAATCGACGGAAAGATTTACAGCTATAACCGTGGAGAAGTCTCCCTCCTGGAGGTACTCGATGCCCAGCGGACGTATGATGATGTGCAGGCCCAGTATATAGAAACACTCTTCAATTACAGTGCGGCACTGGTGGAGCTGGAGAAAAGTGCCGGGGTTTGGGATGTGGAGTTGTAAGAAATTGGATATAAATCGAAAAGCCCTGATAACGAACATCGGGGCTTTTCGGTTTATAGATTGAGTAAACTCCTTAATTTATCAGGGGCTTGCCGGGTATCAAATACGGTAATCTTTTGTCAGGTCTTCGTCAGAAATACAACGTCCATACAAGACATCTTCCCTGGCTTCCCTAACACAAGATGTCAATTCTTTTTCAGATAAAGCCCATGGGTAGGGCTTACTTTTAGATGCAGCCTTTTTTAGAGATAATGTTTTAGCATATTTCTCCAATTCAGTAAACTCCTCTTCATCCATCGAAAGGATGAACTGGGTAAAGTGTTGTTTCCGTAAATTTAATTCCATTGTTGTCATAATATATCTTCTTAGGTTTTCTTATTTGACAAAGATAAGATATTAGTTCTGAATTATATTTACATTTGTGGGCAAAACAGAGATACGCGTATGATATTTTACTTTTCAGGTACCGGAAACTCCCGTTGGGTGGCGAATGCTTTGAGTATCGCGTTGGGAGAACCTGTCGTTTCGATAGCGGAGGAGTTAAAAACCAATAAAAAGGAAATTGTCTGTCCGCTCAGGGAAGATGAGAAAGTGCTGTTTGTCTATCCCGTACATTCGTGGGGACCGGCTGTCCCTGTTACCCGTTTTATCTCGAAACTGAAGCTGACCGGCTACGATAAGCAACCCGTATATTCCGTTTCCACCTGTGGCGACGAATGCGGTTATACCGCTGACAGGGTGCAGAAAGCCTTGTCTAAACGAGGGATAACGCTTATGGCCGGTTACTCGGTCATTATGCCGAATAACTATATCCTCCTGCCTGGTTTTGACGTAGACAGCAAGGAAGTCGAAAGACAGAAACTGGAAGATGCGCCCGCCGCCGTCGCTGCTATCGCTGCTGCTATCCGCGAAAGTAAAAACGTTAATTTATACAATAAAGGAAGTCTGCCGGGACTCAAAAGCTACTGGATATATCCTCTTTTTGCTAATTTTGCCATAGGGAAGAACTCCTTTCGGGTAACGGATGCCTGCATCTCATGCGGTTTGTGTGAGAAAGTTTGTCCGACCGGGACCATAACGTTGTCCGAAGGAAAGCCTGTCTGGTCGGATACCTGTGTGCAATGTGTTGCCTGCATTCACCGTTGTCCGGTACGTGCCATAGAATATGGCAAGATTACCCTGAAGAAAGGAAGGTATCATCATCCCGATGTTAAATAAGTTGCGCCTGTCAACTATAAAAACAAGTAAAGCAAAATGAAACAACTAGTAATGATGGTTATGGCTGTGTTCCTGTTGGCAAGTTGCCAGGAAACGCCTAAAGGTTATGTGATAAACGGAGTCGTGGAGAATATGCCTGACGGTAAGATTTACCTGAAAACGTTCCGTAATAAAATGTTCTTCGATGTGGATACCGCCGATATTAAGGATGGTAAATTCACATTCAAGGGAGAAGTGAGCCAGCCCCTGCTGTATGGCCTGGCTACCGAGGATATGAATTATCCGGTACAACTCTTTGTTGAGAATACGAATATGGACGTGACGCTCGGAAATGACGGCGAGACTATTATCGTTCAGAACTCTCCGGTCAATACGATTTTCCAGGAAAACCAGAGTAAGGTCTTTGAGAAAGGTTTCGATATAGATAGCCTGATAAGCAAGTACCCGGATTCGCCGGCTGCGGCTTTCTACCTGTATCGTTATTTTACCTATCAGCTTCCGTTGGACCAGTTGAAGGCGACCCGTGCCAAGATAGCTCCGACGCTGGCCGACTGTCCTTATGTAAAAGACCTGGATGGCATCATCGGCCAGTTGGAAAATGTGCAGATTGGCAAGACGGCTCCCGAATTTTCTTTGCCGGATACAGCCGGTGTGGCTGTCTCTCTGTCCGATTTCCGTGGTAAATATGTATTACTTGATTTCTGGGCTTCCTGGTGTCCTCCCTGCCGTCGTGAGAATCCGAATGTAGTGAAGGCTTTCCAGGATTACAAGGATAAGAACTTTACGATTATCGGTATCTCCCTGGATAACAACAAAGACAAATGGTTGAAGGCCATCGCCGATGACAACCTGACCTGGACACACGTCTCCGATTTGAAGTATTGGGATTCGGAGATACCTGCCTTGTATGGTGTCCGCGGCATTCCGGCAAACGTATTGCTCAATCCTGACGGTGTAATCATCGCCAAGAATATCACTGGCGAAGATTTGCCTAATACATTAAAAGAAGTAATCAAATAAGCATGAAGCGCAATCTGCTTATTTCTTTTTTCTGTCTTCTCTGCCTGTGGGTTTCTGCGGCGGAGAAGACTGACTTTGATAAGGCCGTCCGCTCTGCCGTCGAACGGCAGATGCAGGGGTATCCGAAATCAACGTTGAAAGATTTGTACAAGAACTTTTTCCAGGATAAGTTCGGTCCGGGGCATATCGTTAGCGACACAACAGCCGCCGGTAATTATCTTCGCCGCGAAATGGTTTCCTATACGGAAACAGAAGGGGAGATTGCAGAGCCGACCGGTTGGGAGGGTAATTTCTACCGGGTAAACTTATCGGTGATAAAGAACGGACAGATTCCTTACCAGATCTTTTTTGATGCTTTTATCCGTAGTGTGAACGGCATCCGTCCGGTTACCGTAGCCGAATGGCAAAAAGAATGGAACCGGATTGAGGGGATTATCCGTTCGATGAACCTATCCTTGCCGGACTATGAGAATGACAGGAAAGAGATTGACGACCGCCTGGAACGCGGCGAATATGTCGGCCATCACAGTAAAGCGTTTGAAGACAGTTACTCTCCGCATTACCGTATCATCAGTAAAGAAATTTTTGAACAAGAATTACAACCTTTAATACAATTGTCATCCAACTAGTTACAACAAACTATAAACCCTTCTTGTTCTATTATTGAAGAATAATATTGAAGAAGAAGGAGATGAGAATTGCAATCAGCGGTAATTCAGGTTTTATAGGACAGCATCTGACAGAGTTTTTATCTGCCGGCGGAGATGTCGTTGTCCCTTTGAAACATGCGATGTTCCGTTCGAGGTCGGACGAAAAGCTGAAACAGGCATTGACCGGATGTGATGTTGTAATCAATCTGGCCGGAGCTACGATAAACCAGCGTTGGACAAGGAAAGCCAAACGTAAAATAATGAACAGCCGTATTTATACTACCAGGCGGCTGGTATCTATCATCAATGAAATGGAGGTGAAGCCGAAAGTATTTATCTCCGCATCAGCCGTCGGCATTTATCCGGATAGCGGTATTTATTCGGAAAGCAGCACGTCTGTGGGAACGGGTTTCCTGTCTGATGTCTGTATCCGTTGGGAAGATGAGGCGCAGAAATTGTCGAGAGACATCCGGTTGGTAGTAGTCCGTTTTGGGGTTGTATTGTCAAAGGATGGAGGGGCATTGCCTAAGATGTTGCTGCCATTCCGCTTTTTTGTCGGAGGAAAGATTGCTTCCGGCAAACAGGGATTCTCCTGGATACATATAGAAGATGTGCTGCATGCCATGCAGTTTATTATCGAACATAAGGATTTATCGGGAGTTGTCAACCTGGTTGCTCCCCAACCACTGACGAACCGGGCTTTTACAAAGGTGGTTGCCGAAGTGATGCACCGCCCGGCATGGTTACCCCTTCCCCGGAGAGTATTCAGGTATCTTTATGGAGAAGGAGAAGAATTAATCACCAAAGGACAACAGGCTTATCCGGCGCGGTTACTTTCAGCAGGGTATGTTTTCCGTTATTCGGATATACGGCTGGCGTTACTTAGTTTCATGATGTAGTAGGCACGGAAAGATTACTTCTTTCATCTATTATAAAGAAGTAAAGGATAAACTATTACATATCTCCTTAACTTTTATCTCTAAAGTCCTGACTCAGTAAAATTATCCTGTACACCCTGGTGGATTAGGGTGTACACCTTAGTCGAACAACCTGTACACCGTAATCGGCTATCCTGTACAGGGTAGTAATACTTACTAACGACTCATGCATTAGTTAGCAGTGACTTTGGTGATAATAAGTAGTAACCTCTGAGATAATATTCTGTGACAATTTCTCTAAGCTGATACAAATATAATACGTAATGTTTTACAAAAACATCTGCCATCTGTCACTATCTCAGATATATTATTAATTACCAATGAATTAGTGGTTGCAGATGCAGTGTGTTTATCTGCCACTGTATCTGCCATCTGTCACCTGCATATATAGTAAACGCTTCAGAATAATATCAATTAAAGAGTGGTAGATGGCAGATGTGGTTGCAGATAAAATCAGGCATCTGTCACCATCTATGTGGCATATATACAGTGTGTTATATGGATTGGTTGCAGATGGCAGATAAATATATAAAACTTTGTGTAGTATCTTTCTATTCTGTTTATTTACCTGTTCGCGGAATTAATTTGTTTCAGTTATTATCAGATATGAGCTATCCTGTCCCCGTGCTTGACACGGGGCCGCAAGAGAACTGGCGGTATCAAAAGATATTATAGGATACGGTCTGTGCCTTTGCGATCCCGTGTCAAGCACGGGAACGGGATAACTCAATTATTTCTAAATTAGTTATACCGAATTCACATAATATAAAAAGGGAACCCTGAATGTACAGAGTCCCCTTTCTATCTTATGATTGCTTTATTTATTTGTAGCTATAGCCCGCTTTCTTTTGTGCGCTGCTGGCATTTTCTGCCGGGATTAAAGTGAAGCCCCACTTGTATTCCTTGTCAGCAGGTAATGTATATTCAGGTTCAGGACGTGAATACCAACTGTCGTAACCGGCCAGTCCCTGTTGTTTCAGGTCAACACATACTTCAACGAAGTTACGCGGGGTAATATCATTGATGTGTGTCTGGCGAGGTTTATCGTACGGACCGATGTTCGGACGGTTGTTGATTTCTTCCTGTGTGAAGTTGTTCCACTGGTACGGACGGTTGGTTGTCTTACCAGCATCGAAATCTTCCACGGAGTTACGCATGGCGTTGAATTCCATATCATCGTCAGCAACGATTAACAGGTTCTTGCCTTTACCGCCTAATGCGAGCCAGCGGGTATCGCAGTGGTGGCCGTTTTCCTGTGGACGAACATAGGGGAAGTATTGCTCTTCTGCCGTGCTCTTGTATTGCCCGATCATGTAACCGGCTTTACGGTCCCAATAATTTTCTACTGGTCCGCGACCGAAGTATTCCAGCTGGTCCATAGTTACCGGCAGACGGAAACGTACGCCGATACGGGGAACGACCATTTTGTCACGGTCGCTGACTTTGTCACGTCCGGGTGAGAACGTAGCTGTTGCAGTCGCTTCGGAGATTCCAATCTTTACGCCATCCAGATGAGCCGGGGTGAAGTGGGTAGCCACATTCATTACACCGTCGGGATAAATCTTATAAGTGATAAGGAATTCGTTACCGGCCGGTAATTTATATTCCACATTTACGATGGCATTTCCGTCGACGATTTCGGCAGCAGCCTTAGTCACGTTGAAGTTACGGCTTGACAGTTCCCATATTTCCAAACGTTTCGGGTTACCGCTTCCGTAGTCGTTGTCGTTAGGAGCACGCCAGAAGTTCGGCTGGATACCGAAACCTTCGTTGAAATATTCCGTGCCGCCCACCTTATAGGAACTAACAACGCCTGACTTCTTGTCGAACACGAAGTTTACCTTGGAAGAAGTTACTTTCACGTTATCACCTTCTTCTGATACGGCCAGTTTAGGACCACCTGCCTTATAAGCAACTTTATCGGCTTCTATCGGTAAGCGGAACTGGTCCTGGGCGATTTCGTAACCGGCAGGAATTACACCTTCCTGTTTATTAGAAGTAACAACGAAATTAACCAGATAATCGACGCCGGCCTGTGGTTTCAGACCTGCTACGGGAACAGTGATTTCCTGTGAAGCCTGCGGAGCCAGGTCAAGTGAAACTTTATCGCTCTTGATTACCTTGTTGTTCGCTTTTACAGTATATGTAATCGTATAATCCTTCAGGTTGGTGAAGTAGAAGCGGTTCGTGATTTTAAACACACCGTTAGCTACATCCACGGCATCGAAACCAACGTTCTGATGTGTAAATTTCACCTCTTTCATGGCCGGATGCGGAGTGCGGTCCGGATTTACGATACCGTTGCAAAGGAAATTACCGTCGCTAGGCATATTAACGCCGAAGTCGCCACCGTATGCATAATAGTCTTTGCCGTTTTCATCCTTAACAAGAAGTCCCTGGTCTACCCAGTCCCAAATCCAACCACCCTGGAGGTTCGGATATTTGTAGATAGCTTTCCACTGTCCCCAAAGGTTACCGGTCGAGTTACCCATGGCATGGGCATATTCGGAAGGAGCTATCGGACGGTCGCTACCTTCTTTTCCGATTTCTTCCAGCCATCCTGCACTCGGATACTGCGGTACATACATGTCGGTATTCCATTCCCAAAGAGCACGTTCGTAGTTGACCGGACGGTTCATTGCTCCTTTTTCCTTATTCTTTACATATAAATAAGTCTGGTAGAAGTTGTATCCGTTACCGGCTTCGTTACCCAAAGACCAGATAGTTACTGACGGATAGTTCTTGTTACGTTCGTACATATTCATCGTACGGTCCATGTGCGGCAGCAACCATTCCGGATTGTTACCCAGCGAACCGCCTTTGCTCAGGCTGTAATACATACCGTGCGATTCCACGTTGGCTTCATCGTAGACATATAATCCGTATTCGTCGCAGAGTTCATAGAACCGACGGTCCTGCGGATAGTGGCACAAACGTACAGAGTTGATGTTGTTTTTCTTCATCAGTTCGAAGTCTTTACGCATCAGTTCTTCTGTCATATAGTGGCCTGTCAGTGGGTTATGTTCGTGGATATTCACCCCTTTGAACTTAATCGGCTGTCCGTTGAACAACAGTACGGTGTAAGGCTTTCCGTTACCGGCAATCTGGTCGATCGGTTTGATTTCGATGCGGCGGAAACCAACGTTCGAAGGAATGACTTCCGTTACTTTGCCGTCTTCCTTTACCGTCATCAACAGTTTATAAAGATTCGGATGTTCTGCACTCCAGGTGGCGACATCGTTCAACTCTTTTTCAAAAGAAGCTGTCTTGATACTGTTGGCTCCGACCCATAACTTGTTGTCGGCGGTTGCAACAGTCTGTCCTTTTGCATCCAGCAGTTCGTAAGATACAGTGATGTCTTTTGCTGCTTTCGTATGGTTTTTGATGTCTACGGCCAGGTTGAAGATACCGTTTTTATAAGTATCGTCCAGGGTAGAGATTACGCGGAAATCGTTTACTGCAATCTTGGGTTGTGACCACAGGAATACATCACGTTCGATACCGCTGATGCGCCAGAAGTCCTGGCATTCCAGATATGAACCGGTGCTCCATCTGAATATCTTCAGAGTAAGAACATTCTTTCCCGGTTGCAGATAGTCGTTGATCAGGAACTCTGCCGGATTTTTAGAATCTTCGCTGTAACCGACTTCCTTGCCGTTCACATAAACGTAAAGACCTGATTTGGCACCTGCAATATGTAGATACACATCACGTCCGTCCCAGTTTGCCGGGATTTCGAAGTCACGACGGTAAACGCCTACCGGAGTTGTTTCCGGCAATAGCGGAGGCTGCGGGTTACGGGGTTTGAACTCGTAGCCATGGTTTGTATAGATGGCTGTACCATGTCCCTGAAGTTCCCAGTTGCCCGGCACGGTAATATCATCCCAGGAAGAAGTGCTTGTTGAAGGATCTGTGATATTTGCCGGAAGATCTTTGTAGGAGTCTACAAAATAGAATTTCCAGGTTCCGTTCAGTAATGAATAGTAGGGACTCTTTTCAAAACGTGAAGTAAGGGCTGTCGAACGGTCGCCGTACGTCATAAATGAGCTGCGTGGCAGTTCTTTGTTTACGGCAACGACTTGAACGTCCTGCCAGTAAGGCTTCGTGTCCTGGGATGCAGTCGCATTATCAGCCAATGCAGTACCCAAAAGGAAGCAACCGAATGCTCCGGTGAGCATTGCTTTCTTAACCAAGTGTTTCATTTGTATTTATTTAGGTTGGTAGTATCTGATAAAAAATAGGAGGCTGGTAAGGTTATATACATACCAATTACCAGTCTCCCATTTTTAAAGTTGTTTTTTATTTAGCAGCGTAAAAAGAATAACCTTCAGCTACTTGACGGAATGCTAGAACACCTGCCTGATTCAATTCTACGTTCATTTCTTTACCATCCGGCAAATACATGACAACTTCGTCGTTTTCAGTAAACTTTAACAGCTTGGTTGCTTCGCCGTCGGCTTCAACACTCCAGCTCTTGTCTGCTTCGTTGAATACGAGATCGATGGCTTTTTCTTCGCCTTCTTTTTGGATGTGGTATCCGTCTTTTTTGGTTTCAACAGTGTATACACCGTCTTTTCCGTTGATTGTCTTTACGGTTCCTGCATCTGCTACAGGGTTGCTTCCGCTCCAAAATTCGATAGAGTTCAGCACCAGTACATCAGCGAGCGCTGAAATTTCATAAACAGGGACAATCCAGAAAGCGATAAATACCAGTTCGTTAACGAACTTGCTGTCGATATTGCTGTTCCAACTCAGAAGTTTGTTTGTCAAGCCGAATGATCCGATGCAAGACGAAAATAGAACACTGCTGGCTAAGGTAGTAGCCACTAATAATGTTAAACTTTTTTTCCTCATGAATTATAAATTGTTAGTAGTTAATTTGGGGACGAAGATAACAATTATTTTCTATCCCAACTTACTGTTTCTTTATTATTTCGAGTTTGCCTGATCAGTTCGTTCCCGATTTTTACAGGTGTTGTGAGTAATTCCGGCAAGTTGAATGTCTGGGTAAAGTAGAAATAAAAATCCGGGTCTTTTTGGGGTAGAACGAAAGGTTTGCCGGCTGTACCTTTTTGTCTGTCGAATTTAGCGATGTAAGGATGTGCCCATAATCCGTCCTGCCGTTTACTGCTGAAGACGAACCATTCTCCGGTTGAAGACCAAGTGTGAAAACTTTCGACATCGTTGCTGTTAACCTCTTCCATATTACGTATCTCGTTTGTTTCCATATTTAGTAGGTATAGTTCGCTTTCAGGATGCCAGATAGAGAAATTACCATAATCCGAACAGGTGAACATCAGGTATTTTCCGTCTGGCGATATCCGGGGAAAGGAGACGCTTTTTCCTTTTTGGGAAGCTTCGTAGATACATACCGGTGTTCCGAAACATTCTTTTCCGGCATCAAATGCTATTTTGAATAGGTCATAATGTATGCTGTCCAAAGGCGTTTTTTCATTGATTGCTTTGCTCCGGCAGAAGTAGAGCATTGTTCCGTCTGGACTCCAGGTAGGGAAAGTTTCCATCCATTCCTTTCCATAAATGGCGGGTGAGGATATTAGACGGTTTGTTTTCGTGTCCAATAAGAGCAGGTCGGATTCTGAATCGGATACTTCGACGGCTTTCGGGCCTGTCGAATGGAAATATTGTTGAATTTCATTAACTGAAAAAGCCAGATACCGTCCTTCCGGATGCCAGGCGGCATATGCTCCTCCGTTTTTCATCTCCAGAGATTTGACATCCAGCCTGTTGATTTTTCCCTGCCTGTAAACTAAAGTTCCTCCAACCTTTCCCCGTATATGTATCATCATAGTTTCCGGTGAATTTTTACAGAAGGTATGACAATTCAGGCAGTCTTTTTCAATGGATTGGTTTTCTATCAGCGGTATTTCCCGATAAGAGGTGAGGTCGCGCTGATAAATGCCCATTTGGTTCCATAATTCATATCCTGGATAGATTAGCCGGTAAACCAGATAGGGGTCTATAGGCGATTCGGAAATATAATTTGTTATATCGGGAAATTGTATCCATTTTCCGTTTTGGCGTACAAAGATGCGGATATAGAATGTCTCACCGGCTGTCTCTTTCAAAAGTTTACTCCAATTGTTTTCTGTGATGTTGACTGATGATTGTCTTGTTTTAGAAGTGAAGAATATCTTTTTTGAGTTACCTATTTCCGTGTAGAATTCATCCCCTTCTTCCATGATCCGAAAGTTGGGCGGAGCAATGTTGGAAGGAAATGTGACTCCTGTATAGTCCGGAAAAATAGTGAGCGGTTTATCGCTTTGCCCATCCGGAGTTATATGTGTTTGCCGGCATGCACACAACAAGGCCAGTATTGCCAGACAGGGCAGTATGCAGGAATGTATAAAAGATATAGAAGAAGTATGATTCATAAATTCTTATTTATCAATGATTTTATTACCGTAAGGACTCAGGAAGTGAAGGTAATACCAAAAGGTGTCCCCGAATTGTTCCTTGAGTTTTTTTAGTTCTTTGTGTTGATAGAGGATATAATAATTCCGAAACCTTTCTTCCGTTTCTTGGCTGATTGTGAAACCGAGTGCCTGGAATGTTTCATCATCTACTCCCAGTTTATAGGAATAGAGTGCTTCTTCGTATAGTCGGGGCAAGGAGGGGTAGGCGAAATTCCGGATTCTTCCTAAATTCTCGGCAAACCGTGTGATTTGGTTGCTAAGAATCAAATTGCTCATCAGGTACTCGAAGGCCATACGATTGGTAGAATCTCGGTCACATAAATAACTTAATTCCGGACCTAGATTCAGTATATTTGCAAAGCGTATCTTTTCGTTTGGGGCATACGGAAGAGCATTCGGCAGCGGATTTTGCTTTTCCCGTATCATTTTTTCATATTTCTCCGCTTCTTTTTGATAGAAAAGCGTTTGTTTCAAAATGTTGATAAAGCGTAATGCAATAGGGTAACGTCGGTTCGCTATATTATACCGAATCAGGTTGATGGCGATTGGCGCTGTTTCTCCATATACAACCATTGCTTCGAATGCCCAGCGGTGAGCTTCGTTTATATAGCCCAGTTGTTCGTAAATATAATGTCCGTACCGGCTTCTCCTGGCTTCGCCTGTCCAGGGGAGGTACAGAGAGGCGACTCCTTTACTTTGGGGATATTTCAAGAGGTCGTAGGGCATACGTCCGGTATGAAAAAGAGCCATATTACGGAAATACTCCATCAGTTGGTTGTTACCGCGGAGTTTACCGGAGCAGATTAGCACTTTGTCCCATTCTTTATTTATTACATAAGTCTCGGCCTCAAGCAGTAACCGTTCTTTCATATTATAATGAATAACAAAAGAATAAAATGTACTTCCGGTATATAAACAGAGACAGATGGCAGAACAGTAGAAATATCTTTTTTTATTGGTAAGATAAGGTGTTAAATACCGCGCAGATAATCCCGTGACGAAGAGGATGGAGACAGACAGGAGAGGGGATGAATATCCCAGACAGAACCCTGTTATTAATAAAAAAGGAATTAAGGTATAGCAGAAATATTTTTTTCCGGAAAAAGAAAGAAGATATAATATAAGAAAAGAGCAAAAGAGATTTGAAGCATGGTAAAAGTTGAAATCAACAGACTCGAATTGAATGAGCAGATGGAGTGGCATCAATAAAGCTATATGCAGCGGGTCTTCTTTACCGGTAAGTTTCCGGCAGGTTAAGTAGGGAAGCAGATAAAGAGAAGACAATAACAATGAAAAAATAAGTTTACCGGCAAGGGGAAAATAAAAGAATTGGGTGATGAAATTTGAGATATACCGACCTGCACCACCGATTTCATAAATATACTTTTCCAGATAAGGACGGCTGAACAGAAATAGTTCCTGCTGTTCATGATAAGATATGACGTAAGCCATACTGTCGGAAAATAGAAACAGAAACAGTCCGGTCAGGCATAGGAATGGAATCCAATAGGTGTTTTTCATATTTTATGTTTCAGGAAAAGAGGAAGATGTATCAAAGACAGTCAGAGACATTTGATACATCTTCCCTTTTAGAGTTTGTTATTCATAACCGGCGTTTTGAGTCAATGCCGGATTCAGATCGATTTCGGATTGTGGAACCGGATATACATAATTATGATCGGAATAACGGCTACCTGTCAGTTTTATGTTTTCTCCCTGATAGAGAATACACTTTTTACCTCCGTCTTCGGCAGGAGCATTCGGATCGTCAACTAATTTGTATTTTAATCCCAGGAATGGAGCATTCAGTACATCTTTGGCTATGCCCCAACGACGAATATCCCATTGGCGTTTACCTCCTTCCAGTGCAAATTCAACACGCCATTCGTTACGGATACGCTGGCGCAGTTCATCCTGTGTTCCGCAATAGGTCGGTTTGCTCGCATCGTTTTTTTGCAATTCGGGAATGCCGGCACGACGACGTACACGGTTTACCGCTTCGAATGCTGAATCGTCCAGACCTGCTATTTCATTTTGGGCTTCTGCATAAGTTAATAAGACTTCGGCAAAACGGATTACATGCCAATCTTTTCCCATATCCCATCCTGTGGATTGAGGGTCTATATTGGGATCTAACCATTTTTGTTGATAATAACCGGTGGCTGTGGCATCGCCATGTTGTGCGATACCGGTGTTTCCACTTGATTTTAATGGTGCTACTTTAATAGTCGTTCCATACATTTCTTCGCCGTCATGCAATACACAGACTTCCAGACGCGGATCGCGGTTGGTAAATGGATCTGTTTCATCATATAAAGAAGATTTGTTGATCGGAGCACCGTCGATACATTCGAATGCGTCTACCAGGCTTTGTGTCGGATTGATACCTCCCCAACCTTTAGTAGGAAAACATTCCCATCCGATGATGTAGTTTGTGTTATCGGGAGCATTGAACTGGCGGATCAAAATGGCTTCACTACAAGCTTCTTGGCTTTCCCAGAACAATTCGGCATAACGGCCTGTACCTTCAGCATCGAACAGTTCGTATTGATTTGAGTCGATAACAGCTTTGGCCGCTTTTGCCGCAACTTCCCAATCGGCATAATACAGGGCGGCACGTGCTTTCATTGCATAGGCGGCACCTTTTGTGATTCGTCCGTATTTGTCAGAGGGCCACTGTACCGGAAGTTTTTCGATGGCGTAATCGAAATCTTCCATGACTTTTTTGTATACTTCTTCACGGGGAGTACGAGTAATACCTTCCATCTCGTCTAATGCAAGGCTCTTTTCTATATAAGGAACATCCCCGAATTGTTGGATCAACTCAAAATATAGGTAAGCGCGTAAAAAACGTGCTTCACCGATAGTCGCTTCTTTATCTGCAACAGGATAGTCTTCTATCATATCGATTTTTTCGAGCAAGATGTTACAGGCCCGGATAGATGAATAACTTCCGCTCCATCCAAATCCGGCCGGGTCGTAAATTCCTTTCGACACATCACCTGCCGCCCATTTGATTCCGTGTACTGCATTATCGGAGTTGATATCTCCGTCTATGTCTCCATTTGCGCTACCGGGTAATATACCATATATGTCTGCTACAAACATTTCTGCATCGGCCGGTTTTGTCCAGAAGCTACCGTCAGACAACTCTTCTTTCGGGTAACGATCCAGAAAATCGCTGCACGAACAAAAACATAATAATAAGGCCGATATGGCAACTGATAATATATTCTTTTTCATATTTGTTTAGTCATGAGAAATTAGAATGATACTTTTAAGCCTAATGATACTTTTTTTACGTTTCCGTAATAAGCTCCACGATTGGAAGCCGGAGCTTCGGGGTCAATGCCTTCCAGACCGCTGAAGGTCAGAAGGTTTTCACCGGAAATATATACTTTAACCTTGTCGATTCCTATTTTTTGAGTAAGGACAGACGGAATATTATATCCTAATGAAATATTTTTTAAACGAACATACGAAGCATCCTGCAACCAGAAGGAAGAGGTCGAGAAGTTTATCTGTGAATCTTTTGTGATACGCGGATAAGAAGCATTATGGTTTTCCGGAGTCCAGCGATCCAGATGACGTTCCAATACTTTGCCGCTATTGTAGAACGCGTAAGAAGATTCACCTGTATAATAACCATATACATCGAAGGCTCCTTGGAAGAAAGCTGAGAAGTCGAAATCTTTGTAATAAAGAGCGATGTTCAGACCACCTGTCCATGACGGTTTGTCTTTACCGATTACTTTACGGTCGTTTGCTGCATCGATTTTACCGTCATTATTCAAGTCGCGGTATTTGATATCACCTAACTGTTCTGTTCCGGTACGTTTTGCATCATTAGCTAATTCTTCTTCCGTGTTGAAATAACCGATAGCTTCGTACCCATAGAATGAACCTAAAGCATACCCTTCCAGATACCAGTATTTACTGTCGTCCGGATTTTCTCCTTCTGTTCCGCACATGTCTGTAATTTTATTCTTTACATAAGCTATATTCAGGTTGACTGCATAACTGAAATCTTTGTTGATGCGGTTGTTATGGAATAAACTCAGGTCGAACCCTGTATTTTGCATACTACCGGCATTTTGTGCAGGAGCGTCCATACCCAAAACACCCTGTACCGGTAAATACAACAACATATCTTTGGTTTTCTTTTTATAGACAGCTAATTCAAATCCTAAACGGTTATTCAGGAAACCTGCTTCAATAGCTCCTTCGTAGTTTGTTACGGTTGCCCATTTCAGTTGGGAGTTTACATAACGAGTCTCGTAGGCGGTAGAATAAAGAGAATTTCCGAACATATAGCTTCCATACGCATACGTTGCTATCGACGGATAGATATCGCTATCTGATAATTCTTCATTACCAGTTTGTCCCCAGCCTGCACGAATTTTTAAGTTGCTCAACCATTTGATATCGGCATCTTTTACAAAACTTTCTTCCGTGATACGCCAGCCGGCAGAAACAGAAGGGAAGTAACCCCAACGGGAATCTTTAGGGAAACGTGAAGAGGCATCCGCGCGTAAGTTCGCTTCAAATAAATATTTGTTGTTGAAATCATATTGAACGCGTCCGAAATAAGAACGGCGTGCAGTTTCGTGTCCTCCGTTCTTATTTGTTTGGGAAGACTTATCCAGCGTGTTTAGTGATTCGGTTAATTCATCGTTTCCACCGCCTTTGCGGGTAGCTTCGGTATATTTGTAATTGTAATAGATTTGTTCGAAACCGGCTAATGCGGTTAATGAATGTTTACCGAATGTTTTGTTGTAATTGGCCAGGACTTGTGTTGTATACCAGTTCCAGTCGTAATATTTTTGGTATCCTTCACGCAGACCGGAGTTAAATGTATTGTTTCCGGTTCCGTATTCCAACAGTTTTTTGAAACCTTCGTTGTTTCGGGTATCATTGCGGACAGAGAATAACGCTTTGACATTCAACTCCGGTAAAATATTGACTTTAGCATAGGCTGTCGCATTAAGCTGCTGGTCGACCTGTCGTGTGAAACCTGTATTGTTGAGGTGGGCAACCGGATTGTTCAGACCGCTGTAATAGAAGCTGCCGTCGTCATTGTATACAGGGTAAATAGGAGCCAGTCGGTTACAATATTGGCGTAGTGAAGCATAACCTTCCCAGCCGTCGTTTTTAGTTCCTCTGTAACCGGAAACATTTAATCCGGCAGTCAACCATTTATTGATGTCACTGTCTACGCTGATACGTCCGTTGAAACGGTCGTATTTATTGACGTCGATCAAACCATCCTGGCGTGTATAACCGATAGAGGCATTGTAACTGGTTTTTTCCGAACCTCCATTGATAGACAGGTTATGGTATGTTTCCAGTGCATTCTTTTTGAATGTTTCATCATACCAGTCTGTGTCGGGGAGTGTTCCGTTTCGATAGTTTTGAATGTCTTCTTCTGTGTAAGGGAGGATGGCATTAGGATTTTCATTTTTTACAGCTTCATTGTATAACATGGCATAATCTCCGGCACCCAGGAATTTTAATAATGCAACCGGTGATGACCAGGCAACGGAACCTGAATAGTTAATGCGGGCTTTGTCACCTTTTTTACCTTTTTTAGTGGTAATCAAAATAACACCATTAGCAGCTTGCACACCGTAAATGGCAGAAGAAGCGGCATCTTTCAATACGGTAAGACTCTCGATGTCCTGCGGGTCGATCGTATTCATACTGCCGGGTACACCATCAACAATTACCAGCGGGCTACCGCCGTTGATAGAGTTTGTTCCACGAATCGTAATACTTGCGGTTTGCGATCCAGGGGCACCGGAACTTTGTATTGCCGTTACACCTGGAATTTGTCCGGCTAAAGCTGCCGAAACACTTGCTACACTACGCGATTCAATCGCTTCTGCCGAGATGTGAGCCACAGAACCTGTCAGATTGGCTTTTTTCTGTACGCCATAGCCTACAACAACTACTTCGTCCAGCGCTTGTGTGTCTTCTTGTAGTGTGATTTTTCCTTTCGCTGCATCAGAGGCTTTAATTTCTAATGACTTAAATCCGATACTACTAATGACTAGAATGTCATTTGGAGCGGCTTCTAAAGTGAATTTGCCATCCAAATCCGTAACAGTACCGTTGGTTGTTCCTTTCACAACAACGTTAGCACCAATTAGTGGTTCATTTAATCCACCGTCAAAGACTACTCCGTTTATGGCTTTTTTCTGTTGGGTAATAGTTACTTCTGTTGTTGTGGCATACAAAGAAGAAGTGGTTACTGAAACAGGAAAAGCAAGTGCGATTAGAAGCAAAGGGAGTTTGTTTTGCTTGAAAATAGACCTGTAGTTCATGTGTTTTTTTATTGATAATTAATACTAGTTTTGAAGTTATCATAGTTCTAGCAGAACTTAGTCGTTTCTATTATAACTAATTATTAATATATCAGTCGTTTAGGGCAAAATTGGTGACGGATAGAAAAAAGCATGTTAACTTAATTGCGTAATTAATAATTAACATATTCAACTTAAGTTCTTGTTGATCGTAATTAATTTTAATATATTTAGGTATTGATAATAAAAAATATGCTATATTTGCGGTGTCGTTATAAATTAGTTCTGCTAGAACTTAGTCGTTTCTATTTTTAATCCTCCGAGTATTTTTCCTGATATTACTAATTATTTTTTTTCTACCGATAAGGTACTGTCCGGTTTTGTGACATATATTATGATACTGCATTCTGCTAATTTGGAGTGGTAGGCGATTTTTGTGTACTTTTGCAGCCATAAAAGAAATAGATATGATTTCGGTTGAAGGACTAACAGTTGAATTTGGCGGATTTACGCTTTTTGATGATGTTTCGTTTGTGGTAAACAAGAAGGATCGTATCGCACTGGTCGGTAAGAACGGGGCGGGAAAATCTACGATGTTGAAGATATTTGCAGGTTTGCAGTCTCCGACATCCGGTACGGTGAGTATTCCCAAAGAGACGACGATCGGCTATCTGCCGCAACAGATGCAGCTGACCGATAGCCGTACTGTCCGTGAAGAGGCGGAACAGGCTTTCGGTCATATCCAAGAAATGGAAAAGGATATCGAACGGCTGAATCTGGAACTGGCTGAACGGACCGACTACGAAACGGAATCGTATCAGAAGCTGATAGATAAGGTAACACATCTTTCCGAACATTTCCAGCTGATGGGGGGAAGCAACTACCATGCAGAACTGGAACGTACTTTGATCGGTCTGGGATTTAACCGCAGTGATTTTGAACGTCCGACTTCCGAGTTCAGCGGTGGCTGGCGTATGCGTATCGAGTTGGCAAAGTTATTGCTTCGCCGTCCCGACGTGTTGTTGCTCGATGAGCCGACCAACCACCTGGATATCGAATCTATCCAATGGTTAGAGAATTTCATTGCGACCCGTGCCAATGCTGTGATCCTGGTTTCGCATGACCGTGCTTTTATTGATAACACCACGTCCCGTACGATCGAGATCGAGTTGGGAAGCATATACGATTATAAAGTAAAGTATTCCGAATACGTTGAGCTTCGTAAGGAACGCCGCGAACAACAACTCCGTGCCTTCGAAAACCAGCAGAAGAAACTGGCTGATACCGAAGCATTCATTGAACGGTTCCGTTATAAAGCGACCAAATCCGTTCAGGTGCAGTCACGCATCAAACAGTTGGAAAAGGTAGAGCGTATCGAAGTGGATGAGGTAGATACAGCCATGCTGAGCCTGAAATTTCCTCCGGCTCCCCGTTCCGGTTCTTACCCTGTGATTATGGAGAATGTGGCTAAACGTTATGGAGATCATCTGATCTTCAAGGATGTCACATTGACCATCAACAGAGGGGACAAGGTCGCTTTCGTCGGAAAGAACGGTGAAGGTAAATCGACGCTGGTCAAATGTATCATGGAACAGATCGATTATGAAGGAAAACTGCAATTGGGGCATAACGTGAAGATCGGTTATTTTGCCCAGAATCAGGCGCAGTTGCTGGATGATAACCTGACGGTCTTTGATACGATCGATTATGTAGCGCAGGGTGATATACGAACCAAGATCCGCGATATCCTCGGTGCCTTTATGTTTGGTGGCGAAGCATCCGAGAAGAAGGTGAAAGTCCTGTCGGGAGGAGAAAGAAGCCGTCTGGCGATGATCCGCCTGTTGCTGGAGCCGGTCAACCTGCTGATCCTCGATGAGCCGACCAACCATTTGGATATGCGTTCGAAGGATGTCCTGAAAGATGCGTTGCGTGAGTTTGACGGTACCGTGATTGTCGTTTCCCATGACCGTGAATTTCTGGATGGCCTGGTAGATAAGGTATATGAATTCGGAAACCAGCGTGTCGTAGAACATCTGGGAGGAATCTATGAATTCCTAGAAAAAAAGAAGATGGATAGTTTGCGTGAACTGGAACGTTCCACACAGGCAGCTTCTTTGGCTGCGGATACGGATGTTCAGCCTACACAAAACAAACTTTCTTACGAAGCACGTAAAGAACAAAGCAAAGCGATTAAGAAAGTAGAAAAAGCCGTTGCCGAGGCGGAAAATAAAATAACGGAACTGGAAAACTCCATAGCCGCCATTGAAGCCAGACTGGCAACTCCCGAAGGGGCTTCTGATACCTCTTTATATAATGATTATTCATCATTGAAAAAAGAGTTGTCTGACACAATGGACACATGGACGGAGTTGACCATGGAATTAGAAGAATTGAATGAGAAAGCGTCCCGGTGATCCGGTGGCGCTTTTTTTGAAATATATTGATTAAAGAAGGATTGCATTAAATAAAAAGTATTTACTTTTGCCAATCGATAGACTCCGGTTTATCATACCATGAGATTGAACTAATTGATAAATAACAACGCCTAATTTATAGACAAAATATTATGTTAACTCAAATTATTAACGGTCGTATCCTGACACCACAGGGCTGGATGAAAGATGGTTCTGTTCTGATTAGTGATAACAAGATTCTGGAAGTGACTAACTGTGACCTTGCCATAGTTGGTGCAAACCTGATTGACGCCAAGGGAATGTATATCGTTCCGGGCGGAGTGGAAATCCATGTTCACGGCGGAGGCGGACGTGACTTTATGGAAGGTACGGAAGATGCGTTCCGTGGTGCCGTGGCTGCGCATATGCAACATGGTACGACGAGTATTTTCCCGACTTTGTCGTCTTCAACCATCCCGATGATCCGTGCGGCGGCAGCTACAACTGAAAAGTTGATGGCTGAAAAGGACAGTCCTGTCCTCGGATTACATTTGGAAGGCCATTATTTCAATATGAAGATGGCTGGTGGTCAGATTCCTGAAAATATCAAGAATCCGGACCCCGAAGAATATATCCCGTTGCTGGAAGAGACGAATTGTATCAAGCGTTGGGACGCTGCTCCTGAATTGCCCGGAGCCATGCAGTTCGGCAAGTATATCACTTCGAAAGGCGTGTTGGCTGCTGTCGGCCATACACAGGCTGAGTATGAAGATATCCAGACGGCTTATGAAGCTGGTTATACACATGCCACCCATTTTTACAATGCTATGCCCGGTTTCCATAAACGTCGCGAGTATAAGTATGAAGGAACTGTCGAAAGTATCTATCTGATCGATGACATGACAGTGGAAGTGGTAGCTGACGGTATCCATGTCCCGCCGACAATCCTTCGTCTGGTTTATAAGGTGAAAGGTGTGGAACGGACTTGTTTGATCACGGATGCCTTGGCTTGTGCGGCCAGCGATAGCCAGGTGGCTTTCGACCCGCGTGTGATCATTGAAGACGGGGTTTGTAAACTTGCCGACCGCTCAGCGTTGGCCGGTAGTGTTGCAACGATGGACCGCCTGATTCGTACGGTGGTACAGAAAGCTGAGATACCTTTGGAAGATGCGGTTCGTATGGCTTCTGAAACACCGGCCCGTATCATGGGTGTTTACGACCGCAAAGGTTCTTTGCAACGTGGTAAAGATGCCGACCTGATGGTCTTGGACAAAGATTTGAATGTACGTGCTGTCTGGGCTATGGGTAAATTGGTGGAAGGTACTAATAAGTTGTTTTAACGGGATCGAACAAGAATAAAATAGAGAAGAAGTTATGTTAACTCAAATAATAAACGGACAGATCCTGACGCCGCAAGGTTGGTTAAAAGACGGTTCTGTTCTGATCAGTGATGGTAAAATACTGGAAGTAACAAATAGTGACCTGGCTGTGATAGGGGCTACGGTGGTAGATGCTAAAGGAATGTATATTATTCCTGGTTTCGTTGCTATGAATATACACGGTGGCGGTGGATATGATTTTAAGGAATGTACAGAAGAAGCTTTCCACGGGGCAGTGAACGCACACATGAAATATGGGGCGACTTGTATTTTTCCGACATTGGCCCCGCTTCCCATGACTGAAATCAGGAAAGGGGTTGCCTTATGTGAAAGTGCGATGGCAGAGAAAAACAGTCCTGTGTTGGGATTACAGTTGGAAGGACCCTATCTGAATCCGAAGATGGCAGGCAGTTTACTGACGGACGCTTTGAAAGATCCTGATCCGGACGAATATAAATCGTTACTGGAAAGTACGAATTGTATTAAACGTTGGGATGCAAGTCCGGAATTACCGGGGGCATTGGATTTTGCCCGTTATGTCCGTTCGAAAGGTCTTTTGGCAGCCGTTTCTCATACGGAGGCAGAATTTGAAGATATTAAAACAGCTTATGAAGCCGGTTTTACGCATGCGGCTCATTTCTATAATGCTATGCCCGGATTCCATAAGCGTCGTGAATATAAATATGAAGGAACGGTAGAGAGTGTGTTCCTGGAAGATGATATGACAGTGGAGGTGATTGCCGATGGCCGTCACTTGCCTTCAACAATCCTGCGTCTGGTTTACAAGCTGAAGGGTGTGGAACGTACTTGTCTGACAACGGATGCATTGGCTTATGCCGCCAATGAAGGAAAGCCCGTTGATGATCCCCGGATTATCATAGAAGATGGCGTTTGTAAACTGGCAGACCATTCTTCATTGGTAGGTAGTATCGCTACAATGGATGTATTGGTTCGTACGATGGCCCAAAATGCCGGAGTTCCTTTGGCAGACGCTGTTCGCATGGCTTCTGAAACGCCGGCCCGCCTGATGGGAGTAGACGATCGCAAGGGTTCTCTGCAACGTGGTAAAGATGCCGATATCGTTATTCTGGACCGTAAGTTGAATGTCCGTTCTGTCTGGTCGATGGGACATTTGGTGGAAGGAACGAATACATTGGCTTAGTACCAACTTATAGGTAAATAGATATTTTTGATAGCTTTCCTTAATCATTAATTGACGGAGAATTGTTATATTTGTAGTTCAAGTAAAAAAGTTCTACTAAATCGTAATTAAACATGAAGACGAACCTTAGTTCTCAGATTACCCTGACGCGTATACCGCTCAGGTATTACCGTCCGGAAAACGCTTACGAGCAATCAGTTTTAACTCGTATGGAGAAGATTCCGACAAACATCTACGAATCAGCTGAAGAAGGATCTTTCGTGATCGCGAAAGAATTGGCCTCACAAATACGTAAAAAACAGGCTGCCGGAGAACCTTTCGTTCTCGCTTTGTCAGGTGGACGTTCCCCTCAGAGTGTATTTAAGGAATTAGTCCGTATGCATAAGGAAGAACAACTGAGCTTCCGCAACGTAATTGTATTTAATGTATATGAGTTCTATCCGCTGAGCGCATCGACAAACAGTAATCTGGCTTATTTGAAGGAGTCATTCCTCGACCAGGTGGATATTGATCCGAAGAATATCTATTCACCCGACGGTTCTATGCCGAAAGACGATATCTTTGAATTTTGCAGACAGTATGAACAGCAAATCCAGAATTTCGGCGGAATCGACTATATCCTGTTGGGAGTAGGGCATGCTAGTAATATCGGCTTTAACGGTCCGGGATCATCTGCCAATGTCGGAACCCGTCTGGTTTTGTTGGATAACGATGCACGCAAAGAAGCTGCCCGTACATTCAAATCGATTGAAAATGTTCCGGCAAGTGTAATCACAATGGGTATTTCAACCATTCTGAGAGCCAAGAATGTGATTCTGATGGCCTGGGGTGAAGATAAATCACGTATCATCGCCAATACGGTTGAAGGCAAGGTCAGTGAAACAGTTCCTTCTACTTATTTGCAGACTCATATGAATGCAAAGGTGGTGATCGATCTGTCTGCCGCTTACGAACTGACAAGAATCAGCCATCCCTGGTTGGTTACCAACTGTGATTGGGATAATAAACTGATCCGTCGTGCTATCGTTTGGCTGTGCCAGTTGACCGGCAAACCGATCCTGAAACTGACAAACAAGGATTACAGCGAACACGGACTGGGCGAACTCTTAGCGTTGTATGGTTCCGCTTATAACGTAAATATCAAGATTTTCAATGATATTCAGCATACAATCACCGGATGGCCGGGTGGTAAGCCGAACGCAGACGATTCCAATCGTCCGGAACGCGCTACTCCGTATCCGAAGAAAGTGATCGTATTCAGTCCGCACCCGGATGACGACGTGATCTCTATGGGGGGTACTTTGCGCCGTTTGTGCGACCAGCACCATGATGTGCATGTGGCTTATGAAACTTCCGGCAATATTGCTGTGGGGGATGATGAAGTAATCCGTTACTGCGAGTATCTGCGTGATGTTTGCGATAAATATTCTCCGAATGACAGTACTGTTAAAGACAAAGCGGAAGAGATTATCAAATACCTGCGTTTCGAAAAGGTAGAAAACGGGGAACCGGAAAAGAAAGATGTCCTGTTCATGAAAGGTACTATCCGTCGTGAAGAAGCCCGTCACGGTTGCCGTTATTCAGGTGTGAAGGATGAAAACGTTCATTTCCTGGATCTTCCGTTCTATGAAACAGGTCTTGTCAAGAAGAATGATCTGGGTGAAGCCGATGTCGCTATCGTAAAGAAACTGTTGCAGGATATCAAACCGGACCAGATGTTCGTGGCTGGTGACCTGGCTGACCCGCACGGAACACATAAGGTTTGTCTGGATGCCGTACTGGCTGCCATTGATGAACTGAAAGACGAAGAATGGCTGAAACATTGCCGTGTTTGGATGTATCGCGGAGCATGGGCAGAATGGGAAATGGACCACATCGAAATGGCAGTTCCTATCAGTCCGGAAGAATTGCGCTTCAAACGTAATGCTATCCTGAAACACCAGTCGCAGGCAGAAAGCGCACCGTTCCTGGGTGACGATGAACGTCTGTTCTGGCAGCGTGCCGAAGACCGTAATCGTGCTACAGCCGAACTGTATAAGGAGCTGGGTCTGGCTTCCTATGAAGCAATCGAAGCATTCGTTCAGTATATGATCCCGTTTGATAAATAAGACTTAATTGTTTCTATAAAAAAAGAGCGCTTACCATCAGGTAAGCGCTCTTCATGTTTAATGTTGATGCTAAATTAATAGGTCGTTCCCTGGAAAATGTTTGACTGGGCATATGAAACTAATGTTCCTGTCATTGTCAGGTCTCTTCCTGAGAAGTTCGGGTCTACGGTAACTGTTGCTTTGTTGCTTCCGTTCATTAATACCAGGTTTACAGTGGCAGAGATGAAAACACCCTGGACACTCATTGACAGGTAAACGTTACCGTTTTTGTCCTGTTTGGTTTGGATGTTGGATGCGCTTCCCTGTACGGTAACACCACCTAATCCGTTAGGACCTGGGTACGGAGAGTTGGATGCGATCTGTACCATTGCCTGGCCATCATTCAAAGAGACGAAGTTTGTGTTTGAGTTTACATAGTAAACCTGTCCGTTCATTGGTTGTACGGAGTTGGCTTCCAATACAAAAGACTGGTTGGTGATAGCTTGCATGGCAGTGTTGAATTCCTGTTCGTCCATGATAGCATCCTTCGCTTCTCTTGCTTCTTTCTTAGCTTCTCTTTCTAACTTTTTCTCTGCTTTTTCTACGGCTTTACTCTGAGCCTGTACATGTGTCATTCCCCCCATTACAAGAGTGAAAACGACGATAAAAGATACAATTCTTTTCATACGATTTAGTTTAAAACGTTTTCAAAATGTAGTAAAAGAACAAGCATGAGTAAAAAAGGTTCCTAACAAATAGATGATTGTAGATACTATAACATTTTATCATGCTAATTTGGTTAATCCTCATTTTTATTATAGAATCTTTTATATAATAGGTAGTTGCGGGGTAACCAGACTAGGTATTCAGCGAATTATCCTGTACATTTGCGGGTAATATCAGATGATTAAAACGAGAAGATATGAAGATTGATGTATGTTTTTCGCCGGCCCTGTATCCGGTATATCATAACCCGGAAGCGATTGTCGTAGTAGTGGATGTGTTCCGGGCAACGACAACGATGGCGGCTGCTTTCAAGAATGGCGTTCGCAGCATCCGTCCGGTAGCGACGGTGGAGGAAGCTCAGGAATATAAGGCAAAAGGCTGGCTGGTCGGTGCCGAACGTAATGTGAAACGATGTGATTTTGCCGACTTCGGAAATTCACCGTTCGACTATACGCCGGAGAAAGTAGCCGGCAAGGATGTGATCTTTACGACGACCAATGGCACCCGGGCTATCACCATAGCAAAGTCTGCTTATCGTGTTATTACAGGGGCCTTTGTTAATTTACAGGCGGTTGCGGACTATTGTCTGTTTCATGGACGCGATGTCGTTGTTTTATGTTCCGGCTGGCAGGATAAGGTGAATATAGAAGATACTTTGTTCGGTGGGGCTTTGGTAGAGGTACTTGCCAAAACCGGTAAATACCGACCGGCTACGGATGCCGCAGTCATTGCCCGCGACATGTGGACGAATAATAAAAAAAACCTGATCGCTTATCTCGCTCCGACCGACCATATGGCTCGCCTGAAAGCTAATCATCTGGAAGATGCCGTGCCTTTTTGCCTGACACCGGACAGTGTCGTCGTTGTACCGGAGTTGGCGATAGAAGGGGAAACTTTGGTATTGAAGAAGGTGATGACGATTTGATAATAAAGCAAAGATAACATAGAAATGGCTATAACAAATAAAATACGTTTCGGGGTAGTAGGAACGAACTTTATAACAGATTGGGTGATTGCCGGGGCACGGCAGGACGAACGTTTTGAACTGGTTGCCGTCTATTCGCGGACACAGGAGACGGCAGATGCATTTGCTGCCAGGCATCAGATTCCCTATACATTCACATCTTTGGAGGAGATGGCGCAAAGTCCGTTGATAGATGCGGTGTATATTGCTTCTCCTAATTTCTTGCATGCTCTGCAGAGTATTCTTTGCATGAAGCATGGCAAGCATGTGTTATGTGAGAAGCCGTTTGCTTCGAATGCACGGGAGGCGGGGGAGATGATCGAGGCTTCCCGGAAATACAATGTGACGCTGATGGAGGCGATGAAACCGACGCTGACTCCGAACTTCCGTGCCGTACGTGAGAATCTGCACCGGCTGGGGACGATACGGCGTTATTTCTCCTGCTATTGCCAGTATTCGTCGCGATATGACAAGTTTAAAGAAGGGATTGTGCTGAATGCTTTCAAGCCGGAACTCTCGAACGGGGCAATGATGGATATCGGTATCTATACGCTTTATCCGATGGTAGTCTTGTTCGGGCGGCCGGAGAAAGTGGAGGCGACAGGTGTCGTGCTTTCTTCGGGGGCGGACGGACAAGGGGCTGTGAACTTTCAGTATAAAGGAATGAATGCGACTATCCTTTATTCGAAGATAGCTAACTCGTCATTGCCGACAGAGATACAAGGGGAAGAAGGAAACATCATTCTGGACCGGGTGAATATTATCAGCAAGGTGACTTATCTGCCCCGGATTGCCGCAGCAGCGGGCAAGAGTGCCATTCCCGAGCCGCAGGATATCAGCGCAGTGACGGATAAGGACGAATATTACTATGAGGTGGCCGAATTTATAGACCTGGTTCTTGCCGGTAAACGCGAGTCGGCTATTAACAGCCATGATAATTCATTGATAACATTGGAGATTATTGACGAGATACGGAGGCAGTTGGGGGTTGTTTATCCGGCTGACAGGTGATTTGGTTTTTATCAGGTTTGAGCTATCTTTTATAGCAACTGGTTGTAACTGGCTCCCCTCTGGAGAGGGGGAAGGGGGTGTGTTAAAGCCAGTTACAACCAGTCACTAAACAGATAGTTCAATTATTCTATAATTGAACCTATCCTTTTAAATCTCTCTGATAAAATACTTCGCCAGGAATTCCCAATTCCCATGAATAATATCTTTTCCGCGTTCGGGGCTGAGCAGGCTCTTGGTTTGGGCATCGGCGAGCATGCCGCGTTCTTCGAGGGCTTTCAGCAGGTCTTTGCTGCAATGTTTGACGATGAAGAAAGATAATCCCTGGTCGGAAGCCTTTTTCTCGTCATAGAACGGGTTTTGTTCGTCTTTGATGAATTCGATGCCGTCTACCAGTAATTGAAGGCCTTCACGGGGAGAAGCATATACGGCAAACTTGTTGAATTCGATGCAGTCGGCCAGCGGAGTATATTCGCTTTCCTCCAGTTTCAGTTGCTGGGTGGCGAAGTCGATAAATTCCTGCTTGCTCTTCATATAGAATAATAACTTGCCGTCCGCGATTTCTGTGAATTTATCGTAGACAGCCTTGTTGCTTTCTTCCCGTTCCTTGATGGCGGGGTCGACAAAGGATTCTGCTTTTTCCGCTTTATCGGCGAAGGCGGCATAGTCCGGATGCGTTTCCGGCATGATAAGCGAGAGCCATTTCGGTGACGTGTAGGCCAGGAGTGGCGTCCGGCTGATATGAGCCAGCGAGTCGTAGATAACCATGACAGCCTGTGTGTTCTGCCGATCGTTCGGGTTCTGGCGCCAGTATTCTTTTACCGTTTCGCTCAGGTCGACGTTAGAGTCGGTCAGCAGGTAAGAGTTGTAGTGGAACCAGTGGAGCAGTTCGGCCTGTTTCTCCGGGTCCTCGTAAGAAGTTTCCGGGGCGAAAAGAGCCTGCATCTTTGTGTTTTCGGGAGCGGTAGTCCATTCCTTGCAAAACAGTTGGTAGATGAGGCGGGCCGTCTCTTCGTTGGCTGGGTTGTCGGGGTTGACGAAAGTGCCTTTCTTGGCGCCGTGGTACTGCTGGGTATAGTGCCAGAGCAGGAAACGGACGTCTTCGTAGTTTGCCTCGTCGTCATAATAATGGTCGCTGACGGTATAGAAAGGGAGATAGTTGCCCGTCTGTTTCTTATATTCCGTGATGAATGCACGCCATATGTTCAGGCCGGATATCACGTCCTCGAAATAAGCCGCCATACGCATACTGATCTGGATGACATCTTCCTTTTCGAACGAGTTCGCCAGGTCGGTCTGTTCCATCATTTCATGTATCTGATTGGCAATACGGGTATAATAAAGGTCGGTCGGACCTGATTGTTTATAGGGATGCAGTTGCAGCCAGTCTTTGGGGAAAATCTTAGTGTTCTTCATCTTATAATCGTCATTTACGCTTTTGATTAATAAAGATGCAAATGTACGAAAAATAAGTATACATGGACATACCGGATTTATGGTGTATATTATGCGTAAGACAGTTAAAAGATATTTTAAGGGGGATAAGAGTTGAGGAAAGGAGTTTTCTTGTATCTTTGTTTTCATAATTAAAAGAAGAAAGGAGAGTACTATGTCCCGGACTGAAAAGAGTAAGTTGGATTTTACTGTTGCTTTGATAGCCGAGTTTGCATCTGCTTATAAGTTGAAGCAGAAACAGGCGTTCAACTATTTGAACCGTTTTAAAGGGATACAGTTCCTTCATAAGCATTACGAAGTATTGCATACGCAATCGTTTGAAGATGTAATCGAAAGTCTGGTGATGGTATGTCGTAATAACGGAGGGCAGTTGGCATGAAACTTTATCATGGTTCAAATATGGAGATTGATTGTCCTGACTTGTCCCGATCGAAACCCTTCAAAGACTTTGGACAAGGTTTTTATTTGTCTCCCGGGTACGAACAGGCACTAGCTTTGGCTAAGCAGAAAACAGAGCAATTACTAACAGGTGTTCCCTTCGTGACGACTTTTGAGTTTGATGAGGAGGCCTTGAATACTTTAGAGTTGACGGTGAAGTTTTTTGATGATTATTGTCAGGAATGGGCGGAGTTTGTTTTTGTAAATCGTGACCGTGACCGTGTGCATCCTGCTCATTCATATGATATCGTTATTGGGCCGATAGCAGATGACGGTGTTACTTACCAGTTACGTCGGTTTCGTATGGGGGTTATTCCTATGGATAAGTTGATTGAGGAACTGAAGTATGCTAAAGGTTTGACTATACAATATTATTTTGGCACCGAGCGTGCTCTTTCTTATCTGAAGAAATTATGAAACTGACAGCCGGACAAATAGAATTTATGATTGAGGAGTTGAGTAGCGAAATTATACAGATGCTCATGGAAGAGTGGGGTTGTGATATGACGCAGGCTATGGATATATATTATAACTCTGATACTTTTGATCGATTGAGTAATCCTGCTACCGGCTTGTACTATCAGAGTGCAGGGTATGTATACGACTTCCTTAAAAAAGAGATAACTACAGGGCGGATAGCCTAAGCTACGTTTCCCCTATGTAAAAGCCCCCTCTTCGCTATCACAAGAAGAGGGGGCTTTTTGATAGATTATATTCAAGGTTGTACTGACTGATGGTAACTAATTCCCCTCTCGAGAGGGGAATTAGTTACTCTTGTCACTTCAAAGCGATCACTTTCATCACTTCCGTACAACCACCTTCTGCACCGTACCGTCGCTGAGGCGGACGATGTAGATGCCGTCGGTCAGCGGGTCGACGTGGGTCGTGCCGGCGGGGAGGTCGAGGCTACGGATCAGTTGGCCGGTGAGGGCAAAGACCTGCGCACGTGCCGGGCGGTCGGTGGTGATGAAGAGGCTGCCGTCGCGGGTAAAGATGCGGGTGCCGGACTGGATTTCGGCGTTGGCAACGGGAGGCGGGTTCTTCACGATGCCGCCGATCGAGATGACGAGGTCGCTACGGACGTACTTCACGATGTAGGCTCCGTCGCTGGTACGTGGGGTGATGGTCTCGCCACGGTCGGTCGTCACGACGGGGACAGACTGGTTGTAGTCCGCATCGAGTGTGAGGTAGAAGCGGAAGTTATCCCACGACTCGACATCGTAATCGCCGGCTACCGGGTCGGTTGCGGCTCCTTCCACCGACGGGAGGGTAACGGTGTAGTAGGTTGGCTCGGGATCGGGTATCGAATTGACCGTAGCCGTGGCGGACTGGGTGAGCAGGGTAGTGGAGACACTGCCCTTTTCGACCGTGATCCGGCAACGGTATGTACCCGATATGTTTGTCGTAAAGTCCGGACTGCCCGCAACGGCGGCACGGGTGTACGGGTTGCTGACGTCCGTCCAGCTTCCGTTCTCCTGCTTTTGCCATTGATAGGATACGTCTGCGCCTTCGGCAACGGCAGGTTTCGCGGTCAGTGTCACCTGGCCTGTGGCTGTCTGGTCGGACGGCATGGCATCGTCGGCGGAGAGGTCGAGGGACGCGTCGCCGGTTACCACTGTCACGCTACCGGTGTTGTCGATGAAGGTGCCGCTGTTGTCTACGGAGGCGACTGTGATGGTCGTTCCTTCATCGGCATTCAGTGTAAGAGTGCCTGCGTTGGTGATGGCGCCCAGGTCATTGCCTGCGCCGGTCAGGGTGATAACGGAGGTTGTGCCGACGGCTATTTCCGTTTCCTTCGTTTTCACATTCTCAAGGGTGGCATCGCCTTGGGGGGTGACTTTGGTGGCTTCGGTCGTGCCGTCGCCTGTCAGAGTGCCGTCGGCGGGTACTGTATTGTTTCCGGTAGTTTGTGTTTGTCCTTGTGCTTGTCCTGAATTTATATACGTTGCCCATGCTTTCCAGTTATCGCTGGCACCATCTCCGGTATAGCCTGTTGCGTTTGCCGGTACAAGGATGCTGGTCAGGTTGTCGCAAAAGGCGAAGATGCCCTTTCCGATAGTCGGAGCCGACTCCCCTTCGAAGGTGACGGTTGTCAGAGCGCTGCTCTGACTGAAGGCCGCATCCCCGATGGTTTCTACTGATTTCGGGATCACAATGGAGGTGAGAGCACTCAGAGTGAAGGCCGCTTCCCCGATGGTTTTTACCGATTCCGGGATCACAATGGAAGTGAGAGCACTCGAAAAGAAGGCCATTGCCTCGATGGTTTCTACCGCTTCCCCGATCTCAATGGAGGTGAGAGCACTCAAATAGAAGGCGCTTTCCCCGATGGTTTTTACCGAGCTTGGGATTACAAGGGAGGTGAGAGCACTGGTTTCGAAGCTATAGGGGCCGATTGTTTCCACCCCGCCGGGGATCGTATAGCTGCCGGTCGCCTTTGGGGCAAAGACAACCAATGTTTTGCCGTCGGAAGTCAGCAGGGCTTTGCAGTCGGCGTCCGCTTTAAAGGAGCTGCTGCCTTCGGCTACTGTAAATGTGCTGATGCCCGACCCTGCAAAGGCAGCATTTCCGATCGTAGTAACCGAAGCCGGTATTTCGATCGTGGTCAGACTCTTGGTGTTTTGAAAGGCACTCGCTCCGATACTGGTTATCCCGGTTGCTGTAATAGTTACCTGGGTTAAGTTGGAACAGAATGTAAAAGCACTCCCTACGATCTCCGTGACATCACCGGTGATCGTGACGCTCTTTACGTCTTTGCCGTTGCTGCTCTGTCCGTTTTGCTTCCAGTTCGTCATTCCGGTCTGGCTGCTGATGGTCAGTGCGCCGGTTTCCGAATTAAATGTATAGCCTTCCTCCAGGTCTGGCTTGGCGAATTTGCTGGTGCTCTTGTCCCAGGTATAGGTACCTTCGGAGAGGCCGGTGGGGGAGGCAATGGTATCTGCTTTACCTACGGTAACCGGTTCGTTCTCGCTTGATACATTTAATTCTTTTCCCCGGTCGACGAGCTTGCCGCTCATGCCGGTGACTTTGGCATTTTTTGTCAGGTAGATGTTACCTCCCTTGTCGTTTCCGGTGCCTTCCAATGTGCCGCCGCTATTGAGAACGATAGACCCGCTTGACGGGATATTAATCCCTCGGTTATCGCCTGTCCCATTTCCAACCTTGACTGTGCTGCCGCTGTTGATGGTCAGGGCAGTGGTTATATTGATCCCGACTCTTTTGAATGTCTTGATGTTGATAGTGCCGCCGTTATCGACGGTCAGTCTGGAGATTTGCAGTGGGGAGTCCTGGTTTTCTGCATCCACGTTGATGGTTGCGCCGGAGCCAACGGTCAGGATAGTTGGGTTGATGATCCCCGAGGTTATATCGACGGTGATGTTCTTCAATGTAAGGGTACCGTTTGTGATGGCATTCCCGCCGCCGTCTACCTTAATTGCAAGATTGCTACCTGCACCTTCTCCCTGGATGGTCAGGCTGACGTAGTTGTCGTTGTTGCTTGGGAGGTTGATCCCGTATTTGACGGTGCATGTGAGGGTTTTGCCTTCGGCGATGGAGAGGGTATGGTCGGCGCCTACGGCTATCTTTACCTCTTCCGTCAGGGTGATGCTCTCCGTCATGTTGATGGTGGAAGCGGTTGTACTTTCCAGTGCGTTTTTCAGGGCGGCGGTATCGGAAACGCTTACCTCTGTCGGTGGACCTTCTCCCTCCTGTGCCCATGTCCCTACGGACGTTAGCATCATGATGCTAAGAAGCAGCAAGCCCCGGAGGAGACTTGCTGCTTTAGTCTTGTTGGTAAAAAATCTGTTCATGTTATATCTGTATTAATGGGTTATTAGTCTGTTTTTGCAAGTTCTTTTTTCAAGGCACGCTTGAACGAGGCTTCAAGGGGTGCTTGAACGAGGCTTCAACGGTGCCTTGAAGCCTGCTTCAAGGATCGCTTGAAAGGGGCTTCAAGGCAGGCTTGAATTATTCGATTTCCGGACGGTCGCCGCCACCGCTTTCTTTCGGTCCGACACGCAGGGTGACGGGGAAAGTGCAGGAACGCGGTGTTTTCACCGTACGGTTGGTCGAACCCGCCTGGGTTGTGATACTCATCGTATACGTTCCGTTGCTGAGCGCGGGCACCACGCAGATGATCTTCGACGGGTCGTTTTGAACGAAGAGGGACACTTTCTTTGCTTCGCCGCCTGCGGTGGGGGTGAAGAAAAGTCCTACGGAAGCGTCTTCACCGATCACGCGCATGTTCTTGCCTTCGATGGTGATGGGGGCGCCGGGAGTGATCTCGTCGTTTTCGCTGAGTGTTGTCGAGTCGGTAACTTTATTAATTACCGGGCCGAGCGATGCCAGACCGCGATTTTCAACTTTGATTTTCTTCAATAAAGCAGCAAGTGTCTTACCTATCGTATAGGTTACACCCAGTGAGTGGATTTGGGGATTGAAAGCGGCCGAGGGGCCGTCGAACGAACCGCGCGTGTTGACCAGGTACTGGCCGACGCCGTCGTTTACACTTATCCCTTGGGCAATGGCTTCGGCTTTCGCCTGGTCGGCCATGTCGAGGATGTAGAGGATTGTTTCTTCGCGGACTTCCAGCCCGCCCTTCATGATCCGTTTGGCGATCTGGGGGTTGCCAACCGAACCGGTCACTATCGGTTTCGCGGTGTAGTCGCCCTCCTTCTCCGTCAGGATGTTGTCGTACGTTTCGATACGAAGGATGATTTGTTCTTCTTTGTTTTCTGCCATGTTGTTCTGTTTTAGAATTAGACAATGGGCAAATGAAGAAAAGAATGGAGGAAAGGACCGGACAAATACCGAAAAATTATGGACAAATACCGAAATTATGCTTTGTTTGCATGTTCTTTCCTGTATTTGTGGGGTGTCATGCCGAACACTTCGGAGAAGTTGCGGTTGAAACTGCGTACAGACGAGAAACCGGAGGTGAGCGCAATCTCTTCGATCGAGCGCGCGTCGGGAATGAGCAGGCAGGTATGGGCATAGTCGATGCGGTAATGGACGATGTAGTCCTGGATACTCATACCGGTATAGTATTTCAAGGCGCGGGTCAGGTAATGCTCGTTGGTGTAGAGGGCCTGTACAAATTCTTTGCGGTTGAAATCGGGATTGGTGAAAAGCAGGTCTTCGCGCATCATCTTTTCCGCCCGGTTGTACAGGTCCTTGTCCTGTGCCTGTGCGAGTTCGTTGACCAATGTGTCGAGACCCGCTTTTTCCTCTTTCTCTTCCGGCAAAACGGTGTTCGTCTTGAAAAGCTCCTCCCGCATGAAGTCGTAGGTGAAATGGTAATTCACGTAATAGGCGCCGACCATCAGATAAAAGACGGTAAAGATACAGACGACTGTCAGTTCATACGTAACAGAAAAGCAGAAACAAAGCGTGAGGGCGAGTACCCCGATCCCCAGTGCATAGAGGAATACACGGGTTACCCAACGCAGTTCCAGTCGTTCGGGTATCTTCTGAAGGTGGCTGAGGCTCTTATCGTAGATGGCTCGTTCGCGGAAGAATATATGGGTGTAAATGCCCATTTGCACCAGATAGACCAGAGCGAAAACCGTACGGATCATCAGTACCGGATTACCTGTTTGTGCAGCCCATTCGCTGAACGTATAAACAGCCGGATCTTCGAAGAAACAGCGTGCTGCCAGATAGAAAACCGTCAGGAGGATGGCCGGTGAGGCATGCAGCAGAATATTCTTCCGTGTGACATATTCTTCCCGGAACAACAGGATCAACAGGAAGGTGAACAGCAACGATTGTGAAGCCCCGATCACGATGACGGGGAAAGACAGCAGCTCGAGATCGGTCTGTGTGCTATCTCCCACCAGCAAGGTGAGCAGATGCCCGCTCCCGACGATGGCGGAAGCAAAAGCGAGGATACGGCAGGCATTACGGTATTTCCGGTTTCTGACGTTTCGGAGCGGCTTAAGGAACAGTAGTCCGGCTGTTACGAGGAGGCAGACCACTGTGTTCAGTGAATAGGTTATTATAAATAAGTTTTCTTCCGTCATTCGATATCTAAGGTGTAAGGATTGTTTGTGATCGCAAAGTAAACTAAAAAAGCGGACATGGTTGTCCTGTTCGCTTAGAAAAACAAGCGTTGTGTACAATCTTTAGCCATCTTCCCCTCCGGTTAGGACAGGCGGAGCGCATGTATGTACTTTTTCTGTCAACGAATTGTAATAACTGTTATCGTATTGTCATCTCTTTTAAATTTGGCTGAAACATTGCGCCTCTACTTTTGCGGCAAATAAATGTAACAACAAGTAAAGGAATGAGAAATAAGCGTGAAAAGAGAGGACTGTTGATGTTGGTTCTCCTACTGTTTGGAAGTTTTCTTGCGCTGACGGCCCGGGCACAAACGGGTGTTATCTGCGGAACCGTGACAGATGCTAAATTCAAGGAACCACTGATCGGTGCCACTGTCTCTATCGAAGGAACGACAATCGGAGCTATAACGGATATAGACGGAAATTTCCGTATCGAAAAGGTACAACCGGGAAAATATACACTGGTCGCTTCTTATGTATCTTATAAAACGCAAACCATAAAAGATGTGGTTGTGATAGCTCATCAGGAAGCAGTCGTGCGTATCGAACTATCGGACGCCGACCTCCAACTGCAAAACGTTGTGGTTGTGGCCCAACGAAAACTGGGGACGGAGACAGCCGTATTGAATACCGTCCGCAAAAGCCTTCCCGTAGTGAGCGGAATATCCGCCCAGCAGATCAGCAAGACGCAGGACAGCGATGCTGCCGAGGTGCTTCGCCGTATACCCGGTATTACGATCGTAGACGACCGCTTCATTGTTGTTCGTGGCCTGGCACAACGTTATAATAACGTGTGGCTGAACAATGCCACGACACCGTCGAGCGAGACGGATAGCCGGGCTTTCTCTTTTGACGTGCTGCCTTCTTCGCTGATCGACAATATGATGGTTTATAAAAGTCCGTCGGCCGAGGTGCCTGCCGATTTTTCGGGTGGCTTCGTGCAGGTGATGACGAAGAATATCCCGGAGGGAAATACCTTTGCAGTCTCTTATCAAATGGGTTTCAATACGAATGCGACCTTCCGCGACTTTCGGCTGACAGAAGGCAGCTGGAAAGATTATCTCGGATTCGGAGCCGGTGCCCGAAGCCTGCCTGCTTTTTTTCCTGCCCATCTGGGAGATCATTCGACGGAAGAGGCGGCCGCTTTCACCCGACAGATCAACCAGCGCTGGGGGATCAATACATTCAAGGCTATTCCCGACCAGAAGATTTCGCTTACCTCTCACCGTTCGTTCGACATCGGCGACTGGAAGATCGGAAATATCACCAATGTGAACTGGAGTACGGAATATGACTATTCGGAAACGGTGAACAACAACTATATCACCTATGATGTGGCGAACGACGTCTCCCGTCCCCGTTTCGAATACAATGATATTCGCTACCGGAATACGTCCAAGCTGGGTGCCCTCTTCAACTGGTCGTTCATGAAGGGCGGCAATAAGTACGAATTTCGTAACTTCTTCAGCCAGCGCGGTGTTTCCGCCCTGACGCAACGGGAGGGGACCAACTACTATTCCGATAAGGATATCCGCAAATGGGAATCGCTTTATACCGGACGTACGACCTATTCCGGCCAGTTGAGCGGTACGCATACCTTGCGGGAGAATATCGACAAGGTGGATTGGACGGCCGGCTATGCCTTCGCCTCTTACCGGGAGCCCGACCGCAAGATCGTGAACTCTATCCTGGATGAGAATAAGACGGAGCAGCCGAACTATTATGTGTCCGATCCGATGCGTTACTATCAGGACCTGAAAGATCACAGTGCCTCGCTGGCGGCAAACTACGAGCATAAGTTCGCCGTGTCTGATATGTTTGCCCCCGTGTTCAACGGTGGTATCTACGGAGAATATAAAGACCGTACGTTCGATGCCCGCCGCTTCGGTTACAACCTGTTGGGCACGGGCTATGACCGTTATGCCGATTGGGATTATACCGGGATATTCTCGGACGATAACATCTCTGCCGACCGTATCTGGATGCGTGAGGTAACGAAGAATAACGATTCTTACACTTCGAACAGTAAATTGGGTGCCGCCTACGTTTCGGCAAAGCTGAACTATGGCGAGAAGCTGAATGCCGTGGTCGGGGTTCGCATGGAATATTACAACCTGGTGATGGACGGCTATTCTTCCGACGGTACCGAGCCGGTACATCTGGATAACGATGCGACCGATTTCTTTCCTTCGGTCAATGTCTCTTATAATCTGACGGAGAAACATTTGATACGCGCCGCTTACGGGCGGTCCGTCAACCGGCCGGAGTTCCGGGAGGTAGTGCCTTACGTTTACTTCAATCTGGAGCGCGATGCCAATATCGTAGGTAACGTCGACCTGAAGAACGCCTATGCCGACAATCTGGATTTACGGTATGAGTTTTATCCGGCCACCGGCGAGATGATTACGCTGGGCGGATTCTACAAACGTTTCAAAGACCCGATCGAAGAGACATACAACGAAGCCGGTTCGGGCCTGCAATATACCTATCATAATGCGAAGAACGCCGAAGCTTTCGGTGTGGAACTGGATATCCGTAAAAACCTCGACTTTATCGGGTTAAGAGGACTGAGCCTGGTTTGTAATGCCGCTTATATCTATAGCCGGGTACGTTTCGAGGATGGCGCTCCTGAGCGTGACCGTCCGCTGGCCGGACAATCTCCTTACCTGGTGAACGCCGGATTGTTCTATCAGCATGACGACAAGGGAATCTCAGCCTCACTGCTTTATAACCGGATCGGGAAGCGTATCGAGTCGGTCGGTGTCCCGATGCAGAACGAAAGTGAAGATATCCCCGATATATACGAGATGCCCCGCAATTCGCTGGACCTGACATTCTCGAAGAAGATCGGCAAGTTCGTGGAGATCAAGGCGGGTGTACAGGACCTGCTTAATTCGAAAGTGGAATACAAACAATTCGTGAAGCTGACGGATGAAAACGGGGGGAAGCGCGAACGTGAACAGCTGATCCGCAGCTATCGTCCGGGAGTGGATATCAATGTAGGTGTCTCCTTAAAGTTCTAATGATTAATTGACTATAATTCTTATTACAAACAAAATGTTTTTATTATGAACAGATTTCTATTAAAAGGTTTGGCCTCTGTGTTTGCACTGGCCGTGATGTTTGGAACTGTATCTTGTAGTGATGATGACGAAAAAGAGGGTACTATAGCTGTTTCTGCAATTGCTGTAAATCCTACGACAGCCGCAGTTAAACCGGGTGCGACAGTCACATTGTCTGCCACTGTCACTCCGGAGGATGCGACAGATAAAACAATTACATGGAGCTCTTCCGATGAAAAGGTGGCTACCGTGGATGGCGGTAAGGTAACCGGTGTAGCTGAAGGTACTGCGACTATTACTGCAACGACGAAGAGTGGAGATAAGACGGCAACTTGCACCGTAACCGTATCTGAAGATGCTCCGGCAGTGATAGAAGATACGCTGGAAGGTAATATTACTGCCGATCGTACCATTTCTGCTGCCAACAAAAACTTCCTGAAAGGTTTCGTTTATGTCAAGAGCGGCGCAACGTTGACTATCGAGGCAGGTTCCGTTATCAAAGGTATTTCCGTTGCTTCGGGTGAGAGAGCGGCTTCCCTGATTATCGAGCCGGGTGCCAAGATCATCGCTGAAGGTACGGTAGATAAACCGATCGTCTTTACTTCCGACAAGGAACCGGGCAAACGTGTAACCGGTGACTGGGGCGGTTTGATTATCTGTGGTAATGCCCGCGTAAACCGGACCAACCAGCCGACTATTGAAGGAGGCCCCGGCACACACTATGGCAATACGACTTCTGATGAATTTAACGGCGAAAGTTCCGGTAAGCTGAAATATGTACGTATCGAATTTGCCGGTTATCCATTGGAGCCGGATAAGGAAATCAACGGTTTGACATTCGGAGGCGTAGGCAGCGGTACGGAAGTGGAATTTGTTCAGGTATCTTATTCGAATGACGACTCTTACGAATGGTTCGGTGGTACGGTGAATGCGAAACACCTGATTGCTTATAAGGGTTGGGATGATGATTTCGATACTGACTACGGCTATACGGGTAAACTACAGTTCCTGTTGAGCGTACGTGACAAGGATATTGCCGATACGTCCGACTCCAACGGTTTTGAGTCTGATAATGACGGTGACGGTTCTACCAATACACCGTTTACCAAGCCGGTATTCTCCAACGTAACCCTGATCGGCCCGTTCTATGGTAAGGTTTCTGATAGGACACAGGCAGAAGTGGAAGCCAAGACTGCCGATGCAGCCAACGGAGCCAAGGGCGGAAAATACCAGGCTGCCATGCACCTGCGTCGTAATTCAAGCTTGAATATATATAACTCAGTCTTTACGGGATGGCCTTATGGTCTGCGTGCAACAGACAAGAAAGGGCAGGCTAACGATGGTATCGCTATCGAAAATGTGATCTTCGCCGGTATGTGGAAGAACTTCTACGAAGACGAAAAGGTGAGCGAGAACTTCTTCAACCGTGCCGGTAATAATACGGTTCTGGAAAATACCCGGCAAATCATTGCGAAAGACGGTGACTATTCTTCTGTCGTAGCGGATGCTGTGAAAGGTGCTGACTTTTCTAAATTGGCCGATAGCTTCTTCGAAAAGGTAACTTACAAAGGTGCTTTCGACGGAACAAACGACTGGACGGAAGGTTGGACAAACTGGGATCCGCAGAATACTGTGTATTGATTCTACAATAGCGACAATAAATGAATAGGAAATTATTATTGGCATCTGCATTAATCGCCGGAAGTTCTCTGGCTATACAGGCGCAGGACCTGGTTCTCAGCGAGGGACAGTATTATACGGATGAAACACAGACAACCCCGTATACCGGCCGTTATACCGAATTCTACGATGACGGCATGTTGAAGATGGAGCTTTACCTCAAAGACGGACGCCCCGAAGGTACCTATGTGATCTATTATCCGGACGGGAAAATTGCCGAGGTCCGCTCTTATTATCATGGCATCTTTCATGGTGAGTGGCGTACTTACAACGAAGCCGGACAACTGATCGGCCTGGCCACTTATAAAGATGGCGAGAAAGACGGTCCCTGGCGCATCTGGAACGACAAAGGCATCATGCGCTTTGAAATGTTCTATACCCGTGGCAAGAAAAGCGGTATTTGGCGGACATGGAATGATGAAGGTGTTTTGTTGACGGAAGAGAAGCACAGTTAGGAATAATTGAGCTATCCCGTCCCCGTGCTTGACACGGGGACAAGATAGCTCAATTTTGATAATAACAGAACATCATTCATCATCACCTTCCGATCCGAAATCGAAATCGAAGTCAAACCCATCTCCGGCCATGCCCGGATCGGTGAACTGTTCCAGTTCGCGGCGATCTTTTTTGGTGGGACGGCCCAGACCGCGTGCACGGTCTACGAAACCGGAGATACGGTTCATTTCAAGGATTTCGTATTGATCCGGAGTCGTTACATTTTCCATATAATCGGGAACCAGTTTGGCTCCCATGCGGCGTTCCGTTAATGCCAGCACCTTAAAGGAAAAGGTGATAGGCGGTTTACGGACCTGTATAACATCACCGACCTTTATCATGCGCGATGCTTTTACATTTACGCCTCCGATCATCACCCGGTTCTTCTTGCAGGCTTCGACTGCGATGGTCCGGGATTTGAAGATGCGGACTGCCCACATCCATTTATCTATTCGTACTTCGTTCATACTTATTTGTTATTAAACTGGTTCATGGTGATCTGTACACCTGCCAGACAAAAACTCTTGATAATCTCTACCGCGCGTTTCAGCTTTTCGGGCATCAACTCCAACTCTTCGGAAGGAAATTTCCCCAGCACATAGTCGATCTGTCCGCCACGGGGAAAGTCGCTTCCTATGCCGAACCGCAAGCGGCAATATTCCTGTGTGCCCAGGAGTTGCTGTATATTCTTCAGGCCGTTATGCCCTGCATCGCTGCCTTTGGGTTTCAGACGCAAGGTGCCGAAGGGGAGAGCGAGGTCATCTACTACGACTAACAGATTTTCCACGGGAATGTTTTCTTTCTGTAGCCAATAACGGACAGCGTTTCCGCTCAGATTCATAAAAGTGTTCGGTTTGAGCAGGATCAATTCACAGTTCTTTACCCGCATCCGTGCAACCGCCCCGTAACGTTCTTCCGTGAACGGTGCTCCGGCATCTTCGGCCAATGCGTTTACGACGCGAAAACCGATATTGTGACGTGTTCCCCAATATTCAGGGCCTATATTACCAAGTCCGGTTATCAGATATTTCATTGTCATTCTATTTTTACAGGGATACGTTCGGACGTATCCGTAAATTGTATAATATAAGAAAGGGAAGAACATTCTCCTGAACATTCCTCCCTCACGTTATTTGGTATTCTCTTTATCAGATTACTTACCAGCAGTAGCCTGAGCACCACGAGCGGCACGAGTCAACTGAACGGCGCAAACAACAGCGTTCTTTGCATTCATCAGTTCCAGACCTTCGAAGTGTAAAGCACCCACCTGCATAGATTTACCTAAGCCCAGGTGATCAACGTTGATAGTCAGTTTTTCAGGGATCTGAGTGTAGATAGCTTTCACTTTCAGCTTTCTCATACGCAATGTCAGCTTACCACCGGCTTTAACACCTTCGGCGTGACCTGTCAGTACAACAGGAACTTCTATTGTTACCGGTTTGCTGTCTGATACTTCCATGAAGTCCATGTGCATGATAGCGTCGGTTACCGGCTGGAACTGGATATCTTTAACGATAGCCATTGTCTTTTTGCCGTCGATGTTCAGTTCTACAGCGAAAATTTCCGGAGTATAAACCAGCTTGCGTACACCTTCAACATTTACTGTGAAGTGAGTTACTTTTTCACCACCGTATAATACAGCAGGGATTTCCTGATTTTTACGCATAGCTTTCAAAGCTCTTTTCTGATCGGCTGAAGTAGCTGCTACTTCTCTGCCTTTTCCTTCTAATTGAAATGTCTTCATTTTCTTAATTTTTGTGTTACTCAAAATTAGTTTTTATGCTTCCTAATTTCCCATCACACGTACGGGGGTTAAAAGCGGTGCAAAGGTAATTTTTTTATCAATACGTTCCAACTGTCTCCGGGATATTTTTTCTGTTCAGCAGGTTACGGGAGAGAAGCAGGGCTTCCGTATCGTCCCAAAGCCGGCGTTGCAGAGGGTGGTGGAGTATACGTTCCGGGAGCTTTTTCTCTTTGCAGTTGGCGTAGCAGCCTCCGCTTTTACCGTCTACTTCCGGCGATTGCGCCAGGTAGATGGCAGTAGCTGCTCCCTGTGCCGCTGTTTTGATGAACGGGCGGAACAGGATGTCCGTCAGCGGGTCGAACCAGGCATGCATCGTGATCATATTGGTACTGACAATTCCCGGGTCGGCAGCATTGACGGTGATACCTTTTTCTTTTACTCTTTCTGCCAACTCACGTGTAAAGAGTAAAAGGGCCAGTTTTGTATTTCCATATACCGGTATCCGTGCGAAGCGTCCGTTTTTCCCTTTGCTGAAAAAGTCGGATTCTATCCGTCCGATGGCATATGTGCACGATACGGTATTAACGATACGGCTTCCCCGCTGCATCAGGGGGAGAAGCAGGCGGGTAAGGAGGTAAGGACCTACGTAATTAACACTTACGATCGTTTCCAGGCCGTCCGCTGTCTGGCGGATATTTGTCGTCAGGACTCCAGCATTGTTCATGAGTCGGCTGACGGGGCGACCTTCCGCTAATAGTTTATCGGCAAATAAGCGTACCGAAGCCAGTGAGGATAAGTCTATCTGTCGTATTTCGATCCGCTCGTTCCCGCTTTCTTTTTTGATCTTATCGCAGACAGTACGGGCTTTATCCGGCTCTTTACAGGCCATGATGATCTGAAAGCCCTCTTTTGCGAGTGCCAGCGTTATTTCCCGGCCCATTCCGCCGTCTGCACCGGTGATAATGGCTATTCCTTTTTCCATTATTTATATTCCAGTTCTTCTATTTCTTTGATAATACTTTTCGGTAGATTCTGCATATGTTTGTGGCAAGCCATTTCAAGCGAATACATGCGGGCGATGCAGTAGTTGCTGTGTCCGCAGTCGCAGCGTGCCTGTTCGTTCTCTTTCATATGGTTGACAAAAGCCGGATCGTTCAGCAGGGCGCGTGCCATACTGACAAATTCGAAACCGTGACCGAGTACTTCGTCGATCTTTTCGCGGGAGATGAGGCCACCCACATAGACAAGGGGCATTTTCAGGGCGGCACGGAACTTCAGCGCGTCTTCGAGGAAATAAGCCTCCTTGAACGGTTCGGTCGGTATCATCATACGGCCGGCCATCCTGACTCCTATAGGCAACCATCCGAAAGGCATATAATGGGTCATCGTGCGGATAGGCATAGCTCCGCGCATCACGTACATGGGAGCACGGCTGACAAATCCGCCACTGAGGATGAGTGCATGTACTCCGCATTCGTCTTGCAGTGTGCGGGCGACTTCCAGTGTTTCATCCAGTTCCATACCGCCTTTAAAACCGTCGCGCATATTCATTTTAACCAGGACTGCCATATCCGAACCGGCTGCTTTCATAACTTCTTCCATGCACATTTTCATGAAACGCATACGGTTTTCGAGGCTTCCGCCATATTCGTCTTTCCGGTGGTTGGTGTAAGGGGAAAGGAACTGGCTGATCAGGTAACCGTGTCCGGCATGTACTTCTACGGCATCCATTCCGGCTTCGCGTGCCAGGTGGACAGCCTGTCCGAAGGCTTTCGACATGGCCACGATTTCGGATTGTTTCATCCCCCTGACAAAAGTGGGCGAGTAGAGGTTGAATCCGGTTGAAGCGGATATCGGTGTGCATCCGCAAATGTTTTTATGGGACATATTCCCGCAATGTCCGATCTGTATGGAGGCTGCTGCTCCTTCTTTATGGATGGCATCTGTTATCTTTTTGATGCCGGGAATGATCTCCGGACGAAGCCATAGCTGGCGCTCAAAGGAAAGTCCGCTTTGTGTAACGGCTGCATAAGCAAGGGTTGTCATACCTATACCTCCGGCAGCAACGGAGGTATGGTAGTTGTAAAGCATTTCCGACGGGGCGTTGCCGGGGCACATGCTTTCGAATGCTGCCGCCCGTATCGTACGGTTTCTGAGTGTTAGCGGGCCGATGGTGGCCGGAGTAAATAGTACAGATTCTTTGTTCATAATGTTTAGTCTGTTTTCAATGATCTGTTCGTTGTATAGTTATATAATCAGTATGCAAAGATAATCAGTAAATGAATGGGATGATCCGTTTCCGGCTGCCGACTTCTTTCCCGAACATGGCTTTATATTTATGCCAGATCGTATTGGCACGGGGTACGAGGTTGGCGAATGTCCACCAGGCAAACAGGGCGCCGCTGGCACTCCAGGTCAGGATGGCGAAACCACACCATTCCACCAGTTCGCCGAAATAGTTGGCGGAAGTAACGTAGTTGAACATACCTCCTTTGGGCAGGTAGTGGTTGGTATCACCCGGTTTACGGAGATGGCGGACGATGTAATCCGATTGCCAGTTGATCCACATGCCGGCAAAGAACAGGATTGTTCCGGTGATGAACTGCGGTGTAGTCAGCCATTGGATAGAATACATATTTTCGGGGGAGAGGTAGAATATCCACATACCTTGTATATAGCCATTCAGCAGGTTGAATACGATCCCCATCGTCATAATACCGGCGGGCATCTTGCTTTTCCCTTTGATAAGCAGTGGAAATATGAAGGCCCGTTGGAAATAATGCAGTTCGAAGAACAGGAAAAAGAGTAGGGGAACTGTTTCGAATTGCCGTTCCGATCCTGCCCACAGGACGAGCATTACGATGAAGACCGGGGCTTCCATACATACCCAGGCTATTTTGTTGGGGATGGGCACGCCCCATTTTTTGTTGAATAACATGCCGTAGCCGGCTTCTACGAAATAAAGGGTAACAAAAACAATGGCGGCGATGACCGCCATTATGATAAGTAATATTGAAAAATCTTCCTGTGTCATTTCTTCTTGATATACTATGCCTCTTTATGTGAGGCTTTATAGAGGTCGTATCTGTCGAATACGGCTTGTTTTAATTCCTCAAAAGTGCAATCCAGCGCACGGCTGGAAATACAAATAGGTGATCCGTAGTATTGAAGCCGCAGTTCCAGCGAGCGCTTCTTACTACGTGTGGGCTCCCTGTCAATATATTCGTTCGGGTTCCTGACCTTCAGTACGATATATTTACGTTTCAGGTTGCTAATATCGTCCATTATTTTGATACTTTCAACATCTTTCCATAAAATTGTTCCGATCCGGTTACCGGTCGAAATGTCGTTAATCCCTTCTTCAGAGATATAGATGGCTTTGAAACTTTCCCGGGTCAGAAAGGAATAACTGATGAAACAGAAGAAAGTGGTGAGCAACGCGAATACTCCGATAGCGATGAAAACAAAACGGCCTTCACCGTATTGGAGTCCGTCGGCTGCGTACAAGGCTCCGGTACCGATCAGGGCAGAGAGGATTGTTGTCAGAAACAGTCCTCTCTTTTTATGCCTGCTCAATTTGAATGTGGTTACAGAAGGTGTTTCCATACCTTATCAAATTGATTTCTCGATATTCCATACGAATGCACGTAATCCCTGGGCTTCTGTCTGTAAATCCATCTTATGCAGCAGGTCTAGGAAAGGGTCTACCTTTTCGTCCGGGACCATTGCCAGTATGGCAGAATTGAGGGTAGGCCAGGCGTGGCTGCCGTAATGAGGCTCGCCGTTCTTGCTGCCACGTCCCTGCACTTCTTCCCAGTAGGTGAAACCGCGGATATTATTACGGTCCATGATACTGAGGATCATTTCGTAATAGGCCTGATTGAATGATATGAATATAGCTTTCATTGTTCTTTATATTTTAATGTTATATCCGGAAGCGGGTGGTTCCCGGTACAGGGAAGAGATCGTTCCCAATGCTGGGAATACCCTCTTCCTGGTACTGGGAAGTTCCACTTCCCGGTTTGTCTGTTTTATAATTGTTCCAGCTGGTTCAGTTTAGCGATTTTGCGGCGGCGGCGTTTCACCCCGTTCCCGGCAAATGTACAATAGACAACCGGCACGATAACCAGCGTGATCAGGGTCGAAACGGCAAGCCCCCAGGCAACCGTCATACCCATCGAACGCCACATTTCGGAACCTTCACCTGTACCAACCGCCATCGGGATCATACCCAGCACAGTGGTCAGTGTGGTCATCAATACCGGACGGAGACGGGATTTACCGGCTGTAACAGCTGCTGTCAGGATACTCATTCCACGTTCGCGGCAAAGGATCGTGTAGTCGATCAGCACGATACCGTTCTTTACCACGATACCCATCAACATGATCACACCGATCAATGCCATTACACCCAGCGGCGTTTGTGTGATAGACAATCCCAGAACAACCCCGGTAAAGGCGAACGGGATAGAGAACATAATCACAAACGGGTCGGTCAGCGACTCGAACTGGGCGGCCATCACGATGAATACGAGTATGATGATCAATACCATCAATATACCCAGATCGGCGAATGTATCCTGCTGGTCTTCGAAAGTACCACCCAACTGCCAGCTAATTTCAGACGGAATATCCATCTTTTTCAGTTCGGCACGGGTTTGTTCTACCAGGTCACTCAATGCGGCACCCTGGGCTACAACGGCCGAAACGGTAATGATACGTTCGCGGTTCTTACGCTCGATAGTCGGCGGGGTCATACGTTCTACAACTTTACCCACGTCGCGGATACGAACGCCTTGTCCGGCACTGTTGTAGATGATGATATTTTCGATATCTTCTACCGACTGGCGGAATTCCGGGGCATAACGTACCTTTATATCATATTCGTCGCCATCTTCACGATATTTTGAAGCGGTGGAGCCGTTGATACGGTTACGAAGATACGTGGAGGCCGTAGTTACATTCAGGCCGTTCATCGCCAGCTTTTCGCGGTCGAAGTCTACCTGATATTCCGGGATATAATCTTTACGACTGATGTTCACCTGCGAACAACCTTTCAGGGTTTCGAGGCGGCGGGCCAGTTCGGCAGCTACGATATCGGTCTTTTCGAAGTCGAAACCATAGATTTCCACATCGACGGTCGTTTCGCCACCTGCACCGCCGGAAGAACCACCGGCCAGTACTTTATATTCCTTGATTTCCGAATATTGAGCCAGGTCTTTACGCATCAGGTCGCAAATCTCGATCAATCCGCGTTCGCGGTCTCCCACGCTGCTTAACCCGACATTCATTTCGATGATGTGCGAACCGTTGTCGCTAAGTTGTGCGAAGGTATTGTCGGTGTCAGCCTGTCCTTCGCTGAAGTTCAATACATCTATTTCCGGATACTTTTCGCGGAACTGTTTGTCGATGCGCAAAGCCAGATCGCGGGTGATTTCCTGACGGGTACCGATCGGCAGTTCGATCGTGATACCGACGCGGCCGTTGTCCTGTGTCGGGAAAAACTCCGTTTTGACGGTCGGAACCAGCATCATGCTCCCTGCGAATATCAGCATGGCACCGAAGATGACTGTTTTACGATGGCGTACGGCCCAACTCAGAAAGCGTGCGTAAGCTACATCGAGCGCATTCAATGCTTTCTCGATCGGAGTGAAGAATAGCACGTACAAACGACCTTTCTTCGGATCGAGGCGCAGCAACTGTGAACAAAGCATCGGAGTCAGCGTCAAAGCGCCTACTGTCGATACGATCATAATGATACTAACGATCCAACCCAACTGTTTGAACAGGATACCCGCCATACCGGTTACCATCGTCAACGGCAGGAACACGGCCAGCATGGTCAGTGTAGAAGCGATAACGGAGATGGCTACCTCATTGGTCGCATGTACGGCGGCCTGCTTCGGCTTGCTACCCCGCTCGATATGGGTCGTTACGTTTTCTAATACAACGATCGCATCATCCACCACCATACCGATGGCGATAGAAAGCGAACTCAGTGAGATAATATTCAGCGTATTTCCTGAAGCCAGCAGATAAGCGAAGGCGGCTATCAGAGAAATCGGGATTGTCAGGATAATGATGAACGTCGCTCTCCAGCGTCCGAGGAAGATGAATACCACGAACATTACGACAATGAAGGTGATCATGATCGTTTCTTTCAAACTGTCGATCGTGTTCAAAATGTTGGTGGATGTATCCACGATCACACCTAATTTTACATCGGAAGGCAGGCTGGCCTGTATTTCGGGTAACTTATCGTGTACCTTTTTGGCGATGTTCACCGAATTGGCGCCCGACTGTTTCTGGATAACGATCATACCGCCGCGGCCGCCGTTGTTGAAGGTTTCCTGTGCACGTTCTTCCACGTAGTCTTTTACGTCCGCTACGTCGCGCAGATAAACATTCCTGCCGTTGCTGCTTCCTACTACGAGGTCGAGCATCTGGCGGGCATCGGTGAATTCACCCTGTACACGCAGTGTGTAGGTATTCGAACCGATATCGATGCTACCGCCCGGGGTATTCCGGTTTTCCTGTGCGATGATATTTGAAATCCCTTCGATTGTCAGGCCATAGGCTTCCAACTTGTAAGGATCGCAATACACTTGCACTTCACGGACCGGGGCTCCTGAGATGGATACGGCACCTACGCCGCTGATACGGGCCAGCGGGTTGGATACTTTATCATCCAGAATCTTGTAAAGGGCGTTGGTACTTTCCTCTGCTGTCACGGATAGCAACAGGATAGGAATGTCGTCGGTACCGAACTTGAAGATGATAGGATTTTCCACATCATCGGGAAGGGACGACTCCACGACATCCAACTTGTCGCGAACGTCGTTGGTTGCCACGTCTATATCGGTCCCGTATTCGAATTCGAGAGTTACGATAGAGATGTTTTCTCTGGATTGCGAAGTGATATGTTTCAGGTCACTCACACTATTCAGTACGTTCTCCAACGGTTTGGAGACGTTCATTTCAATATCACTGGCACTGGCACCGGGATAGGCCGTCATGACCATGATCATGTTGGTTTCAATCTCCGGGAACAGGTCGACAGATAATCGGGTTAAGGAAAAAAGACCCATGATCACCACAGCCACGAACACGAGGGCGGTGGTCACCGGTTTTTTTACCGCTGTTGCATATAAGCTCATATACTTTTATTTCTTACTTGTCAATTTCAACTTCCATTCCATTAGTCAAACGGTTCTGACCGGTAATTACCACGTGGTCTCCGTTTTCTACGCCTGATACGATTTCGTATTTGTTACCCATACGACGTCCCAATTCTACCTTTTGATAGGATACTTTTCCGTTTTTGTACACATAGATGTAGCGGTCGCCTGATCCGGATTGTTTAACAATCGCCTGATCCGGAGCAACAACGTGGTTGAGTGTACCGAAGTTCATGGTTGCACGGGCGAACATTCCCGGGCGGACGCGCTCATCAGTGTTGACAATCTTGATCTCAACAGGGAAGGTGCGGGTTGAAGCGTCGATGGTCGGATAGACCAGGCTTACTTTGCCTTTGAATACTTCGTCACCGTATACATCGAGTTTGATGTCCACTTCGTTTCCTTTTTTTACATCTGTAAAATAGCTTTCGGATACGTTTACAAATAGTTTGACCGGACGGATTTGTTCAACCGTATAGATCGGTTCTCCACCGCTGTACATATCGCCGCTGTCATAATTACGGGCAGTGATAATACCGCTTATCGGGCTTAACAGCTGTGTGTTCTCCTGCAAGTTCTTATAGCTGGCACGGCTTACGTCCAACTGAGTTTTCTGGGCATCCCAGGCCGATTTGGAGGCACCGCCTACTTTATAAAGTTCGTCGATACGGTTGAACTCGATTTCCTGGTTGTCCAGTTGGATCTTTGCCTGTTGCAGGTTTGTTTCGTCCATTTTGACAAGTACCTGACCCTCTTTTACATGATCGCCAACTTCGGCAAACAGCTTCGCAATACGAACCGGCGACTGAGGTGCGATATTATTCTTTATATTGGCCTCTACTGTTGCAGTAAAATCTGCTATCTGGTCTACATCCTGAGAGGATACCTGCTCTATCTTCACTTTTACTTTTTCATCATGGGTATCTGTCGCTGCGTCCTTCTTTTCACCCGAACATGACATCAGCAGGGCTAATGTAATAAGTGGGATAACTTTCAGCATTTCACGTGTTTTCATATTGTAAACTGTTTTTATTTTTGTACTCATACTTGTTTCTTAATACGTTTCTTGACCTAAGACTTTTTCCATATCCGATTTAGCGACCATATAATTATAGATGGACTGGTTAAGATTCAATTTCGCCTGTGTCAGCGCCAGTTCTGCATCATTCATTTCAAGCAATGTACCGCCGCCGGTGTCGTAACGTTTCTGGGCAATCTTATAGCCTCTGTTGGCTTGTTCGACTCCCTTTTGGGCGGCATCGAATTGTTTTACACAGGTTTTCATATTATCCAGATACTGTTTTACAGCCAATTGCAGATTGCGTTTCGTGTCTTCTCGTTGCAGATCCATCTGGTGGATGGACACTTGCGTCTGTTTGATAGTATGATATTTACTACCTCCGGAGAAGATCGGAATTGAAAGCGATACACCTATGATCGAATAGGGAGTCCAGTTGTAATTCTTAAATTTGAAATCGTTGTTCATGGCATTCCACTGATACATGCCTGTTAGTGATAACGTCGGCAGATAATCGAATTTCTGCATGAGCAATGTTTTCTTCAATTGTTGTGCTTGCAGATCGATCTGTTTCAAATCAGAGTTGGCAGTCAGTGTCGTGTCTGTTGCTATATAATCGGCAAAAAGGACCGATTCGAAATCGGCTAATTGCCCTGTACAATCGATCTCCTGCTCCAGGTCCATTCCCATAAGAGCTTTCAACTGCCACTTGGCCAGTACCAGCGAGTTTTCAGCCTGAAGCATATTCGGTTCGCTGTTCTTGACTGTAACGTCTGCACGAATCAGGTCATATTCGGCCACTGTTCCCTGTTCATACTTCTTCTTAATATCCAGGTAGTTTTCCATGGCATTATCGTAGCTTTCCTTGAAAACCCGGTAAGAATCGTTTGCCAGTAACACGGCATAGAAGCTCTTCTTAACCTGATTTACCATAGATATTTTGGAAGATCGTGCCTGTTCGATAGATAATTCCACATCTAATGCTGAGATGCTGAGGCTTTTCCATAATGTTGCGTTCACAAGCGGCATGGATGCGTTGAAACCGGTAGTCCAGTTGTTATCACGGCCCACTTCGATACCTTTGCTCATATCGATACTTTCCATACCGGCTGATCCTCCGGCTCCTCCTGTTTCTCCTGAACCTTCACCACTGCCCATATCGAAACCGTCCATATACATTACCTGTTTTTTCAATGTCCTGGTGTAGTCAGCTGTAAAACTGACCTGAGGGAACAGAGCAGCATAGGAACCTTTCTGTGCATACTTTTTCTTTTCGATTTCCTTGTCTGCGACTTTCACGGTCGGGTTTTCACTCAGCGCAATCTCCAGTGCTTTTTCCAGGTCGAGCGTCAGGACTTCCTGTGCTTTGACGGTGGAAAAGAATAGAGAAGGTAGCAACATCACAACCATCCACATCCTCTTTTTGCTAATAAATACTCGTTCCATTTAAATAGATTTGATTTGAATATAATTCTGTATTATTCCTTTCTTGACAACATATCGTACGAATGTTTCAAGGCGTAACGCTCTAAAATCACCATACCTTTCTCTGTGCAGATACCCCGGAGAAAAGTAAACAGTACCGTCTGGAATACTTCTGTCACCGAATGGTTTACAAACGCTTTTGACGGTTGGATCATTTTCAGTTGTTCTTTTGCCAGCAAAGCCAATATCTCGATATTCAGGTCTTTCTGGAAAACACCCTCTTTTCCGCCGCGGTTCAGGAGCTTGATGCATCTTGTTGTAAAATCGGCTTTGTCTTTTTCTGCCTGTTCCACTGCTTTGGGATAGCGTTTCAGATCATCGTAATATCTTTTGATATACCAGCGGGGATGTTTCATGAATTCTTCGTAAAAAAGGACGAAAACGTCAAGAGCCGTAAACGGTCCTTTTTCCAGTTCACTAAGTATTTTCCGCATAGTGTTGTTGTGGTACTTTATCGCTTCCTGCAATAAAGTCTCCTTATCTTCGAAGAATTCATAAATCGTTCGCTTTGAAATACCTGTATTCCGGGCAATATCGTCCATGCTCACACTTTTTATTCCGTATTGTGAGAACATATCCAATGCCGTCGTCATTACTTGTTCCTTTGTCATATATATTTTTTTGAATCATCTGTACTATGCTCGGTGACAAAGGTCTGTCTATTTTAGAAAACTCAAAAGGTTTATTCTGTTACAGGATTGGTCTGAAACGAAAGATGCTTTTAAAAAACAAAGTCTTTTAGGTGGAGAAGATGTCTATATTGGTAAAAAATGAAACATATCTCTTGTGGAATTATAAACAATACTTATCTTTGTGGTGACTATAATGATGAGTAAAATATAAAATTATGGAGAATCTTCCTTTAATAAAGTTTGCGGAATTGAATAAAGGTATCATCATCCGCGACAGCTTCCAGGATATTTTTTTGATCGCAGATATTGACGGACACAGTGAATTGGACGATCAGGATGTACAAGATCATACGATGCCGATGCGGTTGGATGCATTGTTGATGGTATTGGTGTTGGAAGGCTCTTCGGAAATAGCCCTCGACTATGTTCCTTATACTATTGGAGCGAATAGTTTTACTATCATTATGCCGACGCATACGATACAGCTTAACAAGGTCAGCAAAGGATTTAAAGGAAAGTTACTGGTTATTTCACGTGAGTTTCTGGATGAATGCAACACGGCCAAGCGCAGTCCTTCGATGGCTAATTATATGCAGCTAAGGAAGAATCCATGTACGACTTTTGAAGCCCAGGAGACAGAGCTGGTAGATAATTACATAGAATTGTTGAGAAGTAAAATAAAGAACCGGACGCATTTTTTTCAGAAAGAGGTAATGCAGAATGCGTTTGTCGGGTTTCTGCTGGAAATAGCCAACATTTTCATGGGCAAGAAGGATGGTTTGCTGATGCCTGCCCTTTCCCGAAAGGAGGAACTGTTCGAGCAATTCCTTCAATTGTTGTTCGAACATTGCAAAGAGCAGCATGTAGTTACATTCTATGCGGAAAAACTGTTTATAACTCCGCAATATTTGTCCTTGATATTAAAGGAACTGACCGGAAAATCTGCTAATAAGTGGATTGACGATGCGTTGATCGTCGAAGCAAAGATCCTGCTGAAAGCCCCGCAGGCGACCGTGCAACAGGTAGCCGATATGCTGCATTTTTCCGATCAGTCTACATTTGGAAAATTCTTTAAGAAGCATATGGGTATTTCCCCGATGGAATACCGCAAATCCTGATTCTTTTCATCTTTGGCGGAATTTATACCAGTTGATTAATTCTATTATACCATAGAAAATGCTGGCAACGCCAAAGATCACAAATGTATTAGCGGCGGCCCCGAACGGATAGGCAATGATCATGATGCCTGTCAGTAAGATCAGGGCCGGCATTACATAGAAGCCGAACGGCACCATACTCCATTTGCGGGCTGAAACAAGCATCGCGATTTGCTGGACTCCGGCAATTACTAATAAGGCTCCCAGGATATACATTAATATATTAACAAAAAATTCCGGCATGATAACAAGCCATGCCCCAAACAAAATGCTTCCGGCTCCGTCTATCGGAAACATGGGGGAGGGTTCCCCTTCTACCTTTTCCCGGGTGAAATAATTCAGTAGAGAAAATATACCAGGTATAATAAAGCAGATACCGATAGTAATAACCAGATAGGTGACAGCTGCTTCCGGCCATAAGACCAGTACAAATCCTAAAATCATGGCAAACGCACTGCGTAAGACTGAGTTGTTGATTCTTTTCATATGGATATTTTTTTGTTTTTCTTTATATAACAACGAAGATACGTTATTTTCTTTATCGAATGGAATAAATTGATATTTATCATTACTGAAAAAATGGGAATAAAGATATATATACAGTTATCTCTAATTTGAAAATGTGTAGTAATATATGTATTTTTGGTATTTATTGAATTCTAAAATAGATGAAGATGAAAAAGGGTTTATTATTGTTTCAGACGTTATTGCTCGGTTCTGTATTGCCTGTAATGGCACAGCAGGTAAAACCAAATTTACCCTGGGTGGATATCTCTTCTGACAGGGGACGCCAGATCGTCCTCTCAGAAGGAACACCTGAGTTGTATAACGGGCATCCTACCACTGTGATGCTCGATGACAATAAAACGATTTATTGTACATGGAGCTTCGATCACGGAGGTGATGCCGGATTACTGGCAGTCAGTAAAGATTCGGGCTTGACCTGGACCAAACAGGCGGTTCCCGAGGACTGGTCGACTATGCGGAACTGTCCGAGTATATACAACCTGAAGGATAAGAAAGGTAAAGAACGCTTATTTGTCTTTTGCGGCCAGCCGGATATGCCTATGACTTACAGTGAAGACGGCGGAAAAAGCTGGAGTCCGGTCAAGAGGTTGGGTAAACCCTGTGTGATGGCTTTTTCCAGTATTATCCAATTGAAAAATGGAGATTATCTGGGGTTATACCATCGTGGACTGAATGACCAGGACCGTCCCCCGTTGACTTTGTGGCAATCGATATCCCATGATGGCGGTCTGACCTGGGAGGAGTCGACTTTAGTAGGAGAGATGGAGGGCCGTGCTCCCTGCGAACCTTGCGTGATCCGTTCGGAAGACGGTAAACGTCTGATTTGCATTGCCCGTGAAAATAAGCGTGTCGGAAACTCTTTAATGATGGTATCGACGGATGAAGGACAAACCTGGAGCGCCTTGCAGGAAACGCCCTGGGGACTGACGGGAGACCGGCATGTCATCAAATATGCTCCCGATGGGCGGTTGGTTGCCGTCTTCCGCGATATGGCGCCCGGCAGTCCGACCAAAGGACATTTTGTAGCCTGGGTAGGACATGAAAAAGACTTGCGTGAAGGAACTTCCGGCCAATATAAGATCAAACTGCTGCATAGTTATGCCGGTTCGGACTGTGGTTATCCGGGGTTAGAAATATTACCGGACGGGACTATTATAGCAATTACTTATATTAAGATGAGTCCGGGAAAAGCGAAACATTCCATTGTGGAAGTCCGTTTCAAATTGGATGAAACAGACGTGAAACTGTAATAAAAGTGGATGTAAGAAAGGGGAGGTGTCAAAATTTTGAACCCTCCCCTTTCCTGACTCTATCACTCAAAAGGCATCAAAACAGCAGATGTAATTAGTAATCTGATAATCATGTTTTTTTATTCAGTGTTAGGAATGAATTTCAATTTACCATATAACGATCTTTAATGATTTTCAGATACTCTTTTGTTAGCTCAGGGCTTGTTGTGTCAGTAATAAATAATAATTTTACACATAAGTCTTTATCAAGGATAAAAAAGTATGGTGTTGTTTCTATTTCATACAAAGGATAATCTTCTTTTTGATGAAAGCTTACTACTTTTTTGCCATAATAATCGTCTTTGAATCGTTGTTCAATATCGGCAATGCATATAATATCCGGATTTGATTCAAAATCAGGAAAAACTTCTTTAATGTGAGCAAATACTCCTTCAACACATGGTCGACACATATTCTGATTCAAGCCTATCACCAATTTGGGCCGATCGGTGATGGATAGGGCAGGGATGAGGGTTTTGTTATCAGAGCCTAAATAGATAGTTGAATTACCTATGTTGCATTGTTCGTATTTGAATCTTGTGACAGTTGTTTCTTTGGATACTTCAAACATGATTTCAATGTTTTCTAAGTGTTCTAACTTATGCTTTGTGTTATTTAGTTCACTTTTATACTGTTGATTCAAAAATAATAAGCCGATATTGAATAGTAGAAAACAAGCTAGAGTACATTTTAAAACTATTTGTGTTGATTTATTTTTCATTTGAACCAGTATTTAATTAATATCGGATTTTGTTCCATGTCTGCTTGTAATAGTTTTTCAAGAATTGCCTGTTGCTTGTCGTCCAACATTTCTTTTGTAATGCGTTTTTCCAGATCAACCCATTGGATAGGCATCAAGGCATATTCGTCTGTAACTATTATTTCTTCTCCCCGATAGGAGTTAAACCATACTTTTTCGTCAAAATCAAGAATGTATTTTGATTTGCCAGTAGATTTGTCATATATTATATTAGCCTTGTGATCTTCATCTTTCCAGAAAAGTGAAGCAAATATATATTTACTGTTATGTCTCACAGACTGTATCATGTAAGAAAATTGGGCAAACATTTCTTCTGTATTTTTAGCGAAGTTTTTTTCAGACTCTTTCGAGAGAACGGCAGTTCTACCTTCTTTGGTATATTTTCCAAAATCGAATTGAAAAGCGACTTCAAGCTGTTTCTTTCCCATTTTGTAAACGACAGGATGGAACGGTCGGAAAAAGAACCAGTCATTCTGATATTGATAAGGAATATTAGAGTAACTACCAATAGACATGTCCTCTTCAAATTCTTCATGTAATAACTTTTGCTCATCAAGATTAAAATAAATAATCTTTTTAGGTTCATACTTCGAATGCAAGACATAGGTGGCGCAATCTAGAGCGGTAAATGAGTGTGCGACTTTAAACCCTGGATAAGCAATTCGTTTTGTTTCGATAAAGTTGCCGGATAAATCATAAATATGTATTCTTCCATAAGGTTCAAGTATTTCAAGATTATCAGAAAAAGAATTGATCGTGAAATCCTGAATAAAGGAATATTCTCCGGCACCTTGTCCCTTTGTTGCTATTTTAAAAAGAAATTTTCCCGTTTTATCAAATACGAAAATGATACTTTGAGGTTTGTCTAATGCATAATATTTTTCTTGGTGATAAATTATTTTCGAAATCCCTGTAATAAGAATGTCAGAAGAAGTTTCCAACGGAATTAGCTCAATGGAATGAAAATAATCGAACAGAGATGCTTTCTCCGGTCGATCTAGATCAGCAAAAATAGCATCACCAGTCTTTGGTTTTGGTGTACACATTGTAAAACATATTACAAATGACAGTATAAATAGTTTCTTCATCTTTCAATCTAATTAAAATTATAAAAAAAATGTCCAGTTAAAAAAAGAGAACACAGAAAAACTGATTTTCAGATTTTACCATCTTCAGAACTGTCTGTAGAGGAGGTGATTTCTAATAAAAAGAGTTTTTCAGTGCCCTCTTAAATAAATAACCGGGCATCTTTACTTACTGTATATTATATACAAAAAGAATAAGGATTCCCATTTGCCTCACAGGGACAAACCCAATTTTGAGTATTCTTATGGCACACCTTTCCCCGACAACTACCTTCATCGCATGTGATGCCTAAATCGCAATTACAAGTGTTAACATCATTACCGCAAATCGAACAAATATCAGTCTCTCCCCTTGCCAGAGCCATTATACTTGTCAAAGACAAATCAATGACGGATTCTTCACTATTGAATGCAAGATTCACATTTATAGCAGCCAAGGCTGCTATTACTACCATAAAAATTATTTTTTTCATACGTAAATAATATTAGAGCACTCAACATTGGAGTACTTGATTAATAAATTAGTAACTATATTCATTGTTTTATTACAATCTATAACCTTCTATTTTCATTTCGACTTTATCACCATAGCAGTCGACAGAGCCTATGCCATAACAATAATAATCTTCTTCATAATATTCATCTTCGGCTAATGCTTCGATGTTTTTAATGACCAAATTATTGAGGTCGTTGTCTTTTTGTAAATAGAGGTAGCAACTTGCTGTAATTAGGCAAATCACCAGGGGTAGTTTTAGAATAGTTTTTTTCATGACTGATCGTTTTGTTGTTCAACGATGCAAATATAAGGTGTAAGGAATGAGAACGCCAAGGATTTAAGGCGAACATAAAGCGAACGTTTTGATTTTTTTGGTTTTGCCCGCTTTTTGCCCGCATTTCTTTAGAGGTAGTTGGATGATTTTGGTATATTTGTGGACAAATTTGCCGGGTCATGAAAGTAAGAGATTTTGAAATGAAGAGGTTTATAATATTCGGGATTGTATTTATTCTGGTAGTCTTTTGGGAAGGGTGGGGATTGGTTTTTTTTGTAGATAAGGCAAAGGAAAAATTGATAGATGAAACATTCGAAGTGTTTGATCAGGCTATACGACAGGATAAGTCTCAAAGAGGGGAGGGGTTTTTAAACGCATTTAGTTCAGGAGTGAAACATACACGTGTACCTTCGAAATCTATTAAGATAACAACGGAAGAAGGTATAACCGAAATGAAAAAAGAGAAGAAAGATATTTCTTATGAAGAAGGGAAATATATAAATGACCATCTTTATCTTTTAACCAAAAATCCCATTAACGTAGTCCGATTGGATTCTATATTCAAAGAGTTGTTGAAAGAAGATAATTTACCCGGCGAAACGGCTATTGTTTATACGACTAATGGGGTGAGTGAATATAGTGTATCTGATAGTGCATTTTATAAAGATGCTATCGCGTTGGATTTGGTTTCTATTGGTAATTTTATAAAATTGCAGGGATATGTGAAATACAGAACCTGGGATATATGGCGAAATGTTCCGCATAGATGGGCGCTGATTATCATCGGACTGCTTGTGCTCATATTAGTAGGAGGATATACTTTTCTGAATTGGCGTAAATGGAAGGTCTTCTCTCAATTGAAATATATAGAAAAGTGTTCTCCGAGTGATAAATGTATAAAAGAGAACCTGTTTTTTAATGAGACAACGAGAGAACTTCGATATAACGAAAACTGGATTTCTCTAACGAAAAGATCTGCGGAATTGCTGGCTTATCTTTTCAAAGGAGAGGATTGGTTTCAAACGTATGAAGATATCAAGAAAGATGTTTGGGGAAATGGTGATACATCGAATGATGCAGTACGTAATGCAGTCAACCGTTTAAATAATGAATTGGAGGGTTCCGGACTGTACGTGGAAAAGTTGACTAAGAAAGGACTTAGAATTTGTGTCTGTAGTTATAATTGAACTTGATTATATTCGAAAACGGAGCGTACTGCTAAAAAAACTTTTGGCAAATAGATGCTTAATCCTGTGTTTTTGTATTAAATGGATTTGAAATACTCAAAGCAGCTTACGTATATATTGCTCTGGATAGGTGTTTTAGAGATGTGTTTAATACATTATTTAACAATTTCCTTTTTTGTTCTCGAATTTCTTACCAAATTCAATTTGGTTTAAACAAAAATTCATCTCATTTAAAACGAATTTTTTTTCGTTTTAAATGAGATTTAAGTTTATTGCAGTAAAAAAATATGTTAAATATGCTTTCTCCTTGATAGGATTGCTCATCTTTTAGTTCCAAATCTTATGTTTTTAGGCATGTTTTTTCTACAGAAGGCCTCTGGTGGTTGGATGAAATGGTTTTTAATAAGTTTTGTAAAATCGGAGATCTGGGAATAAATAGTTACAATATATAGGTGTATTATTTAAAATTGACCTTTTTTCTTCTTTTCTTGGGTCAATATGGTAAAATCGAATGTCCGGAGAATTGCATAAAAATCTCCTTGTAAGATCCTGGGGCGTTATATCCGGGTAATTAAGTACTTAAATTATCTTTTTGATATTTTGATATGATAATCTTAACAACTGTGGCAGATAATTTGTTTTATATACAAATGACCGGAGGTCATGACTGTAAACAGGATGTTGAATGTTATATTATAAACAAATATGAGCTTGAAAGAGTCGTACTGGAAATATTCCCTGATCACTATCATTCTGGTAATGGGAATCATACTTTTTATCGAATTTACTCCGTTTCTGGGAGGAATACTCGGTGCATGTACCATTTATATATTATTGCGAAAGCAACTGCAGTACCTGACAGAGAAGAGACATTGGAACCGTAGCCTGGTTGCCATATTGCTATTACTTGAAACCATCTTGTGTTTTCTGATACCATTGTCTCTGGCTGTCTGGTTGTTCGTTAATAAACTTCAGAATATAAACCTGAACCCATCCGAACTGATCAGTTCTTTTGAGCATATCGCTGACCTGGTCAGGGAGAAGACCGGCTTTGATGTATTGGAAAAAGATAATATCTCATCTATTGTCTCTGTCCTGCCTAAGATTGGACAAGCCCTGATGGGAGGTATCAGTGGTTTTGCAGTGAATGTGGCAGTTCTGGTTCTTATCCTTTATTTTATGCTGATCGGAGGAAGTAAGATGGAAACATACATTTATGAAATCCTACCCTTCAGCAAAGAAAATAAACGCGAAGTACTGAAAGAGATCAATATGATCGTTACCTCCAATGCGATCGGTATCCCTCTGCTGGCAATCATCCAGGGCGTTATCGCGATGATCGGATATTGGGTGTTTAATGCGCCTAGCCCGTTTTTATTCGGTTTTCTGACCTGTTTTGCTACTATTATTCCAGTTGTGGGAACAGCTTTGGTGTGGCTGCCGCTTGCCGTTTATATGGCTTTGACCGGCGATTGGGTAAATGCGCTGGCTTTGACAGCCTATGCACTGATCGTTATCACTAACGTGGATAACCTGATTCGTTTTATCTTACAGAAAAAAATGGCGGACACCCATCCGTTGATCACGATTTTCGGAGTAATAATCGGTTTGTCCCTGTTTGGTTTTATGGGAATTATATTCGGTCCGCTCCTGATCTCCGTCTTTATACTTTGCTTTTCGATGTTCAAGAAAGAGTACTTGGATAAATAAAGGGGAATGACCCCGTTCAATAACTGAACGGAGTCATTTTTGCATATGCTTTATAGTCTTTGATCATTCCGGGATAGCCCTCTTCGGCACGCGGCAGGTAACGGAAGCCGGAGACTGTTACATTTTCGCGCAAATCGATGACTACCTGATGCGGGTATTTGGCTCCTCTGGCCGTACTCCAGTAAGTGGATTCCTGCAAGTCGAATATTTTATCGGCGGTAAAATTACCTCCGTAAGTTTCTTCGCTGTCTGCATAAGTGATCTTCCAATGCTGGCGGCTGAGCGGTTTGCCGTTCTCATCCAGCAGATAAAACTCGGCGATGGCAGCGTTGTCTTTTCCATCCTGGGCGTTGAGAGCTTCCAGGCAGAAATGACTGGCCTGTACAGGAGCATCGAATTTTACCTCCTGCCAACCGTTTCCTGCCTTTAAAGAACCTTGTCCCACAGGCTTTTCGTTTTTCAGGTTCAGGTTTTGACCTTCTTTGCGGTTGGTAAGCGGTGCTTCCGGACGCAACATGTCGAGTATCGGTGTTTTCAGACCTTTGACAGATGCTTTTTCCGGTCCTTTCAGGTCGAGAACGATAATTTCGTTTTCTCCTTTTTTAAGCCAGCAACCCGGCATGAATAACGTTTGCTGAGGACCGATTTCCCAGAAACGTCCCATAGCTTTTCCATTTACCCATACCATACCTTTTCCCCAGGTCTGCATATCCAGGAATACGTCGCCGGGAGTTTCGAGATTGAAAGTAGCACGGTAGTAAGCAGGCGCTTCAACTTTTTTACCCGGTGTATATTTCTTATCTTTTACAAATGAATAGTCCACCGGGAGATTATATACCTGCCAGTCCTTCAGTTCGTCGGATGAGGATTCGGTGATCAGTGCCACTTTGTTTGTGATACCTTTCCGGTCGTGTATCGCCTTGTCGAAATTGACACGTCCCATCGCTTCGATCAGGATATCCAGCCGGGCGCCGGCAGCTGTAGCCGGTAATTTAATCGTGAATTCTCCGCGGCGGCGGTCCAGACGACCAATCAGTTTACCGTCGATGAAAATCTGTGCCCAATCATGTACTTCGTCTATTAATAAGGTGGTGCCTGCTTTGATTGCCGGCAAGGTGGTACGATACAAGATGCTGCCCCAGCCCTGGTCGAACTGCTCCATCGGTTTGATGTCGCGGCTGGTTTTAGGTTCCGGCAGGTTTTCGAATAACAGGGCCGTCTCTTTCAGTTCAAACTCGGGTATCTCGATCACCGGGAATGCATCGGGAATCTCGGGTTGTACTTCACCCGGAGCCATATAGTTTGCCATGAATTCGCGTAGTTTGTGATATTTGGGTGTTGCCCAACCTGCTTCGCTGATCGGGGCATCGTAATCGTATGAACTGCACATGGCCGAATAGGCCGGACTGTTTGCGCCTCCCCAATGTCCGAAGGTTGTACCTCCGTGTGTCATATAGAGGGAGAAAGAAATATTGCGGTCCAGCATGTCCCTGAGTCCGGCAATCATTGTTTCCGCATCACGTGTTTCATGTTTTCTTCCCCAATGGTCGAACCAGCCGCTCCAGAATTCGCTACACATTAGCGGGGTGTTCGGACGTACTTCCTTCAGTTTCTTGAATTGTTCGTCGATATTGGCTCCGGTACCGAAATTAACGGTCCATACCAGATCGTCGAGCGCATTGTTCAGGAAGTTGGAACTCCAGTCGCACTGGAACAGGGGAACGTCGGTAAACCCGGCTTCGCGCAGGATATCCCGGTTCTTGGCAATATACGATTTATCGGTCGCATAAGAACCATATTCGTTTTCAACCTGTACCATAATAATATTACCGCCCCGTGTAATCTGCCTGTCGGCCAGTTGTTTGCCGATCTCATTCATATAGATACGTGTACGTTCTATGAAATATGGGTCGTTTGTACGCAGCTGGATATCTTCTTTTTTCAATAACCACCAGGGCAGGCCCCCCATTTCCCATTCGGAACAAACGTACGGTCCGGGACGGAGCATGATATACATGCCGTTTTTCTGAGCCAGACGGCAGAATGCAGCAATGTCGTTTTGTCCGCTGAAATCGAACTCGCCCGGTTTCTGTTCATGGATATTCCAAAACGCATAGATGCAAATCGTATTCATGCCCAACGCTTTGCACATCTGGATACGATGTTCCCAATATTCTACGGGGATTCGGGTGTAATGGATTTCGGCGGCCTTTATAATGAAAGGCTTGCCGTTTAGCAGAAATGTTTTGTCACCGATTTCAAAAGTGCCGTTGCTGCCGGACTGATTTTTACATCCGCTCAGTACGCAAATCAACATGACCATCAGGAGTGATACGGTCTTCATAAAGTGATTCATGATAAAAATTAAGTTTATAAATATTTTCCGATGGTAAAAGTAGATAAAAGAAAAGAAAATACAGGTATAATAATCGGTCATATTGAATTAAAATCGGTTCTATTTTACTGAATTTATGTACCTTTGCGGCATAATTCAAGTAAACGTTGAACAAAAATGAAAAAGTTAATGATGATTCCGTTGGTTGCTGTCGGTATGATAACAATGTCGGGATGCAGTCAGTCACCTGTGAAGGAAACTGCAAAAAATGATGCCATCAACCTGGCAAATCTGGACACGACAGTGGCTCCTGGTACAGATTTCTATCAGTACGCTTGCGGAGGCTGGATAAAGAACAATCCTCTGAAACCGGAATATTCCCGCTTCGGCACATTCGATCAGTTGATTGAGAATAATCAGGAACAATTGCGTACGCTTATCACAGAGCTGGATTCCAAACCCCAGGAAGCCGGAAGCGTTGCCCAGAAGATCAGCATGCTCTATGAAATGGGATTGGATAGTGTAAAACTGAATACGGAAGGGTTGGCTCCCGTCAAGGAACAATTGGATGCAATTAACCGTCTGGGAACGAAAGCGGATGTTGCCAAAATGGTGGCAACCTTGCATAAAGAAGGAATGGCTCCTTTCTTCGCTTTGTTCGTCGATGCCGATGAAAAGAACAGTTCTATGAATATCGTACAGCTGTATCAGGCAGGTCTCGGTATGGGTGATCGCGATTATTATCTGGTGGAAGACGATGCCTCCGTAAAAATGCGCGATGCGTATAAACAATTCATCAGCCAGTTGTTCACATTGACCGGTGCTTCTCCTGAGCAGGCCGAAGCTGCTGTCAATGCCGTAATGAAAATAGAAACAGGCATCGCCAAAAGTTCTTTCAGTCGTGAAGACCTGCGCGACAGCCAGAAGAACTATAATAAGATCAAGTTGCAGGAGTTCAAGGCAAACAACAACCCGCTCGACTGGGACGTTTATTTTGAAAGCTTGGGCTTGATGGAAATTGAATATCTCGATGCCAAACAACTTCCGTTCTATGAAGCGTTGGGCGAGTTCATGAAAAATGTTTCTATCGACGAACAGAAATACTACTTGGCTTTTAACCTCTTGAATGCGGCTGCTCCTTACCTGAGTGATGATTTTGTGGCAGCCGAATTTGACTTCTACGGAAAAGTGATGTCCGGAAAGCTGGAACAGAAACCGCGTTGGAAACGTTCGCTGTCTACAGTGAACAGTGCCTTGGGCGAAGCTGTCGGCCAAATGTATGTGGCTAAATACTTTCCGGCTTCTTCCAAGGAAAAGATGCTTGAGCTGGTAGGAAACCTGCAGAAAGCATTGTCGGAACGTATCGCAGGTCTGGAATGGATGAGCGATGAGACAAAAGCGAAAGCGCAGGAAAAACTGTCTGCTTTTATCGTAAAGATCGGTTACCCAGATAAATGGCGTGACTACAGCGCTTTGGAGATCAAGGATGATTCTTACTGGGCAAATGTGTGCCGTTCGAATATCTTCGATATGGAGTACCAGCTGGAACAAGCAGGTAAACCGGTCGACAAAGCCCGCTGGGGAATGACACCGCAGACTGTAAATGCCTACTACAACCCGACAACAAACGAAATCTGCTTCCCGGCAGCTATCCTTCAGCCTCCTTTCTTTAACCCGGAAGCTGACGATGCCGTTAACTATGGTGCTATCGGTGTGGTGATCGGTCATGAAATGACACATGGATTCGACGACCAGGGACGTAATTACGATAAAAACGGTAACCTGGCCGACTGGTGGACTCCCGAAGACGCAGCCCTCTTTACGGAACGTGCCGACCGTCTGGTTCAGCAGTACGACAATATTATCGTTGCAGACAGTGTTCATGCGAACGGACGTTATACATTGGGAGAAAACATCGCTGACCAGGGCGGTTTGCTGGTTTCTCACCTGGCTTACCTGAATTCCCTGAAAGGTAAAACTCCGGCTCCGATCGACGGATTCACAAACGAACAACGTTTCTACCTGGGATATGCAACCTTGTGGGGACAAAATATCCGTCCTGAAGAAATCCTGTTGCTGACAAAGATCGACCCGCACTCATTGGGTAAATGGCGTGTAAATGCCGCTTTGCGTAATATCGACACCTTCTATTCGGCATTCGATATTAAAGAAGGCGACCCGATGTACATGTTGCCTGCCGAACGGGTAGTTATCTGGTAATATATACATAGAATATATAATGTAAAGGAGGTGTAGCAAAACAGGCTTTTGCTACACCTCCTTTTTATATCTCTGAATATCGCTTTTACGCAAAGATGAACTTCAGTATAAACAAGGCTGCCAGTATATACATGGTGATGCTGATATCCTTGTGCTTGCCGCAGAACAGCTTTACCAATACATAGCAGAGCAGTCCCAACACCATCCCGTCGGCAATGGAGTAGGTGAGGATCATCATAATGATGGTGATAAAAGCCGGTAGTGCTTCCGACATATCCTCCATGTCAATTTTGGAGATCGAATCCATCATAAACACACCGACAAGCACCAGCGCCCCGCTTGTGGCCGCACTGGGAATCAGCAGGAACAACGGCGCAAAAAACAAAGCCAGGATAAACAGCAGTCCGGTTATCAGTGAAGTGAAACCCGAACGTCCTCCTTCCGCAATACCCGAGGCACTCTCCACATACGTCGTTATGGTGGAACTTCCCATCATCGCCCCGATCGTAGTACCTATCGCGTCGGACATCATCGCCTCTTTCACATGCGGGATATGCCCGTCTTCTCCCATGATCCCGGTCTTCGAAGCCAGGCCGACCAATGTCCCTACCGTATCGAATATATTCATAAACAATAAGGTAAAGATCACTACTGCCATATCCAGTGTAAAGAACTCGGAAAAATCGAACTTACAGAATGTCGGTTCCATCGAGTGGGGCATGGAGACAGGAAGAAATCCTTCCGGTATTTCCGTCACCCCCAGCGGGATGCCGATCAGGGTACAGATCAGGATACTGTAGAACAATGCGCCTTTCACCTTTTTGACAATCAGTATGCCGCTTAACAATATCCCGACCATCGCCAGGACCGAAGACGGCGTAAAGGCCCCGAACATCACATAGGTGACAGGGTTGGATTCAATGATCCCCGCATTCTTCAACCCTATGAATGCAATGAACATGCCGATCCCAGCCGATATGGCATACCGCAGGTTCATGGGAATGCTGTTAAGTATGATCTCCCGGATATTCAGAAAAGTAATAAGGATGAATATCACCCCTTCGACAAACATCGCCGTCATCGCTGTCTGCCAGGAATATCCCATGCCCTGTACCAGCGTGAAAGCAAAAAATGCGTTCAGCGCCATGCTAGGTGCCTGTGCGAACGGCAGTTTGGCCATAAAGGCGAGGAGCAGGGTGGCAATTGCGGAAGCCAGAGCCGTGGCCGTAAAAACTGCTCCTTTGTCCATACCGGTAGTTCCCAGGATGGATGGGTTCACAGCCAGGATATAACTCATTGTCAGGAATGTGGTTATACCTGCGATAACTTCCGTACGGATTCTCATGGTTTGTTTATCAAACCCTAAAAGTTTTTGTATCATGCCGGTTTATTTAATCGAATGTCCATTTTACAGCAAGTGTCGGAATAGTATAGAAGCCGTTCCGTCCTCCGAAGTTATGGCTTAACTCCACTTCACTGCCCACACTCAGTTTAAATTTCTCGTCTACGCCTTTTATCTTGTTCAGGTTTACCCATATCTGCGGTTCGGAGAGAAAAATAAAGTTCCCGTGGTCGTTCTTTTCCCGCCACCAGTCGGCAAAGCCACTGAAAGTACACAGGCCGTTCTTGGCAAAATGAAGATACCAGGTGGTTGTCAGCTGGAAATTATTGGGTGTTTTATGCTTCTGGATATATTTGTACATGGCGGTGAAAGTGATTCCCCTACTGAAATCCTTGCTGTTATAAGTATAGGTGGCACCGCCCAGGTAAGCATTGTTGTAGGAGGCTCCCTTCATCAGCCCGCCGTTATACTCTACGTGGATGGAAAAAGGCGGTTGCCAGAAACTCAGTTCGCGGGCAATCTCCCAGTAAGCCGAAGCGACCCCGCTGCTCTTGTAGTCCATATCCACGAAAAAATAGGTGCTTCCCCATTTATCCGGTTTGAACATTTCCACGGTGGAGGTCAGTGCCGGACGCCCGTCCAGGTCCTTGTCGTACAAGGCGCCTCCAAAATCATAATGTAACTGAACATTTTGCGCTTTCCCACAGAAAACGGCAAGTAATAGGACTGCTAGGGTAAAAAACTTTCTCATTCTGATCGTTTAAAATATGTATGGAAGCCACAAAGGTATAAAAAAAGCAAGACCTTCAAAAAAGCCCTGCTTTTACACGATCAGATCAGATCTCTGAGCAGCCATGCCAGGTAGCATAAATACACAAGTATAAGCGCCCACCCTTCGGCACGTGAAATCTTTTGTCCGCTTTTCACCAGTGGAAGCAGGAGCAGGGTTAATCCCAGCATAACCAGCAGGTCGACGTAATTGACGTTTTTGGCAGCGATCGGACTTACTACAGAACTGGTTCCCGCTATAGCCAGGATATTGAACAGGTTGGAACCGACAATATTCCCGATCGCAATATCCGGATTCTTTTTGAGGGCCGACACGACCGAGGTGGCCAGTTCCGGCATGCTTGTTCCGGCGGCAACGATAGTCAGTCCGATGACCGCTTCGCTGACACCCAGTTCCTGGGCGATGGATACGGCATTGTTGACCAGCAGGTTGGAGGCGAAGATCAGGATCACCAGGCCGCCCACGATATACAGGACATCTTTATACCAGGGTTCAGGTTGTTTCTCCAACTCCCCGATCTGTTCTTCCACTTTCTTTTCATGTTTGCGTGAATAGTACAGGCTGAAAACCGTATAAATAATGATGCCTGCTAAAAAGAAACAACCTTCCAGCCTTCCGAGTACCCCGTTCCAGAACAGGAGCGTGAAGACGGCGGTAGCGACGATCAGTATGGGAATATCCAGGCGGGTAAGCTGGCGTTTGGCCTGTAGCGGTTGGATGGCGGCGGATATACCGAGAATGGCGGCGATATTGAAAATATTGGAACCGATAATGTTCCCCACGGCTATATCGCCCTGCCCGGATAAGGACGCATTCAGGCTGACCACCAATTCCGGGGCACTGGTACCGAATGCAACGATCGTAAGACCGATCACCAGGTTTGATATCTTTGCTTTCAGGGCTATCTCCGTACTACCCTTTACCAGCCAGCCTGCTCCGATGTAGAGAGCAAACAGCGAAAGAACTAATAATGTTACGCTTGTTATCATGGTCGCAAATTTACTAATCTTTTTATTACAATGTCCGGCTTCCTGTTGTCCGGTGGATGTTGCCACCGTAACCAAGTAAACAGCAAGTTATTTTTTAGGCAGAAAAACGCACCTCGGATAACCCCGGATCGCTCCGGAATAACAGCAGGAAGCAACTAGACATTTCAGTTAGGGTTGTTAGGAATATTCGTATTAGTGATTTAATATTCGTATTCTTCCTTAGGCTCTTTGGCTGCCTGTCTCAGTTGTATGCCACGGAGTATGACCATGGCGACTGTTACCAGCCCTAATGCTCCCATTGTTACATCTTTTGTGATAGCGTTTTCAAAATCGGTTGTACCGATCAACACCAAAATGATAAACGATACCATCATGACGGCATCTACCAAATCTTTATTTATCTTCATTTTATTAAACTTTTTAATGGTTACTTTTGTTCAAACATGCTTATTCTTTTTCTTCGATAGCAGTTTCTTCAGCAGAGCCGGTATTACTCAAACCTTTCATGATGCCATATAATCCATATCCCAGAGCACCCATTACCACCAATAACTTCAGGTAATCGTTAGGAATGATAGAACTACAAGCTAGTACGCAACCAACAACAGTTATAATAACAGAAACATAAATACGTGTTTTATTTGATTTTTTAGTAGACATAATATTTCATTTTTAGTAATTAATAATTAATGACCGGATTGTTTCGAAGCCTTACTTATCAATGTGACAGGCAGTGTCGGCAATCCGAAGAGAACGCATGGCGTTCTTGACAAGGCCTCAGCGAAGCCGGTGTAGCCTTGATCTTTTGATTACTTTTGGATCAAGCCAAAAGTAATTATCAATTACTAAATAATGAGTTTCCGCAGAGCAAACACATGTTCCCCCATGCGGCAAAGAAGGGTAGACAGATTTATGGTTTGACATTCTGATACATTTTCCAGCACTTTCCGTTGTGCATTCATCTCCTTCAGGCGGATATCCTGAAGTACTTTTTCCGCTATTTTCAGCGTGCGCAAATGAAATGTATTATTAGTCGATTGAACCGTTCTGCGTGCAGTCAGACCTTTGCTTTCTTTCAGGTCGGTACTTAATACGTTCAGGTAATATTGTACATCCGCAGAACCTTTTTCCTTCATGACTGCCTCTTTTTGAGCCACAGCGATGTTGTCGCTTTCAACCTCCTCCTGGGGAGAAAAAAGCAACATGCCGAAAAGCAGAGTCAATATGAACAGAAAATTTTTCATGCTGCAAAGATATACGAATTCCTATTAAAAAAACAAATCATTGTGGTTTTTGTTTATACTTTTGTCCGTTAAAAGTGAACGAGGAAAGATGGAAAGAGAGAAGAGCCTTTTTAAATCATGGGTGGAGGCCGCGCGCCCGAAAACGCTGCCGGCATCGTTAAGTCCTGTGCTGCTGGCATGTGTTTTAGCCTGGTGCGAGGGAGTATTCCGGTTCGTACCGGCCCTTTTGTGTTTTGGAGTAGCTTTGCTGGCACAGATAGCCAGTAACTTTGCCAACGATTATTTTGATTTTAAAAAGGGAGCCGACCGGGAAGACCGCTTAGGGCCCGAGCGTGCCGTCGCTCAGGGATGGATCACTCCGAAAGCCATGCTGAAAGCCACTTTTCTCACCTTGGGCTTGTCGTGTTTCTGCGGATGTATGCTGCTGTTTTATGCCGGGTGGGAGTTGATACCCGTCGGTATTGCCATCGCCCTTTGTGTGCTGGCATACTCCGCCGGACCTTTTCCGCTGGCCTATAACGGTCTGGGCGATGTCTGCGTGGTGCTGTTTTACGGGATCATCCCGGTATGCTTCACCTATTATGTACAGGCACTGTCCTTTTCCCTGTTATCATTTCTGCTGTCCGTATCGGTCGGATTGCTTTCCACAAATATCCTTGTCGTGAACAATTATCGTGATTATGTGCAGGACAAGGCATCGCATAAGCGGACCACCATCGTCCTTTTCGGGCGCAGTTTTGGCCGGATATTCTACCTGTTGAACGGGGTCATGGCGCTTTTACTGGCTATGCCTCTGATGCTGGACGCACCTTGGTGGATACAGTTCCTTTTCGCCGCCTTTTTTGCCCTCTTTTATGCGACCTGGCGGCAACTTTACCGTTTTGAAGGACGCGAACTCAATAAGACCCTGGGCCATACCGCCCGCAATGTCTTTCTCTTCACCCTGCTGTTATCGCTTCTGTTAATCTCGTTAACGACAGGATTATAGCGGAAACACTGCTAATCCCCATATCGGCGACTTGTCTAATTGCTCTCCGCATAAGCCTCAAATTCAAAGTCGGCAAAAAACTGGTGATTAATTCGTAGAATATGATGGATGTCATATCTTTTCATTATCTTTGGCAGCATACAAAAACAATATCATCATGAAAGAAACCAAACCATATGATCTTCCGAAAGAAGGACCGAAAAATATAGTATCGGAACCAATGGCAGAATATCAAAGTATGTCTTCTTTGCAACTGGAGGCAGATAAAGCTCGTTTAATACGGGCTATAGTAAATATTGATAGTAAATTGGTATTTGATAAAGTGAAACAACGACTTAGAGATATATTGAATCTCAGAGAAGAAGTTGTAGTAGAACCGGAACCAGATAGTAAAGAGTACATTATGACTGGCTTAAAAGAGGCATTCCTGGAAATGAAAGAGGTAAAAGCCGGAAGAAGTCAATCAAGACCAGCCGAAGAACTATTGAAAGAACTTATGGAAGAAAGGGACGAAGAGGATGATTGAGATGAGAACTGATCTGGGAGATGGTATTCATAAAGTTCGCGTAGCTATTAGTAGTAAAAATAAAGGAAAAAGTGGAGGTGCCCGAATAATAACTGATATTACTGCTATTCTCAGTTTGGAAAAAGGAGTAATAACATTACTTTATATCTATGATAAAAGTGAACGAGGTAATATTTCAGATAAAGAGATAGATGAGTTAAAAAAAATTCTGAAAGAAATCCCATTCGAATAATTCTTATAAATGAAACAAAGCCCTGCGGAGTCCCCATAGGGCTTTTTGTATGCTTTTGGAGAGGATGATCATGGTGACGGCGATGATAATAAGGAGGATGCCGATGGCCAGATTGAATGTGAACGGTTCGCCGAAGACGAGTACACCTACGAAGACGGCGGTAACGGGCTCCATAGCTCCCAATACGGCAGTCAGCGTACCACCGATATTATGGACGGCCAGTACCAGGGTGATATTTGAAATGACTGTCGGGACAATAGCCAGAAGTATCAGGTTGACTAGCGACATCGTGTCGGGGATCGGCTGTATCCCTTCGTTGGTGCTTGCCTTAATGGAAAACAGGATGGTGCTGACAATGAATACATAGAATGTCAGTTTTCTGCCTGTCATCGTATGCACTCTCGATTTGTTGACGGTAGTAATATAAAGCGCATATCCGACAGCAGACAGGAGTACGATAAATACGCCCAACACACTTAGCTTCATCTCTCCTTCATTGATCGACAGACGAGCAACCCCGCAGATTGCCAACCCAATAGCCAACAACGTTACCCACGATGTTTTTTCGCGGAAGAACAATAACATGATAAGTGTAACGAATATCGGATAAGTGAAATGTAACGTAGTGGCGATCCCAGCGGACATAAAGTTGTATCCCCAGAAAAGAAACATGGCCGAAGCCGTGTAAAAGAACCCCAGCAGGATTAATACAGGTATCTCCTTTTTTTCTATGCGAAAAGACTCTTTCTTGTAAGTCATGATGCCCGTAAGGGCAATAGCAGCGAAAAGAAAACGGTAGAAAAGGATCGAATCGAACTGCATCCCTTTTGCCATTAGCGGCAGGGTGAATAACGGAATCAAACCGAATGTTGCAGAAGTTAAAATACCGTAGGCAAATCCTTTTATGTTGTTCATCTCTTTTTCTTTTTGCTAAAACGGCTGCAAACATACAAAAAAGCCGTGATATTATCAGGTAATATCACGGCTCTTAAATATTATTTCAGATGATTAAACCAACAGGCCTGCGGCAACTTCTTCTGCTACAGCCTGGCTCTTGATGGCAGCCACCAAAGCAAGACCGAAGTTTATTACCAGCCCCGGCCCTTTACCGGTTATTACATTGTCGGATACTTCTACTGCTTCGCCTGTTACATTCGCGCCGATCAGCTTCGGTTCGAAACCTGGATAACAAGTGGCGTTACGGCCTTTCAACAATCCCAGTCCGCCCAGTACCATCGGAGCAGCGCAGATGGCAGCTACGATCTTACCGTCGCGATATTGTTGCAGTAATGCTTCTTTTACCGGTTCTGAACTATTCAGATTGGCAGCACCGGGCATACCTCCGGGAAGGATCAGTGCATCGGCATCAGCCAGAGTCACTTTTTCCAAAGTTGTATCAGCTGTAACCGGCACGTTATGAGCCCCCATTACAACAGGATCGGCTGTGATGGAAACAGTTGTCACTTCAATACCTCCGCGGCGCAGGATATCGATTGTACCCAGGGCTTCCATCTCTTCGAAGCCGTTGGCTAAGAATACAATTGCTGTCTTCATATTACTTTTTATTACATTATTTATCGTCGTAATGTCCGTATGTACTTACTGTCTTTAGAGTAGCACTTTGTTTATTGCAAATATAGTTCTATTTACTGAAAATAAAAAATAAGATTGTATAATTACTACATCGGTAAATAAGAATATCTGTGAATGGATTTGTAATAATTGAAATGATATATAATATCTACTACTAATCCTTGTATCTCTTATAAATAAAGCTATGAGCGGGTGGTTGTAGATAAAAAACATCTACCACTATTCCCCTTGTATCTACCACTGTTTCTTGCTTTTTAACCACGAAATATAATTGTTTCCTACTTGCCGGCTGCGTCATCAGTCCTGGCTGTAGTTTGTTTTTTGCTATGAAAACTTTCGTTTATTCAGCTAAAAATAAAAGTTTTCGTATGAGAAAACAAAAGTTTTTTCAGGCATAAAACTTTTATTTCTCCCTATGGAAACTTTTTATTTGTTCCCTATCCCTTGCCCATCGATTGCCTGTTTGACATAAATCGATACGTGTGGGATTCACGGCAGACACCAGTCAAGAAACGTATCGGGCATAAGTTGAAAATAGGAAAAATAGACATATAGTGGTAGATACCGAAGGGGAGTTGTAGATAGTTTTTTTGTCTGCAACTATTCTCTAATCCATTTATTTATAAAGTATACAGGATGTAGTTGTAGATGTTTTCATAAATGCAAATACGGAGAAGATAGCACTTTTACCAAGTTATGAGAAAGTTTGGTGCGGTTGCCCTAGTATAAAACAAAAGGAAGGCAATATCTATGTCGTAAAATGATGATGCATCATAAGCTATTGCTTCTGTGCATCATCATTAATAGTTTATTATTTTAGTTTATACACATAGGTAATCGTACCACTCTGGTTGTTAGCCCCGTTGATGCTGTTGAACTTCGTACGTTTGGCAGCATCCAACGCACTTTTACGCATGGAAGCGTTGTCGATGTTGGTACCATTTCCTATTTCTGCAAATATAACATTCCCCTTTGGATCGACTGTTATTTTAACAATGATTTTTCCTTCTTCCTGGATTTTGTAGGCAGGGCGGGGCAAACCTCCGGCTCCGATGGAACGGCCGTTTAGGTTGAATGAACCGTAGCCGCCTACGCCTCCGTTGGCTCCGTGGTGATCAGAGTTACCGAACGGGCTTCCCTGGTTATCTGTTCCGGTTTCTGCATCGCCCTGGCGGTTGCCTTCAGCGCCACCAATACCGAATGCTCCGGCAACGCGGTTGTTGATGGCTTGCTCTTTCTTGCGATGCTCTTCTTCCAGACGTTTCTTTTCAGCCTCTTCGCGTTTGCGACGCTTTTCCTTTTTCTTTTGTTGTTCTTCTTTCTTCTGGGCAAGAATCATACTTTCTTCAAAACTTTGCGCAACAGTCTTCTTCTTTGACTGTTTATCTGTTCCTTTAGTATTAGGAACAGATGCTATAGTGTCTTGTTTTATATCGCTAGTTTTAGCTGCTTGACTTTTTTTCCATAAAGATTCTTTAATATAGATTCCAGATGCAAATCCTTCTCCGACAATAGTATCTTTAGATTGTATTTTAAGTAAAAGATGACTTGGCTCAGCTTCTATTCGAAGGTAGTCTTCGTCTTTTACGTAGCTGGTAACAAACTCCATTCCAAAAGATTCTATGACAATAGTAGATTGACCTTTGAAACTGAAAGAGTTATAAATAGATTTCCCCTCTATCAATATATATTTCCCTTCTAACTTATCTTTTGTTTTCTGTGAAGAAAAAGAGCATGAATTAAGAGTTATAATACAAATACTTAGTGTGATAAATTTGTTGAGCATAGTAGTTCGATTTACTAGGTTTGTTTATTTACGAGTAGGATTTGCGGTATAACTGGACTTCCATTTAATATCTTTGGATGTATTATAATAGCGGTACTTAGAGCCTTTATATATTCCCGAATTAATACCGAAGCGTGTCGTGCTTTCGATGTGGATTGTATAACTATTTGTCTTTTTTCTTATCAGAGGGATATTCATACAGCCTCCTTCTATATCTATATTATCAAAAAGTTCAATAAGAGTACATAAAGGACCATTTATGACTTTATTTTCGTGATCAATGATACTTCTAATCAAGACACCTCCATAATAATCATCATTGCTTTCGAAAGTAATGTCTACACCACTTAGGTGCGTATGCCATTGTCCGGCAGGCATATTACGTTTATATGTTGTGGTATCTGGATGATTATTGCTGTAGAAGTAGAATTCAATTTCAAGAAAGTCGTATGTTTTTTCTCCTTTTATTATTTCGTATTGATTAAACAGCTGTTTTGCTATGAGTTCGAACCTTTGTTTAACAGTTTCTTCTGATGTGTTATATTCTATGTTTAGTAAGTGCTTAATCATTTGTTGTTTAATAAAAATGATGATGCATTATGAGCTATTGCTTTCATGCATCATCATTAATAGTTTATTATTTTAGTTTATACACATAGGTGATCGTACCGCTCTGGTTGTTCGCCCCGCTGATGCTATTGAACTTAGCACGTTTGGCGGCATCCAGTGCGCTTTTACGCATGGAGGCGTTGTCGATGTTGGTACCTCTTCCTATTTCTGCAAATATCACATTCCCTTTCGGGTCTACCGTGATGTTGATCACGATCTTGCCTTCTTCCTGGATGGTGTAAGCAGGACGGGGCAGGCCTCCGGCTCCGATGGAACGACCGTTCAGGTTGAACGAACCGTAACCGCCTACGCCTTCGTTTGCTCCGTGGTCGGAGTTGCCGAACGGACTACCCTGGTTACCTGTTCCGGTTTCTGCATCGCCTTGGCTGTTACCTTCTGCACCACCGATACCGAATGCTCCGGCAACGCGGTTACTGATGGCCTGTTCCTTCTTGCGACGTTCTTCTTCCAGACGTTTCTTTTCAGCCTCTTCACGTTTGCGACGGTCTTCTTCCTCTTTCCGTTTACGCTCTTCTTCTTTCTTTTTTTGCTCTTCCTTCTTCTTGGCATCAGCCATGGCAACACTTTCTTCGATGTCCTGCGTAATGACTTCCTCCTTCGGTGTCTCTACCGGCGGAGTAGGTGGAGGGGGAGGCGTGGTCGTTTCCTGTGGCAGTTCCTGTCCCGTATATTTGGGTTCGAAGGTACCGGCTGCGGAATTGACGTTTCCGAAATTGACAAGGACGCCCCCGTCTTCTTCCGGAATCTCCGTCCGTAGTACCGTGAACAACAGGATCAGAAAGATCGCCAGGTGGAAAGCGACTGAACCGGCTATACTGTATATGTCATCTTTGTTGAATTTCATATCTGTTATTTCTGCGCACGGGTGGCGAGCACCATCTTGAATTTGTTTTCGTTCGCTATGTTCAGGATCTTTACGATTTCTTTATAAGGAACTGTTTCGTCAGCATAAAGGGCGACGAACATTTCGGGCTCTTTTGCATAACTGTCTTGCAGGAACGGGGTGATCTCGTCAAACGTGACCTGCGTTTCCCGCTGGTTACCGAAGGCTACGTAGTAATTCAGGTTGGCATCGATGGTAACCCGCGTAAGCGGTTTGGCTGCCGTCTGCTTCTTGGCTTGCGGCAATGTTACCTTGATGGCATTCGGAATGACTACCGTAGAGGTGACCATAAAGAAGATCAACAGCAGGAATATGACGTCGGTCATAGAGGCCATGCTGAAGGCTTCGTTTACTTTTGTTCTTCGTTTTAGTGCCATTCGCTTTGTTAATTAGCCGGTTCGTTCAATAAGTCCATAAATTCCATGGTGCGGGCTTCCATTTTGTTCACCACGTTATCCACCTGCGATACGAGGTAGTTGTAAGCAAACAAAGTGATGATACCGACAACCAGACCGCCTACGGTTGTTACAAGAGCTTCGTAGATACCGCCTGAAAGCAGGGATACGTCTACGTTTGTTCCGGCATTAGCCATATCGAAGAAGGCACGTACCATACCGGTTACTGTTCCGAGGAAACCGAGCATGGGGGCTCCGGCGGCTGTCGTTGCGATCAGCGGGAATCCTTTTTCAAGTTTTGCAATTTCCAGGTTACCTACGTTCTCGATAGCCACAAGCACGTCGTTCATCGGACGGCCCAGGCGGGTGATACCCTTTTCGATCATACGGGCGGAAGGAGTGTTGGTGCTGCGGCATAGGTTGAGGGCCGAGTCTACTTTTCCTTCGTGGATATAGTCTTTGATACGGTTCATGAAATTCTGGTCTTCTTTACCGGCGCGACGGATAACCAGTAAACGCTGGATAAAGATATAACCTGCCATTAGTGATAACAGCAATAGTACAACCATGATCCACCCTCCTTTGAATGCAAGGTCTATCACATTGATCTCTGCTTCAGTGGGGACTGTTACTGCCGTCAGATCCGGCATCTGCTCTGCTGTCTGTGCCCCTACTGCCTGTAGGGAAAGTAAAATACTCATAGGTTTGTATACTTATTCGTTAATATTAATTCGTTATTTCTGTTGTAAACACGCTTTGTATAGGGAGATTGTTTCCTGTAATCCGTGATATAAAGCATCGCAGATCAGGGCATGGCCGATGGATACTTCTTCCAGCCAGGGGATATTCTGACTGAACCAGGCCAGGTTTTCCAGACTCAGGTCGTGACCCGCATTGACACCCATGCCCAGGTTCTTAGCCAGTTGGGCGGCGGCAACGAACGGTGTGACAGCCTCTTCCTTGTTAACCGGATAATTGGTTGCATAGGGTTCTGTGTAAAGTTCGATACGGTCTGTTCCTGTTTTTGCAGCCAGTTCGATATTGGCAAGGTCTGTTCCTACAAATATAGAGGTACGGATCCCCTGTGCAGTGAACGTATCCACTAATTCACTCAACTGGTCGAAATGTGTTTTCACATCCCATCCGGCATTCGAAGTGATGGCATCGGGAGCATCCGGTACGAGTGTGACCTGTGTCGGCTTAACCTTCAGAACCAGGTCTATAAAATTGTTACAGGGATATCCTTCAATGTTAAATTCTGTCCTGATCAGAGGTTTCAATCCATACACATCACTGTATTTGATATGTCTTTCATCCGGACGGGGATGAACTGTAATTCCTTGTGCGCCGAAATTTTCGCAATCCTGGGCGACTTTTAAAATGTCAGGCATATTACCACCGCGTGCGTTACGAATGGTTGCTACCTTGTTAATGTTTACACTTAAATTTGTCATCGTATATCGTTATATCTTTTTTCTTTCATTACATTTGCACAAAAGTATCGGCAAATTTAGCAGAATTAAGGGAATTAACAGAATAATGTTGGTGAAAGATTTCATAACGAAGGAACTTCCTGTGTTAAAAAGTTTTGACACAGGGGAATATGCTTTAGCGCTAATGGATGATTTTAAGTTAAAACATCTACCGTTATTGAGCGAAGGGATATATCGTTGCCTGATCTCGGAAAAGGATCTTCTGGCTATGCCTGATCCTGCGGCAACGATTGGCGAACCGGTTCTGTTTGCTCCCAGTGTAATGGAAAATACACATATTCACGAGGCGCTGGCATTGATTGCCCGCTATCAGTTGAGCCTGCTTCCGGTTGTTACTCCGGAAGGGGAATACCAGGGGGCGATTACGCGGGATAAGCTGATCGATATCCTTTCGGAATTGTGTAATGCCGAGACTTTGGGCAGCGTGTTCGTCCTGGAGGTGATGCCGCAGGATTATTCGCTGACGGATATAGCCCGGCTGGTCGAGTCGAACAATGCGCACGTCCTGAACCTGCTTTCATACACGGATAAGGATACCGGACGCTTACATCTTATTATAAAGATAGACCTGGAGGATGCCTCACCGGTGATCCGCAGTTTCGAGCGCTTTAACTATACTGTCCTTTATTATTTCATGGAAAAAGGGATGGTAGATGATCTGTTGCAGCAGCGGATGAACGAATTGTTGCATTATATGAATATCTAATTGATTGAAAGTTATGAGAGTTGGCATATTTGGTAGTAAATATCAGGTAGAAAAACAGAGCCAGATAAAACGTTTGTTTGAAAAACTGATATCCCAGGAAGCGGAGATCTACGTAGATGTACGTTTCTATAATTTTCTTACTGATATACTCAATTATGAACCTCCGGTGGCAGGACTGCTGACCGATGATAATTTTGATCTCGATGTCGCCCTGAGTGTGGGTGGAGACGGAACGTTCCTGCGTACGGCTGCCCGTGTGAACCGGCAGGATATTCCTATTCTCGGAATTAATACCGGGCGTCTTGGTTTTCTGGCCGATGTCGGAGGTAATGATATAGAAGACACGTTGGAGGAACTGTTCAAGAACTATTATAAGATAGAAGAGCGTACCCTGTTGCGGCTTCATACCGAAGAACGGGCCTTTCAGGGGTATAACTATGCCTTGAATGAGATCGCTATCCTGAAACGCGATACTTCTTCCATGATCACGATTCACACTTCTTTGAATGATGAATACCTGGCTTCTTATCAGGCGGATGGTCTGCTGATCGCAACACCGACAGGTTCTACCGCTTATTCCATGAGCGTAAACGGACCGATCATCATCCCGCAAAGTAAGAATATCGTATTAAGTCCGGTTGCACCTCATTCCCTGAATGTGCGCCCGCTGATCATACCGGACACCTATACGATCACATTGGGAGTGGAAAGCCGGAATAAATCCTTTCTGATCTCTCTCGACGGCCGTTCGGAAGTCTTTCCGGCAGGTATCCAGCTGACAGTGACGAAAGCAGACTATACGACGAAAGTAATAAAAAGATATAATCATACCTTTTATCAGACTCTCCGTGAGAAGCTGATGTGGGGAGCCGATGCAAGAATGAAATAGGGATAGGATGGGCAAAACTGCTCTAAAAAGATGTTTTATAGCATGTATTTGTTAAATCATATTAAATAAATGAGATTTCCAAGCGAAATATTATGCTACATAACATAAAGTCTCTATATTTGCACTGTGTTTTTCATGGTATTAGATTTAAGGTTAACAATGAAGATTGGCTGTCCGTGATGGATGGCCTTTTTTGCCTTTATAAGGTTCCTGTTTAAAATGCTTCTATAAAGTAAACGACAAAGCCTCCTGTATTGCTGAGTATGGGTGAAAAGTAGCCCGACTCAAAAGTCGCTATTAAAGAATGGACTTTAATGACAAAGACAGTACCAACGAAACCAAAGCTCCTTCCGGAGGAGGAAGTGAAGGTGGAGGGGACAGAGGATCGAGATTTTCTTGGTTCGGGGAATTTTATTTTGAAAGGTCTCTTTAGGAGATAATGCAAGCTACCCGCAAAGACAAGACATTTATGGAGCGGCTGGCAGAAGTACGTAAAATTTCTGCGATACTCTGATAGTAAAGAATGTTATCTGTATGGATAATGAAATTTTATAGTGTGAATATGCTGTAGAAATGTGTTGTGTAGCATGTTTTTGTTAAACTGTATTAAATGAATGGTGTTTTTGAGGTGAATATTATGCTGAATAACATAAAACCTCTATATTTGCACTGTGTTTTTCATGGTATTAGATTTAAGGTTAACAATGAAGATTGGCTGTCCGTGATGGATGGCTTTTCTGTTTTATAGACGTATCGGTCTTTATTTCCGTGGAAAAAGACTTATCTTTGTACTTCTTAAAACCTAAATGCTTCAAATAAAGATATGAAAAGAATATTCTGCCCCAAATGTGATAATCAGTTATCATTCGATGAAACAAAGTATCCCGATGGGAAAATCCTGGCTTTTGTATGTCCTCAGTGTGGTTCCCAGTTTAAGATAAAACTGGGTAGAAAGACTGTGCGTACGGAGTCCGGACAGGAAAAAGAAGTGAAGGAACCCGATTTTTCCTGTGGTTATATCACTGTGATCGAGAATACTTTTGGCTTTAAACAGGAATTGCCGCTTGTGATGGGGGATAATATGATAGGACGAAGGAATAAGGATACGGAAGGTGTGGATGTTCCTATTATTACCAGTGACCCGAGTGTGGGACGCAAACATTGTATTATTAATGTGAAACAGGACAGGGATGGTAAATTCGTTTATACCTTGCGCGATAACCAGAGTATGACCGGCACATTCCTCCGCAGTGTACTGCTGGGAAAAAAAGAACAGGTACGGATCGGTGAAGGAGCTATCGTGACTATGGGGGCTACTACTTTTATTTTACATGTTCCGGGAGGGGAAGAAGAGGAAGATTTTTAAATTAAACTTAGATACTGCTCCGGAGTGAACGATCTCTTACATCAGGGCGATAAGGGAGATAGGGGGAATTGGCGTAGGTTTCGGGAGAGATGGATACAAGATTACCTTTCATCTCCGGCGCAGCTCTAAAGTTTAAATCTCATTATTCATGCTTTTTGTTTAGTTGTTCAACGATAAAACAACTATAAGTCTATTTGGCTCACGGCAATTTACGTAAAGAATCAAAAAGAACTGAAAGAAAAGTTTTGTTAAAGCCCTGTGTTAATGCAGGTGTCGCTTTATGAATCAAAGCGAGTTGTCTGTATATTGCAATAATTATAAATGTTAATTGAGGAATTTTTATAATTGAACTCTGTCTGTTTTTAACACTTTGGATCATCCGTTTTACCTGATTATAATGAAAGGATGGTTCCTTGTCCGTTATTTTATATGTACTTTTGCAGCTCAATAGGCAATAAGGTTTACAAATGGGACAAAATAAGGTTGAATCGGCAAGTGGGATTACCTTCCGTATTTTAGTGGCATTGAGCATATCTCATTGTATAAATGACTCACTGCAATCTGTAATTACAGCTGTTTATCCGTTATTTAAAGATGATCTGGCATTGAATTTTGCGCAGATCGGGTTGATTACACTGGTTTACCAATCGGCGGCATCGGTCTTTCAGCCGGTTGTTGGATTATACTTCGATAAACGCCCTTCTCCGTGGTCGTTACCGATCGGGATGAGTTTTACGTTGATCGGTTTGCTCAGTTTGGCGTTTGCAAACTCTTTACATTGGGTTTTGTGTTCTGTGGCTTTGATTGGAGTGGGATCGTCGATATTCCATCCGGAGGCTTCGCGGCTGACGTCGTTGGCATCGGGAGGCAAAAGAGGACTGGCTCAGTCATTATTTCAGGTGGGGGGAAACCTGGGGGGATCGCTGGGGCCGCTATTGGTCGCTATCCTGGTGGCACCTTACGGACGGAGCCATATTGCCTTGTTCTCTATTCTGGCTTTCGTCGCTATCCTGATCATGACTTCGGTAGGACGTTGGTACAAGGGATTGCTTTTGCGGTTTAAACGTGAAGATGTCGGAACTTCGAAACGTCATATCGAAATGCCGTTGCCGCTGGGGAAAACGATATTCTCCATATCCATCCTGTTGATCCTTATCTTTTCCAAATATATTTATATGGCGAGCCTGAACAGTTACTATACTTTCTATCTGATAGAGAAGTTCGATGTGAGCGTTCAGTCATCGCAGTTGTTCCTGTTTCTTTTTCTGATAGCGACTGCCCTGGGAACTCTGATGGGCGGTCCGATCGGTGATAAGGTAGGACGTAAATATGTTATCTGGGCATCCATTCTCGGTGCGGCTCCTTTTTCTCTGTTAATGCCGCATGTACATAGTTTATATCTAACGGCAGTTCTGAGTTTTTGCGTCGGACTGACATTATCGTCTGCTTTCCCGGCAATTCTGGTATATGCACAGGAGTTATTGCCTTATAAATTAGGACTGATCTCCGGTTTGTTCTTTGGTTTTGCTTTTGGGGTGGCGGGGATCGCTTCGGCTGTGCTGGGGAATCTGGCCGACCAGTATGGTATTGAGACGGTTTATAATGTGTGTGGCTATATGCCGCTGATCGGACTGGTGACCTGGTTTTTACCGGACTTGAAGAAAGCCTCGGAAAAAGGAAGTTAATTCCCGCTGAACAATCCCCGAGAGGGTGTTGTTATTAATCATAAATTTCGCTCAAACTAAATTTAAACGTATTTATGATTAATAACTTAACGCATTTCAGTATTGGCTTGCTGTTCCTTTTTCCTGCCATTACTTCTGCCCAGACAGAGACGATAGACCTGACGCTGGAACAGTCGCTGGAACTGCTTCAGAAAGGAAACCGTAGTATCCGGATGGCAGGGAAGGAGGTTGAACTGGCAAAGAATGAGCATCAGAAACTGAACTCATTCTGGTATCCTTCGGTTGGAGCGGCCGGCGCTTTTGTGCATATGTCGAATCCTATCGAGGTCAAACAGCCGCTTAACCAGTTCACCGACCCGGCCAAAAACTTTGTCCATTCCATCATCCCCGATGATCAGTTTATCTCTTCCATCCTGGATAAGATCGGTCAGAACACGTTGACGCTGCCGCTTATTTCGCAGAATATCACTTCTATCGACGCTAATGTAACCTGGCCCCTGTTTACCGGCGGTAAACGTATTTTCGCCAGTAAGATCGGGAAAACAATGGTCGGTATCGCTGAGGTAAACCGTGAACAGGTCAATGCCGACCAGCAATCGAAGTTGGTTGAATGTTATTTCGGTTTGCGTCTCGGGCAACGTGTTGTCGCCGTGAAAGAAGCTACGTATAATTCCCTGAAAACCCATTATGACCAGGCTCTCAAACTGGAACAGAACGGGATGATCAACCGTGCGGAACGTCTTTTTGCCCAGGTGAGCATGGATGAGGCTAAGCGTGAACTGGATTCCGCCCGCAAAGATTTGGAAGTGGCCGGGCAAGCGCTGAAAAGCCTGATCGATCTGGATGCCGATAAGGAGATCAGCACGACAACTTCCCTTTTCATCAATGAGAATATTCCTTCGGCCGATTATTTCAAAGAACTGGTACCGGTCAACAACTATATGGTGAACCAGTTGAAACTACAGCAAAATATAGCCGGCAACGAATTGAAGATAGGTCGTACCGGATACCTTCCCACTATAGCCTTATTCGGAAAACAGACGCTTTATTCAAATGGGGTGGATAAATACCTGATGCCCCGCACGATGATCGGTGTCGGTTTTACCTGGAATATCTTCAACGGTTTGAACCGGGAGAAAAAGATACGTCAGGCCCGTCTGACCAGCCAGACGCTGGCGATAGGAAAGGACAAAGCGGTCACCGAACTGAAGGTCGGCGTAGATAAATATTATACTCAGTTGCAGAATGCCCTCGACAATGTAAAGGCTCTGAATACAACTTTGGAAATGAGCGAGGAACTGGTCCGTATCCGTCAGAAATCCTTCCAGGAGGGAATGGCAACTTCAACCGAGGTGGTCGATGCCGAGGTAATGTTGTCAAAGGTAAAGACCGCTTTCCTGCTGGCTTATTACCAGTATGATGTGGCATTGATCAACTTACTTTCTATCTGTGGCATTCCGGAAGCATTCCAGCAATACAGGGTGGAAGGGGTAACGGAGATAATTTAATCTACTTTATATCAATAATTGAATTAACAAAAAACACAAATAATTATGGACAAGACTAAGAAATATCTGACGATCTCTTTTATAGTGGTATTGATCGCCGTTATAATCATATCCGCTGTAGGGATGCTGTTGCTGAAGAAAAAGCCGGTTATCCTTCAGGGGCAGATTGAATCTACCGAAATACGTATCTCCGGAAAACTCCCTGGGCGTATCGATACGTTCCTTGTGAAAGAGGGACAGCATGTAAAAGCCGGCGATACGCTTGTCGTCATCAACAGTCCGGAAGCAATGGCTAAATACCAACAAGTAAATGCCCTGGAAGATATTGCCAAGTACCAGCACCAGAAAATCGACGAAGGAACCCGTAAACAAATCGTTGCCTCCGTCCTTCAATTATGGAACAAGTCAAAATCGGATTTACAACTGGCAAAAACGACTTACGACCGTATTCAGGCCCTTTATAAAGATAGCGTGGTCACCTCCCAGCGAAAAGATGAAGTGGAAGCGCTTTATAACGCAGCCGTGGCTAACGAACGCGCTTGTTATGAACAATACCAGATGGCTCGCGACGGTGCCCGGATACAAGATAAGGAAAGCGCCCGTTCACTGGTGGCAGCCGCCCAGGGTACAGTCAACGAGGTAGAAGCCCTTTTACAGGATGCCCGCCTGGTTGCTCCCGAATCAGGTCAGATATCGACTATTTTCCCGAAACGTGGAGAGTTGGTCGGTGCCGGGATGCCGATCATGAACCTGGTGGTACTGGATGATGCACATGTCGTGCTGAATGTCCGTGAAGACCGTCTGCCATTATTTAAGATGGGCGGAACATTTCTTGCCGACGTGCCGGCTATTGCCGCAAAAGATATTGAGTTCAAGATCAACTATGTCAGTCCGCTGGGTAGTTTCGCTACCTGGAAATCCACAAAGCAGACCGGAAGTTATGATTTAAGGACGTTCGAGATACATGCCCTTCCGGTAAAGCCGGTCGACGGACTGCGTCCCGGCATGTCGGTCCTGGTTGATCTGGGAAAACAATAATGGGTATGATCTATGAGTAATAATAAACAACATAGTCCTTTTTACAATGTGCTCCGCCGCGAACTGCAACGGATGGTTTCACGCAGGCTCTATTTCGGGGTTTGCATCGTGTTGCCGCTGTTCTGTATCTTCTTTATGTCCACGATCTTCGGTAACGGGCAGATGGAGAATATCCCGGTAGGTATTGTCGATCAGGACCAGTCTGCTTTATCCCGCGAATTGACCCGCCAGGTCGAAGCTGTTCCGACTTTCCGTGTCACGCATCATTATGCGGATGCCGAAACCGCACGGAAAGCGACACAAGCCAAAGAAATATATGGCTATCTGGTTATCCCGAACCGTTTTGAGGAAGACGTGACGGGTGGGAGGCAGGCTACTTTATCCTATTATTATCATTATGCTTTGCTGAGTGTCGGCGGAGAGGTCAGAGGGGCTTTCGAAAGTCTGTTGCGCACCTTTTCGATGGCTCCGATCGTGGTACAGGCTACAGCGATGGGAATCAGCCAGAAAGAAGTGTCGACCTTCCTGGTTCCTATCCGGGCACAGAATCATCCGTTATTCAATCCGGACCTGGATTATTCCGTTTATCTGAGCAATCCGTTCTTCTTTATCTTCTTTCAGGTGCTGATTTTGCTTACGACGGTTTATGCGGTGGGAAGTGAGATAAAGTTCCGTACCGGTGACGATTGGCTGGCAACGGCGAAGATGAATATGGTAACCGCTCTTTTCGGAAAATTATTGCCTTACACCATCATCTTTTCCCTGATGAGCATCCTGGCTAATTATGTTATGTTCGGTCTGATGAATATACCTTTTTCCTGTGGATTCTGGCCGTTGAACCTGACCTCTGTCCTGTTCGTGATCGCATCCCAGGCTCTGGCGGTGTTCCTTTTCTCCCTTTTTCCGGCAATCAGCATCATTATCAGTATCGTGTCGATGGTCGGTTCGCTGGGGGCGACCTTGTCGGGTGTTACGTTTCCGGCTCCGGCCATGTATGCGCCGGTCTATTATACTTCTTTCCTGTTTCCGGTACGTCATTTCGTGGAGATCAATCAGAACCTGTTGTACGGCGATTATGGGTTTGCCTATACCTGGTGGAACTTCAGCACGTTGTTCTGTTTTATATTGGTTGCGTTTCTGATGGTACCGCATTTAAAAAGTGCAATATTAAGTCATAAGTATGAAAATATCAAATAACATAAAAGCTGGTCTGAACAATATATCGTCCATTATCTTGAATGAGTTCAAAACCATCTCAGGCAGTTTCGCCATCGTGTTGGTGCTGATGGGGGGGATATTTATGTACGGTCTGCTATATAATTATATGTACGCCCCTGATGTGGTCCGTAATGTCCCGGTTGTTGTGGTGGATAATTCGAAAACGGAGTTGAGCCGCGAGTATATCCGTTTGCTGAATGCCACTCCGCAGGTCGACGTGATTGCTACCGGTGAGGATTATCCGCAGGCACAGGAGTTGATGAAAATGGATGAAGCCGCCGGCATTTTATATCTGCCGTACGACTTTACCGACCGGGTTTCCCGTGGTGACGAGTCGGTCTTTATCATGTATGAAACGACCAATGCATTCCTCAACTACCTGGCGATGCAGGAAGCGTCGGCCGGTTCGATGCTAGCGCTGAACGACCGCTACCGGCCTGAAATGGTGGTATTTCTCCCCAGCCAGGATGCCGCGCAGTTATCTGTGGCGAAACCGATCAATGTGGCTGGAACCGCCTTGTATAATTATACGGAAGGATATGGAACGTATCTGATCCCGGCTGTGCTGATCGTTATCATGTTTCAGACCTTATTGATGGTGATCGGGATGGTCAGCGGAGAGGAGCGGCAGTTCAAACTGTTGCAGGTGTATCGCCCGACCTTCGGACAAGCCGGACGCCTTGTGATCGGAAAGACATTTGTGTATATGATGCTGTATGCCGTCTTTTCGCTTTTCCTGCTGGGATTGATCCCGCTGATATTCGACTTGCCGGATATCGGTAATGTATGGAATATAATCATGCTACTGATTCCTTTCCTGATGGCGACGAGTTTCTTTGGCCTGACTGCTTCCGTTGTCTTTACCGATTCGGATGCCCCTTTGCTGATGATCGCTTTCTTTTCGGTCGGGTTGATCTTCCTGTCCGGTGTCTCTTATCCGTTGGAACTGATGCCCTGGTACTGGAAGTTATCGCATTTCCTGATTCCGGCAGCACCGGCAACCCTCGCTTACGTTAAATTAAATTCGATGGGAGCCTCGATGGCAGAGATCCATACGGAATATGTCACCTTATGGGTTCAATGTGCGGTGTATTTCGTATTGGCTTGTTGGGCGTATCGGTATAATATACGGAAGACGAAGCTGTAGCCGGTATAGTCTTGATCTTTTGTTTATTCTATTCTTCCGTTATCCATTCGCCTATGTTACGTGTTTCGTGGTTGAATGAGACACCGACTTTGACCAGTTTTCGATGATCGGCGGTGTAAGGAATGAGGTAGCCTTTACTGTTTATCTGATGGAGTGCCTCTTCGGCTGAACCGTCCAGTTTAAATTCGAATACGTAAATATAGTCCGGTGTCTGTACAACGGCATCGGCACGTCCTTGGGCACTTTGTACTTCTGCTTGTGTGAACTGTCCCATTAACTTAAATACCAGATAGAATACCACTTGGTAATGGCGTTCTGTTTTTGTATTCAATTCGTAAGGGAAATCAGCAAAAAAAGCACGCAGGCGATTCAGGAAACTTTCGGTCTGCCCGGCCCATAATTCATTTGTGAACTGTCCGATATAAAACGGTGCATTTGCAGATGATACCGGCGTATATAAAGGTGTCACGAAATTAAGAAAGCCATACTTTACTTCTTCATTCGGAAAACCGAGGGTGTAAAGCATGAACCGTTCGTCGTACCCCTTTATTGTCAAGTAACCGCTTTGATAGATAACAGGAACGGGTTCCTGAAAGTCTACCCGGTAGTCGGTCAGCGAAGCGGCACTTACTTGTATTCCATCCAGATCACGCAGGTCGTAATTGGTTTTACGAAGCATGTAGATCAGGAAGGAGGGGGTACCGGTGGCAAACCAGTAGTTTTTGAAATCCAGATCCTTGAATGTCTTCAAAACGCTGAAAGGATTGAATACACCTTCTTTGGCTTTTTCCATAAAGCGATAACCGTCGTATTGCCGGGTGAGCTTTGCCATTGTTTCTGAATATGTCAGGCCGGAAGCCTCTCCCAAAGCATTCAGTTCGGGGCCGAAGGTCGACTCTATCTCTTCACGTGTCAGTCCGCAGAGATAGGTTGAACGCCAGCTGATACTGATATCGTCCAGGTGATTCAGCGTACTGAATACGCCCACTTGCGCAAACTTGGTAACACCGGTGATAAAGACGAATTTCAGATATGGATCAGCATCTTTCAGAACAGTATAAAAGGCCGTTAATGTGCTACGAAAACTATTTTGCAAAGCTTCATCGTGATAGGTTTGCAATAGAGGCTTATCGTATTCATCGATCAGAACGACGGCTCCGTGCCCTGTTTTTTTGCGGGCATTCTCCAGAACAGCCATAAAACGAGTGGCGAAGGTCGAGGTTCCGGGATTGGTCCCGTACATTTCTTCCCACTTTTGCAGGTGCGCTTCGAGAATGCCTTCCAGATGTTCGGCAGACTCATACTTCTCTGCATTCAGGCTGAGGTGTAATACCGGATGGACATTCCATTCGGTTTCAAGGCTATCGATTGCCAATCCTTTGAACAACTCTTTTTTTCCTTCGAAATACGCTTTGAATGTAGAAAGCAGCAAGCTTTTGCCGAAGCGTCGCGGACGGCTCAGAAAATAGGCAGCACCAGTGGAGACCAGTTCATATACGAAAGCTGTTTTATCGACATAGAGATAACCTTCTGTACGAAGCTTCTCAAATTCCTGTATCCCGATAGGGAGCTTTCTGAATGGATTTATCGGTGTCATAACGAATGTCTTTTAGTTGTTGCGAACACAAATATAGCTAATCTTTTGTATTCACTGATAAGGAATGTTTATTCATTTCCTCGTAAAAATCCCATCATGCCGAAGATCACAGGAATTTATTATTGCATCTCTCTGATGTGTACGTCTATATTGCTGTTTTTCAGTTTTTCTTTGATCTCTTCCACCTTTGTGTCGCCGTAATGGTATGGGTAAACGACACATAAGAAATAACATTTTAAGTTTCATAAGCGGATAATTTTATACTCAGACAATATGTACAAAGATAATAAAGTATTACATTTGTCGGCATATCTGATAACATGAGAAAAGAAATGAAACGAATACTACTACTAATTTTGATTTGTTGCCACTTATTGCCGGCAACTGCGCAGAAGAACGCCCCTAAATGGATGGACAAAAGTAAAAAAGCGGTTGTTTTAATCACTACATACGGGAAAGACGGAGCTAAGCTGACCTCGGGTACCGGTATTTTTGTCTCTGAAACGGGAGATGTCCTTTCTGCCTACGAGTTATTCAAAGGGGCGGAAAAAGCAACCGTGACGGATACGGAAGGAAAAACTTATCCGGTTACAAGAGTGATCGGTGCCGATGAATTGTATGATGTCATCAAGGTAAAAGCGGAAACACCGAAGAAAGTACAGTTTTTCCCGATTGCTGCCGATCCGCTGGCGGTAGGCACTGTCGCTTATTTGTTACCTTATTCGACTGAAAAGAAAGCAGATTTCGAACAGGGCACGATTACGGAAGTCAGCAAACTGAAAGATCCGTATAGTTACTATAAATTATCCGTTCCGCTGGAAGATGGCCGGGTGAATTCACCGATATTGAATGCCGAAGGTGAGGTGTTCGGACTGGCACAGGCCGATGCTTCCGGAAAGAAGGATGTATCATATGCTGTCTCAGCCTCTTATGTGAACAACCTCGCCGTTTCGTCGACCGATTTCCTGAACTCCGTTTATAATAATATCGGTATCAAGAAAGCCTGGCCGGTTGATGTGGAGCAGGCTCAGGTGGCTCTGTTCCTGAAAGGAAGTACGCAGGATGCAAAAACATATCTGGAAACACTGAATGATTTTATTGCAACTTTCCCGAATTCGGCCGACGGTTATCTGAACCGTGCCAACCATTATGCCGGACGTCGTGCCGAGCTGGCAGCTACTTCGGGCGAACAGGCTAATTATCTGAAACTGGCATTGGATGATATTGAAACAGCTTCCAAATACAGTGATAAGAAAGGGGATGTATATTATAATAAAGCGAAACTGATCTATGGCGTGTCTGCCGGTGATACCACGCTGACCGATCCGGCATGGAGTGTACAGGCTGCACAACAAACTATCCAAAAGGCTATCGAAGAGGATGACGCTCCTGTTTACCATCAGTTGGCGGGTGATATTCATTTCTACCTGAAAGAATTCGACCAGGCTTATAACGAATATATGGTCGTGAATAACAGTGACCTGGCATCGCCTAACTCTTTTTACTGGGCAGCCAAGGCGAAAGAAAATACTCCCGGATTCAATATCGGCGATGTGATTGCTTTGCTGGACGGTGCAGTAGACGAATGCGGCCTGCCTCTTACTTCCGAAGCCGGCCAGTATATTTTGGAACGAATAGACTGGAAACTTCGTTTGTCTCAATATGCGGAAGCGATAGCCGATTATGACCTGTATTATAAGGCAATGAAAGGCGATGTCGGCAGTAGTTTTTATTTCTACCGTGAACAGGCAAAATTCCGTGCCGGTGATATGGAAGGTGCTTTGGCTGATATCAAGGAAGCGGTTCGTCTGAGTCCTGATGTACCCGATTATCGGGCGGAAGAGGCATCTGTATATGTCCGCATGAAAAATTATACCGACGCATTGGCTAGCATCGAGGAAACATTGAAAGTGGCTCCCGATTTTGCGGCTTGCTACCGTTTGAAAGGTATCTGTTATGTGCGTATGGAAAAGAAAGCGGAAGCCTGTGAAGCGCTGAACAAAGCGAAAGAACTGGGTGACCCGTTGGCTGAAAGACTGATAAAGGAACATTGTAAATAAGATCCGGATATGAATAGTGTAAAAAGTATTTTCATTGTGGTTGCCTTGGGCTTGTGTCTGATCGGTACAAGTAGTTGTAAAGGTAAGTCAGGACAAAAAGACAGTAAGGAGTCGGAGACTCGTACAACGGTTCAAACAACCCTTTTCGATAAGTCATTGCCCGAAATCAAAGAGTTGGTCGAGGGAAAATGGGAGTTGGTAAACGGACAGAATACCACTCAGCTTTGTGAGTTTGAAAATACTTTCATCCAGTTCAACGGCGATAAATACGTCTGGACAGAAGAAGGCAAAGACGAACCGGGCGACCTGAACTGGCGGAAAGCCGATACGGGAGCGGGCTACGAAGCCTATCTGATGGATGTGTTTTTAGAAACGAGTCCTTCTTATCCGTTAGCTATCAAAGGTGATACACTATTTATTCAGGATTGTACAGAGACAGCCTATAAATATACGTTGGTGAGACGTTGAATTAATTGACCTTACTTTTCTATCAAGAGAAAAGTAACATTCAAATCTGATAATAACTGAACTATAAAGCAATTATATCTATTGTTTTTGAAATCAACTATCATACTATCATAGTCTAATGTAATATGCCTATAATTAGTGTATTAGTCTATGATAGTTGTTATTGTTAACTGTCATTTATCTATCATTCAACTATCATATTTTACCGGAATATACAGACCTATTTCATTAAAACACCTATTTATTGTTGTCAGGATGCCCGTTTTATCCTGTTTTACACCCGGATGTTGACGATGCTCAGACCCGGGTGTCGGCAATCTTGAGACCCGGGTCTCAAACAACAAAAGTAATTACTTCCTTGAAAATAAGTCATATACTTCAGCAAAATAAGAAGCTTGCCTTGGGTTTCCGGATAGGACTATGATAGTTGCATGATAGATAAATGACAGTTAACAACAATAACTATCATAAGGTAATGCTTTTATAATTAGTGTGTTACTCTTTAAAATGATAGTATGACAGTAGATTCGATGAAGTTGTTTTTAAGACACATTCAAATTTAGTCAATAATTGAATTGCTAATCCCACAAACTTAACTGTATCCCGCCTTTACCTTTATCCTCTTTCTTTTGCGGCTTTTTAGCATTGCCGAAAACGGTTTTACCACCATATTTATAAGACGTATCCCGTTCATGTTGAACCCAGTCGTCGAAATAGTTACTCGGAGTATAACTTTTCTCCATCTCCTGGGATATTTTGGACAGGTTCTTTAAGGCATTTGATTTGTCCTTTTCTCCAAGCCGTGCCTGACGGATTGCCTTGTCAAAGACTTCGATAGTCTCATCATAAACACTTGTCGGAACCGGGAACGGATGTCCGTCTTTCCCTCCGTGGGCAAAAGAGAAACGTGCCGGATCGGAGAAGCGGGAAGGGGTTCCGTGTATTACTTCGCTGACCAATGTAAGAGATTGCAACGTGCGCGGTCCGACTCCTTCCAGCAAAAGCAACGATTCCATATCGGATACATTGGTTTCGTGTGCCAGGATGAGGGCGGCTCCGAGCCGTTTGAGGTTTACGTCTTCGGCTTTTACTTCGTGATGGTTGGGCAGGATGATGGATACTTCACGCATTAGTTTGTCCGGCGATTCCTTTGTCAATTCCATGATGCCTTCTTTGGTCGGGGCCGCAAGTTTATCGGTCAGGTTGAGGATCAATCCCTGATTTCTTCCGCAGACAGACGTATGCGGTTCCTCCATAAAAGAACGTAAAGAGGAAGAAAGCCAGTGGTAGCGCCGTGCCATACGTTCATTCGGGTTCATCCCTTGTTGGATGACAGACCAGTCACCTTCCTTTGTGACAATAAATGTATGCAGGTAAAGTTGAAAACCATCCTGTACAGCAGTATTATCGACTTTGGCAGCCAGTTTGCTGTGTCTTACCAATTCATTCCCGTTTAATCCGGTTTTGTTGGCCACCTCCAGCAATTGATTAGGTGTTTCTCTCGAAAATTTACCTCTCCCTCCGCAAATATACACGCCAAGTTCTTCCGAACGGCAATTGATCGCTTTTCTCAGGGCGTTCATAACAGACGTTGTAATACCAGACGAATGCCAGTCCATCCCCAGCACGCAGCCTAACGATTGGAACCAGAACGGATCACTCAGGCGTTGCAACAAAGCCGGACGTCCGTATTCGATGATGATGGCTTCTGCAATAGCTCCGCCAAGCAGGCTCATTCGTTCGGCCAACCAGGGTGGGACAGTCCCGTAATGTAATGGTAAATCAGCTGTACCTCTTTTCATAGATGCGAAGATAGCTAAAAAAACAGGATCGGTTCAGTTAATGAAATGCTAATATAAACAACAAAAGAAAAGTCTGTGATGTTATTAATTAGAAATCAAATAGTAACAGCTATGTATTTGGAAGTAAATAAGAACGACCACGTTCAAGGTCCGGTCAATGCGCCGATAGAATTGATAGAGTATGCTGATTATCAGTGTCCTTATTGTAAAAAGGCTTATCATATAGTAAAGGACATACAGAAGAAACTCGGGGACAAGGTTAAATTTGTTTTTCGTAATTTCCCGTTGACAGAGTTGCATCCCCACGCTTTGCACGCAGCTATTGCTACTGAGATCGCTGCTTCTCATGGGAAGTTCTGGGAAATGCACGACCTTCTTTTCGAGAATCAGAATGCTTTGGACGATTATTACCTGTTGGAATATGCCAGGAAGCTGGGAATAAATGCAGCGGAGTTTGAAACGGATTTCGGCAAAGACCGTTTCTATCAGAAAGTAAAAGATGACTACGATTCCGGATTGGAAAATGATGTACAGGGAACCCCGACTTTCTTCGTCAATGGCGAACAGTTTGACGGGAACTGGATGAATTCAGAGTTTCTGGAATATCTGGAGTCTTTAATCGTTAAGTAATTATGAAGAAAATAAGTTTGTTCATACTGGCCTCTTTCTTGTTGGTAGCTTGCGGAGCATATAAATACCTGGATTTGGGAATGTTGACTACAGGCATGACCGTTGCCGAGGTGGAGAACCTGATGGGGCCTCCCAACCGGGTATTGGCTGTAAACAAGAAAGATGGTTATGTGCAGGAGGTTCTGGAATACCGGACAGCCCGTGATGAAGTGTATGCGTTGGAGTTCTGGGATAACTATCTGACAGGATATGAATATTTGTATGACGATGTAACCTATATTCCACCGGTAGCTCCTCCGATGATATTCCCGGATTATGGCCGTCCTATTTATATTTACCCTCCGGACCATCATCACCCGAACCGTCCGAACAAGCCTAACCGTCCCGGTTCGAATCGCCCGGAGTCCAATCGACCAAGTCGTCCGGAGTCCAACAGACCCGGCTCGAATCGTCCCGAATCGAATAGGCCAAGCCGTCCGGAAACCAATCGTCCGCAGACAAAACCTTCGGAAGTTACCCGTCCGTCGAATAGCGGAACGAGTAACCGTACGGAACAGTATAGAAATCCAACGAATAGTCAGTCAAAAACGAATGACAGATCAAATACAAACGGAAGGAATGGGGGACGAAGATAGTTATTAATTGCGTATATTTGTTCATGAAAATATATCTCACTGAATATGAGATCAAATAAGGAGAACGGAAGTAATAGTGAATATATCAAATAAGTAAGTATATTACGAATTATATTTAGATTATGCTTTTAGAAAAACTACTTAAAGAATTTAATTTTAGCACTAATACTTTTAATTTGGAGGAATCTAAGTTATTTGACCAATATTTTGAACGAATATTGGTTAGTAAAGGTACATTTTTGATTAAAGAAGGAGAAACAGAAAGGTATAGTTATTTCGTTTTTGATGGAATATTGCGTTGTTGGCTTTTAAATCATAAAGGGGAAGAACAAATTTTTTGGTTTTGTAAAGAGGGTACGTTTTCAATGTCGAATATATCTTTTACATTACAAACAAGGTCTGCATTTAATGTGCAAACAGCTGTAGATAGCGTTATTTACCGAATAGGCAAGAAACAAGTAAATGAACTATATACTGCTATCCCTAAGGTAAAAACTGTATTTGAAGATTTGAATGCTATATTGTTGAATAAACTTTTGGAAAGAAATATCGATTTGATTAAATATTCTCCTGAACAGTATTATCTACAGATGATTGAAGAATATGGCATTACATTAAACTATATACCACTAAAAGATATAGCTTCTTTTTTGGGTATCACACCGCAAGCACTAAGCAGAATCCGTAAACGTATTTTTTAACTTGGGTTCAGTGCTTTGAGTATATAGGTTCCGAACTTTGCGGCTTTAAATAGCAATTACAATTATGATTAGAAAAGTTAAAGCTACGGATTATCCACGTTTGATGGAAATTTGGGAAAGTGCAGTATCGAGTACACATGATTTTCTTAAAGAGGAAGATTTTCTATACTATAAGGAACAACTTCCGGTATATTTTCAGCATGTCACTCTATTCGGATTTGAACAAGAGGGAATCTTAATCGGATTTATGGGAATTGCAGAAGGAAATCTTGAAATGTTATTTGTTGACGATAATTATCGAGGCATAGGAATAGGAAAAAGGTTAATTACTTATGCTATAGGTAATTTGCAAGTAACTAAAGTCGATGTGAATGAGCAAAATATTCAAGCTGTCGGTTTTTATAAGTATATGGGTTTTAGCATATATAAAAGGTCGAACTTAGACGGAGAAGGTAAAGAATATCCTATTTTACATATGCAGTTGTAGTTTCATGTACATAAACAAAAAAACTCCTGCAACCATAACGATTACAGGAGTTTATATGTCAGTAATAATCTAATTACTTCTTCATAGCTTCCTCGATAGCAACAGCTACAGCAACAGTAGCACCTACCATCGGGTTGTTACCCATACCCAGGAATCCCATCATTTCTACGTGAGCAGGAACGGATGAAGAACCAGCGAACTGAGCGTCACCATGCATACGGCCCATAGTGTCTGTCATACCATAAGAAGCAGGACCGGCAGCCATATTATCCGGGTGCAGAGTACGGCCTGTACCACCACCTGAAGCAACAGAGAAATAGTTGTGACCGTTTTCCATACATTCTTTCTTGTATGTACCAGCTACCGGGTGCTGGAAACGAGTCGGGTTAGTTGAGTTACCTGTGATAGATACGTCAACACCTTCTGCACGCATTACAGCAACACCTTCACGAACGTCGTCGCAACCGTAGCATTTTACTTTTGAGCGGAGACCCGTTGAATACGGATATTCTTTGATCACGTTCAAATCGCCTGTCAGGTAATCGAACTGAGTCTGAACATAAGTAAAGCCGTTGATACGAGAAATGATCATAGCAGCATCTTTACCCAGACCGTTCAGGATAACGCGAAGCGGTTCTTTACGTACTTTGTTTGCCATTTCAGCGATCTTGATAGCACCTTCAGCAGCAGCAAAAGATTCGTGACCAGCTAAAAAAGCGAAACATTTTGTTTCTTCGCGAAGCAGACGTGCACCCAGATTACCGTGGCCGATACCTACTTTACGGTCGTCAGCAACAGAACCTTTGATACAGAATGCCTGCAGACCGATACCGATAGCTTCGGCAGCGTCAGCAGCGCTTGTGCAACCTTTCTTGATAGCGATGGCAGCACCTACAACGTAAGCCCAACATGCATTTTCGAAACAGATAGGTTGAGTTTCCTTACACATTGTATAAGGATCGATACCTTTAGCGTCGCAGATAGCTTTTGCATCTTCGATACCGTTGATACCATATTCTTTTAAAACCGCGTTGATAGTATCAATACGACGGTCATAACTTTCAAATAAAGCCATATTATTTTTACTTTTTTAAATTCTTATTTACCAGGAATAAAGATATTAGAAAGTTGAAAACAAGCACACCGCCGCAACAGGCCATATAGAATGCCATCCAGGGACGGTCCGGCTTCATGACGAAGTAGGTGATTACCGTCGCGATAACAGTCAGAATGATCAGCCCGGTCAGGACGCGTGTCAGTGTTTTCTTATTCATTACGAGGATCGATATATTTTACAGCTTCTTTGAAACGACCGTAAGAACCTTTAGCTTTTTCCAGAGCTTCGTTAGCATCGATGCCTTTCTTTACCATTTCCATGAATTTACCCAGGTGGATGAATTCATATCCGATTACCTGATCGTCAGCATCCAATGCCATACGAGTACAGTAACCTTCAGCCATTTCCAGGTAACGGGTACCTTTGGCTAATGTACCGAACATGGTACCAACCTGGCTACGCAGACCTTTACCTAAGTCTTCCAGACCGGCTCCGACAGGCAGACCGCCTTCAGAGAAAGCAGACTGTGTACGTCCGTAAACAATCTGCAGGAATAATTCGCGCATAGCTGTGTTGATAGCGTCGCAAACAAGGTCAGTGTTCAATGCTTCCAGAAGTGTTTTGCCCGGAAGGATTTCTGATGCCATCGCAGCAGAGTGAGTCATACCAGAACAACCGATAGTTTCTACCAGCGCTTCCTGAATGATTCCTTCCTTTACGTTCAGTGTCAGTTTACATGCACCTTGCTGAGGAGCACACCAACCCACACCATGAGTCAAACCTGAGATGTCAGTGATCTGAGTAGATCTAACCCATTTTCCTTCTTCAGGAATCGGAGCACAAGGATGGTTGGCTCCCTTCTTTACAACACACATGTGTTGAACTTCATGTGAATAAATCATAATCGCTAATTTATTATATTAAAGTGATAATAAAACTTTTTGCTAATTTCTATGTAATATCGCTTTCTTTAAAGACCGCACAAAGATAAAATTTTTAATTCAGCCATGCAAGACGCTAAGTTCGTTATTTATCGGTTGGCTGAATATTCAGTTCGGAGCCATTCAGCAAGATGCGGTGAGTGACAGGTCCTATCTTTTTCATCATTGCCGAAACACCGCAGTACTCTTGCGACAATCGGATTGCTTTTTCAATCCGGGTACTTTCCTCTGCCTTACCGGTTACGTGGAAAGTGATGAAGAATGCTGAATAAAGCATCGGCACGGTATCGGTTGTTTCTGCTTTGACGTCGATAGATAGTTTTTCAAAACCGATTCGCATCTTCTTGAATAGAGAGATCACATTGACCCCGCTGCATCCGGCCAGGGCGACCAGCATCAAGGCTTTCGGGCGGACACCGGAACCGGTGCCGCCGTCTTCTTTGCTGGTGTCGATCGTTACCGTATGGCCATCCATCTGGGTTTCAAAGGTCGAATCCTTTTTCCAGTCGAGAGTGATTTGGGCAGACATATCGTTCTTTTTTATTTTTTAAGTGCTTCCTGTAGTTTGGCATCTATCTCTTCACCATGGATATTCTTGGCGATGATCGTGCCGTCTTTATCGACCAGTACGGTATGAGGAATGCTGTTGACACCATATAAAGCAGCACCGGCATTCTGCCATCCTTTCAGGTCGGAAAGCTGTGTCCAGGTAATATTCAGGTCTTTTACGCCTTTTGCCCAGGCTTCGGGTTTGCTGTCCAAAGAGATACCGACGATTTCGAATCCTTTATTCTTATATTGTTTATGTAATTCGACCAGATGCGGCATTTCTTTGCGGCAAGGAGGACACCAGGAAGCCCAGAAGTCGATAAGGACAACTTTACCGTTACCGACGAACTCAGACAATTGATGTACTTCGCCTTTCGGATCAGCCATTTCGAAATCAGTAAACTTTTTGCCGACGGCTACGTTTTTCAGAACTTCCAGGTGGCTGATCATTTTGTCGATATTCGGCTGTGCCTTAAAGGTTGAGTCGGCTTTCGACAGTATTTCGTTCTGCTGCTCTTCACTCAGGTTGTAACGGTTTTCGTATAAATATTTGGCAGACATTTTCTGGTCCATATGAGCCAGAATATAATTGCATACGGCTTTGGTTATTTTGTCGCTGATTTCATCATATTTCTTTTCAGCCGCAGCCGCAATTGCTTTGTCTTCGGAACGGATCTCATCCCCGAGTTTTCCCATTTCGTCAATGAAAGGCTTGAGACTATCTTTCATTGCTTTTTCTGCATCGTTGGCCGGGGTGCCGGTTACGATTGACAAGGTATCCAGGTTGATAGTGAGTTTGCCGTTTTCAAGTGTAAACGTTGTCTTGAACGGAGTTGCCATACCGCGTTCAGTCTTGACAACGTCGGGCGAAAACTGAATGATCGTAATTTGCGATTCATTCTGGGTACCTTTGAATTTGAATGCATTGTTTTCTACCAGCGCACTGTCGAAAGGTAAAACGTCCGGTTTTCCGTATTCATAAAGATATACGTAGTTTCCGTTCAGATCGGCGTTTGAAACTGTACCGGTTATTTCGTAACCCGGTTTTTCGCTGCAAGCTGCAAGAAGCAGGGCGGAGGCAGCCAATGGAAGATACTTTTTCATATATTATATGTGTTAAAACGATGTCATCACCTTGTGATTCGCGAAGTTATCGCTTTATTAATTATAGTTTATTTCTTTATGCTTAAAAAGTTCTAATATTACCGAAAAGATGGATTATATTTGTTGCCTGATCGATATACCGGGGTTTACCGGCAGTTATCGGGAGATTATTCTACAAATATTAATACTATGATTCGGACCAATAATAACAAACGGACAATGCTACGGCTTTTATGTATGAAATTGATGATACTCTGCTTGTTTTTGCTTTGTGCTTTACCAGGCGGGGAGGCGGCGGTTTCGCTGCATAAAGCAAATATCGACCTGTCGAATAATGCAATTATCGATATATATCAGGACGATCGCGGTTATATGTGGATCGGAACTTACGATGGCCTGAACCTGTTCAACGGGAGAAATACCTATGTCTATCGTTTTGAACCGGATAATAAGAATACCCTTTGCAGTAACATTATCAATAAAATCTCAGATGGCGGTCCCGGGTATCTCTGGGTGTCTACCTCGATGGGACTGAACCGGTTTTCGCTGAAAGACCGTAAAGTGACCGAGTCATATCCTGAATATCCCGAATGTCTTCTTATAGCAACGGATTCTTTAGAAAATACCCTGGTTGTCAGCCGGAAGAATTTTATATCCTGCCATACTTCCCGTACAGCTTCCTTTCAGGACATTTATACGCGGGACATAACACCGGAAACAGCAAGGTTATTATTTGTAGGCGAGCAAGGCCGTTTTTATCTTCTCTCGTCAGACGGGGTTTTGAAGCAACTCATTCCGGATTATTCGAAACTGCCTTTAACGATAAAAACAAAGGAAAACAAGATACATGATAAACCGATAGAACAGGCTTTTTATGAAGAGGACGTTCTTTATTATGTCGATGCCGATAAAAAACTGTACCGGTACCGGACGGAGGGGAACAAAGAAACATATTTGTCTGATCTTTCCGGATGGATGGAAAAATATGGTAAGGTAGCCCGTGTAGTCTCTTTTCAGTCGAAACTGTATCTGGTGTTCAGGAACGGCCTGTTGCTTGATCCTGATAAACCGGAAGAAGCTATCGATCTGAATATCGGTGTCTTTAGTATGTTTAAAGACAAGAAACAACAAATACTCTGGATTGGTACGGATGGGCAGGGACTCAGAATGTTGTACGATAAATATGAACGTTTTGACGGATTGGCGTTGGAAGATTTACCTTTTGTAATGCTCAATCCGGTTCGTTCCGTTTATACGGATGAAGATAAGACACTATGGTTCGGAACGAAAGGGGATGGCTTTGTTCGTATAAAAGAGTATGATTCCTATGCAAAAGGGGAGATCCCGCTAGACCGGATCGCCCGTTATACAACGGCAGACGGCCTGTCTAACAACCGGGTCTATTGCTTTTTCAAAAGCCTGTATCATCCCCTGGTGTGGATTGGTACAGACGGCCCCGGCCTTTCTTATTATTCTTATGAGGATGAGAAAGTCCATACGCTTCCCAGCAAGATAGATACCCGGATAAGATATGTTCATTCTATCTGTGAGATAAACGATTCGACGCTTTGGATGGCAACGACGGGCGACGGGTTGATCGAGGTTGTTCTGGAACGGGATAAATCTGGTCTGACGGTTAAGTATCTTCAGTCTTACCTGCTGGAAAAGGACGGAAAGATATGTAACGAATTTTATTCCATGTATTATGACGGAAAATCCACCCTGTATCTGGGAAGCCGCGGAGGATATGGGATGGCACGTTTCGACCTGCTCACGAGGCAGTATGATTTTATGTCGATGAACAATTCGGCTAACCAGGCGATCGGTGATGTCCTTAGTCTGTGTTATAGCAGCGATTCGACCTTTTACCTGGGAGCCAGTTCCGGCATGACGCGGATGAAATGCGATCAGGCGGGGACGTGTGAATTTTGGCAGTACGACAGGAGTGACGGCATCAGCAACGATATGATTCATGGCATATTGGAGGATAAAGATAAATGTATCTGGTTGAGCTCCAATAAGGGACTAACCAAATATAACCCGCATAATAACTATTTCCATAACTATGGGAGCCAGGAACTGATGGTTACGGAGTTTTCCGACGACGCTTACTGGAAATGCCCTTATACCGGACGTCTGTTTTTCGGGGGCGTCGATGGGCTGGTATGGATCGACCCGCAAAACGACCGGCAGGAAAGCTATAGTCCCGACCTGCATTTCTTTGAGTTGAAGATGGGAGACGAAACCATCAGTCTTTACGATTATGCGGATGCGAATCCCGGCCCTGTAACAATTCCTCCGGACGTTTCGACTTTTACCATTTCATTTGTTGCCACCGACTATATCCATGGTGACAATTATGAATATTCTTATCTGTTGCAAGATTATAATACGGCCTGGACGGAATTACAAAAGAGCAATGAAATATCGTTTACCAAGCTGCCTTACGGAAACTATACCCTGAAAGTCCGTTATAAAAACGATGTTTACGATTCTAATGCGCGGGAATATCTTTTACCGTTGAAAATACTTCCTCCCTGGTATCTCAGTACCTGGGCGATAGCGGTCTATATTTTTCTGGCCATCCTCTTTGCAGGCGTGCTGGTTTATTGGATCAACCGGCGTATCGCTGAAAAACAACAACAGGTGGCCCGTAAAATCCATGAAGAACAGAAAGAAAAGCTGTACGAAGCCAAACTGAACTTCTTTGCCAATATCACCCACGAACTTTGTACCCCGCTGACTTTAATCAACGGAGTAGGGGACTATATTCAAACCTATGCCGAAAATACTTCCGACAACAAACTGAAAAGGTATATCCGCATATTGAGGGATAACGTAGCGAGCTTGAATGAACTGATTCAGGAAATCCTGGATTTCCGTAAGATAGAAGAGGCTGGGCTGAATTATTTCAGTATCAGGCGCATCTCTGTCCCGGATATTATCCGCAGGCAATACGAGTCATTTACCCCTATTGCCGAGCAGAATGGGATAAAATTCGTGTTGTCTCTTCCGGATCAGCTTTACTGGAATACAGACCCTACCGGATTAAAGAAGATATTGGTCAATCTGATTTCCAACGCTTTTAAATACTCGGATGAAGCCGGAGAAATACGTATTTCGGCTACTACGGAAAATGAGTCTTTGATAATCCGTGTCTATAATTCAGGCAAAGGAATATCCGAAACAGACCTGAAGACTATTTTTGACCGTTACCGTATATTGGGCGACCTGGAGGGAAACAATTATACGCAAACAACGTCGAGGAACGGACTGGGATTGTTTATCTGTCATAGTATCGTACAATCCCTGCATGGCACGATAGAGGTGAAAAGTGAAGAAGGCCGGTTTGCCGAATTTATTGTCCGCTTGCCACACCTGGAAGCCGAGGAGGAGGAAGCCGAACCGGAAAATGAGGAACCGGAAACGGTGCCTGTCCTTTCGTCTCCCATCGATGAAACCGGATTGCCGGGAATTGTTTCTCCGGAGAATAAACCCTGTGTCCTGGTGGTGGACGATCATAAGGATATTGTCTGGTTGATTAAGGAATCTTTATCTGAGGCTTATACGATAGTGGAGGCTTACGGTGTGGAAGAGGCGATCCGTTTGATGGAAAAACAAACGCCGGCCCTGATTATTACGGATATTATGATGCCGGAGATCGACGGGATGGAATTGATCAGCCGTGTGAAATCGGATAAGTTTACCCGCCATATTCCGTTGATAGTCGTTTCTGCCAGAATATCGGAACACGACCAGGCGGAAGGGCTCGACCTGGGGGCAGATGCCTACCTGACCAAGCCGTTTTCTGCGGTGGTGCTCCGCTCCGTAGTCAACCGGCTGATGACGAGCAAAAAAGAACTGAAAGATTATTACTATTCACCGGAGAGCGCCTACGAACAATCCGGCGGACAGCTGATTCATCAGGAAGATAAAGAATTTATGGATGCCGTAACTGCCATTATCCGGGAAAATCTCGATAAGGAAACCCTGCGCCTGGAGCTGATAGCCGAAAAGATGGGCATGAATACCCGGTCGCTTTACCGCCGTTTCAAGAAGATATCTCCGCTCACTCCTTCCGATTTTATCAAGGATTACCGGTTTAATTATGCTGCGCAGTTATTGGTGACGACTAATCTGAGCGTACAGGAAATTATCTATAAAGTCGGCATTTCGAACAGGTCTTATTTCTACCGGGAATTTGCTGCCAAATATAATCAGACGCCTACCGAGTACCGCAATAAGCAAAAAGTAAAACTTCCGGGGAGATAAAAGCGATTCCGCCAGGAATATGTAAAACTTCCGGTGGAAAGTACTGATTTCAACCATTATCCCGTGAGTGTCCTGATTTGCCAAAAGAGTGTCATAATGTGCCGGGTGCATATTGTGACACTCTTTTGGTATTCCAGTAGTAATGCGGGAAAAGAACAATCCGGTAATATTGCATTCAGATTTTTGAAACCCGATAATGCTTTTTAATATGAATACAGAATGATTTGAGCAATGAATAGAAACACTTCGCTTGATTGGCATTTGAGGCGGGAGTGTATCAGGGAGTTGTTTTATACTTTGGATAGTGAATACTTTATTGTTTTAATTTTATGAAGTTGTGTTGCATTAATATATTTGTAATTGTAGTTGGTAGTTTTTTGCTTTCAGCATGTCGGGAAAATATTTCGGTGAATGTACCTGAGTTGTCGGATGGGGACCCGACAACATACTATACAGGAGCCCGGAAACTGAATCGGATTGTTTTTGATCCTCAATACAGTATTCCTATCCAAAGTTATAAAATCTATTCATCAGGCGAATCACCTGTACATGACCCGGCAAGTTGGGTACTGAAAGGCTCCTACGACGGAAAGAACTGGGTGGTGGTAGACGAACGGAAAGACCAGCGCTTCTGTTCACGTTACCAGGAAATCCTTTGTCCGATAACCAATCCTTCCAATTATAAACAATATATGCTGGAAGCCGAAACGGCAGGCAGTGATACGCTGGTGATCGGCGATGTCTTGTTTTCCGAAAAGAACCTGGTTACGGACTGGGAAGATTTCAGATATCCCGCAGTAGACTTTGAAGTACTGGCTCCGGAAACAAAAGGTGCAGCGATCTATGCAGACCTTGTACAAGACCCGGATGCCTACCTGAAATACCATGCCCGCAAGGTGGCGGAAATACTTTTCTATACGGCAAAAGATACTATGAATGATGTTCAGACCATTCATTATACATTGAAGGATTATGATGGCGTTTCTGCCAAATCCGGGAATCCTCCGGCTATTTATATCGAATACAGTACCCGCCATATCGAGAAGTCGGCGAACGAATCGCTTTACAAGCTCGACTTTGAAACACGCGGTGTCTTATATCATGAGCTGGTCCATGCGTACCAGTTCGAACCGAAAGGGATTGGTTCATACTCGACGAATAAAGAATTTTGGGCCTGTATAGAAGGAATGGCGGATGCCGTCCGGGCAGAGTCCGGGTTTTTCGATATGAGTACCCGTAAGCCGGGTGGTAACTGGATGGATGGTTACCGTACGACCGGTTTCTTTATCCAGTGGCTGAAAACAAAAGACCCGGATGCCATACGTAAATTCCATCTGACCGTCCGCGACCTGGATGTATGGAGTTTCGACAAGGCGATCAAGTGTATTTTCGGCGAAGAATCCGGTATTGAAAGCATGTGGAATGAATACCAGGCGTTTCTGACAAAAGAATAAATAAATACTACATACCTATGAAATCTGTAAGATGTTTAGCCTTATTTCTGTCTGCTGCACTGGCAGGTGGAACGCTGTGGGCACAGGAGAAAGTATCCTTTGTCAATCCGATCATCGGAACAAACGGGATGGGGCATACGTTTCCGGGTGCTTGCGTGCCGTTCGGACTGGTGCAGCTAAGTCCGGATACCGACACGATCCCGCATAATGTCGATGGCAAGTATCAACCCCGTTCCTATGAATATTGTGCCGGATACCAGCATAAGGACAGCAGTATCGTCGGTTTCAGTCATACGCATTTCAGCGGAACCGGTCATTCCGACCTGGGGGACATACTGATCATGCCGGCCACCGGCAGCCTGAAACTGAATCCCGGAACAGCGACCGATCCGGACGGCGGTTACCGTTCCCGTTTCTCACACGACACAGAAATATCCCGTCCCGGCTATTACGAAGTCATGTTGTCCGATTATGGCGTAAAAGCGCAACTGACGACCACCAAACGGGTGGGAGTTCATAAATATACTTTTTCCGGCGATGGCGGAAACCAGCGTATTATTCTCGATATGATTCATGGTATTTACAATTACGACGGAAAAGTCCTGTGGACAAATATCCGCGTAGAGAATGATATGTTGGTTACCGGTTATCGCGTAACAAACGGATGGGCACGGACCAATTACACCTATTTTGCGATGTCTTTCTCCAAACCTGTCATTCATTATGGTTGCGAGGAAAAGGCGAAAGTGAATTACCGTGGCGGTTACGGCAAATTCAATATGAAAGAGAATTTCCCGGATATCGGCGGACGGAAGATCGTAGCCTATTTCGATTTCGACCCGGCAACCTCCAAAGAATTAGAAGTCAAGGTAGCCCTTTCCGGTGTGAGTACCGACGGTGCCCTGAAGAATCTTCGTGCGGAAGCATCCGGTTACAGCTTCGACCAATTGGCGGCAAAGGCTTCGGATACCTGGAACAAGGAACTTTCCAGCATAGAGGCAAAAGGTAACAACGACCAGCTGGCTATGCTTTATACCTCTTTGTATCATACCATGATTAATCCGTGTGTCTATACCGATGTCGACGGGCAGTACCGCGGTTTGGACGGAAATATTCACAAGGCCGACGATTTTACAAACTATACGGTCTTCTCTGTCTGGGATACTTACCGTGCCTTGCATCCGTTATTCAATATCATTAACCGCCAGGTAAATACCGATATTGCCCGCTCCATGCTGAAACACTGCGAACAAAGCGTACATAAAGCGTTGCCGGTATGGAGCCATATGGCAAATGAAAACTGGTGTATGATCGGTTATCATTCCGTATCCGTACTGGCGGATGCCGTGGCAAAAGGATTGCCGCTGGATAAAGAGGAAGTCCTGCAAGCGATGGTCAGCAGTTCTACCATTCCTTATTATGACGGAACGAAGGAATATATGGAAAAAGGATATGTTGCACTCGATCATAACGGAAGTGCCGGTTCCTTAACGCTGGAATATGCTTACGATGACTGGACGATTTATAATACCGCCCGTCTGGCAGGAAACGACCGGGTGGCAAACCAATATAAAAAACGGGCAGCCAACTATATCAATGTGTTCGACACAAGTATCGGTTACGCCCGTCCCCGTTATTCGGACGGACGCTGGAAAGAAAACTTCAGTCTGTTGAGTACGCATGGTGAAGGGTTTATCGAAGGAAATGCCCTGAACTATTCTTTCTATGTCCCTCAGGACGTAAACAATATGATTCAATTGATGGGAGGCGACAAGTCTTTCGTGTCCAAACTCGACTCGCTGTTCACGATGCATCTGCCGGACGAGTTCTTTGCCGAAACAGAAGATGTTACCAAAGAAGGACTTTTAGGCGGCTATGTGCATGGCAACGAACCGAGCCACCATATTCCATTCCTGTATGTCTGGACTACCCAACCCTGGAAAACCCAATACTGGCAGCGTGAAATCATGAACAAGATGTACCGTAATAATATCGACGGCCTGTGCGGTAACGACGATTGCGGCCAGATGTCGGCCTGGTATATCCTGTCGGCTATGGGATTCTATCCCGTTTGTCCGGGAACCGACCAATATGTGTTGGGTGCTCCCTACCTGCCTTATATGAAGGTATCGCTTGAAAACGGGAAGACTTTTGAAGTCAGGGCGGATAAGGTCAGCGATAAGAACCGCTATGTCAAATCTGTCCGTCTGAACGGCAAACCGTATACAAAAGCCTATATCACGCAACAAGATATTATGAATGGGGGAGAGCTGACTTTTGAAATGACCTCTTCACCGAATAAGAAGCGTGTATTTACCGGGGACGACAAACCCTATTCGTTATCTGCTAACTAATCATTATTCTATATTCCATGAAGAAGTTATTTATTTTGGCTATTGCCTTTTGCAGCAGTCTTTTCACGATGAAGGCTGCGGATAAGACCGAACTGGTGGATTACGTGAATCCCCTGGTCGGCTCCCAGTCGAAAATATCCTTGTCCACAGGAAATACCTATCCGGCGATTGCAATGCCTTGGGGTATGAATTTCTGGATGCCTCAAACCGGAAAGATGGGAGACGGCTGGGCCTATACCTATGATGCCGACAAGATACGGGGTTTCAAGCAGACACACCAGCCCAGTCCCTGGATAAACGATTACGGTCAGTTTGCCATCATGCCGATAACCGGTAAGGTGGTGTTCGATCAGGATAAGCGTGCCAGCTGGTTTTCCCATAAGGCGGAAGTGGCCAAACCGAATTATTACCGTGTTTACCTGGCCGATCATGATGTGGTAACGGAAATCACGCCGACAGAACGTGCCGCCATGTTCCGTTTTACTTTTCCCGAAACGGATAAGTCGTATGTGATTGTCGATGCTTTCGACCGTGGCTCTTATATTAAGATTATTCCCGAAGAAAATAAGATCATCGGTTATACCACCCGTAACAGCGGAGGTGTTCCCGAGAATTTCAAGAACTACTTTGTTGTCGTGTTCGATAAGCCTTTTACTTATAAGGCAACGGTCGGCGACAGCGAAATCCGCAAAGGTGAAACGGAAGCACAGGAAAACCATACCGGTGCCATCATCGGTTTCTCAACCCGTCGCGGGGAGGTTGTTCATGCCCGTGTCGCTTCTTCTTTTATCAGTCCCGAACAGGCAGAGTTGAACCTGAAAGAGTTGGGCGGACGGTCTTTTGATGAAATAGCGGATGCCGGTCGTAAGACTTGGAACGAAGTGTTGGGACGTATCCGGGTGAATGACGATAATGTAGATAAACTGCGTACTTTCTATTCCTGTCTGTATCGTTCCGTCCTTTTCCCGCGTAGCTTCTACGAAGTGGATGCCAATGGGAATATCGTGCACTATAGTCCGTACAACGGGGAAGTATTGCCGGGTTATATGTTTACCGATACCGGTTTCTGGGATACTTTCCGTTGCCTGTTCCCGTTCCTGAACCTGGTGTATCCGTCGATGAATGTGAAGATGCAGGAAGGTTTGGTGAATACGTATAAGGAAAGCGGATTCCTGCCGGAATAGGCGAGCCCCGGCCATCGTGGCTGTATGGTAGGAAATAATTCGGCTTCGGTTGTTGCCGATGCTTATCTGAAAGGTTTGCGCGGTTACGATATAGAAACCCTTTGGGAGGCTGTCGTACACGGAGCGAACAATGTTCATCCGAAGGTGAAATCGACCGGCCGTCTGGGTTACGACTATTATAATAAGTTGGGGTACGTGCCTTATGATGTGAAGATCAACGAAAGTGCCGCCCGTACATTAGAATATGCTTACGATGACTGGGCCATCTATAAACTGGGAAAAGCATTGGGTAAACCGGAATCGGAAATAGCCGTTTTTGCCAAACATGCCATGAACTATAAGAACCTGTTCGATAAGGAAACCAAGCTGATGCGTGGTCGTAATGAAGACGGTACATTCCAGTCTCCGTTCAACCCGCTGAAATGGGGGGATGCCTTTACGGAAGGAAATAGCTGGCATTATACCTGGTCTGTCTTCCATGACCCACAGGGATTGATCGACCTGATGGGAGGGAAGTCCGGTTTCAACGCAATGATGGATTCCGTATTCAATGTGCCGCCTTTGTTCGATGACAGTTATTATGGTGGTGTAATCCATGAGATACGCGAAATGCAGATCATGAATATGGGTAATTATGCTCATGGTAACCAGCCGATTCAGCATATGATCTATCTCTATAACTACTCCGGTGAACCCTGGAAAGCGCAGTATTGGGTACGCGAAGTGATGGACAAGCTGTACTTCGCCACTCCCGACGGCTATTGCGGTGACGAGGATAACGGACAGACTTCTGCCTGGTATGTGTTCTCTGCACTCGGCTTCTATCCGGTCTGCCCGGGAACTGACCAGTATATCCTAGGCTCTCCATTATTCAAAAGCGTGACGCTGAATCTGGAAAACGGCAAGAAGGTAGTGATCAATGCCAATAACAATGATGCAGCGAACCGTTACATCTCGACCATGAAGGTAAACGGCAAGAATTACACCCGCAACTACCTGACCCACGAAGACCTGTTGCGTGGCATGACGATCAACTGCACCATGTCCGCCACCCCCAACAAAACCCGTGGCACAGAGGAAAAGGATGCACCTTATTCATTCTCTAAAGAGATAAAAAACTAGAAATATTTGAACTATCCCGTTCCCGTGCTCGACACGGGATCGCAAAAGCACAAACCGTATCCTATATGTATCTTTTGATACTGCCTGTTCTTCTGCGGCCCCGTGTCAAGCACGGGGACAAGATAGCTCATATCTGATAAAATATGAAACTACGAGTTTATACATTATTAGCCATGTCTTGTTTTGCCCTGACAGGCATGGCCCAAAACGAGAAACTGACCGACTACGTTAGACCTTTGGTCGGAACAGACGGATACGGGAATGTTTATCCCGGTGCACAAATCCCGTTCGGTGGTATCCAGATCAGTCCGGATACAGACTCCAAATACTACGATGCGGCAGCCGGTTATAAATACAACCATACTTCCATCCTCGGATTCAGTCTGACGCACCTGAGCGGAACAGGCATCCCCGACCTGGGTGATTTCCTGTTTATCCCTGGTACCGGCGAAATGAAACTCGATCCGGGAACCCGCGAAAATCCCGATGAAGGTTACCGTTCACGCTATACCCATGACCAGGAGTGGACTTCTCCCAATTACTATGCCGTCCTGTTGCAGGATTATGGTGTCAAAGCCGAAATGACGGCCGGACTGCGTAGTGGAATGTTCCGCTTCACCTATCCCAAATCGGATAAGTCTTTCATTATGATCGACCTGAATCATACCTTATGGCAATCCTGTGAATGGTCGAATCTCCGTATGGAGAACGATTCGACCTTGACCGGCTATAAGTTGGTGAAAGGCTGGGGACCGGAACGCCATGTCTATTTCACCGCCGTCTTCTCCAAAAAGCTGAAAGATTTCCGCATCATGCAGGATAAGAAGCCGGTCATTTACAACACTTCCCGTTTCAGAAGCACGAACGAAGCCTGGGGAAAGAACCTGATGGCTTGCCTTTCCTTTGCTACGGAAGAGGGGGAAGAAGTGATTGTAAAAACTTCCGTATCGGCAGTCAGTACAGCCGGGGCACAACTGAATATGCAGGAACTGGACGGCATGACCTTCGACGGCCTGAAAGAAAAAGGTATCGACTTATGGGAACAGGAACTCGAAAAGTACCGTGTGACAGCCGACCGGAAGACAAAAGAGACCTTTTATACGTCTGCTTATCATGCCGCTTTGCATCCGTTCATCTTCCAGGATGCCGACGGTCGTTTCAGAGGTCTGGACAAGAATATCGAACAGGCCAAAGGCTTTACGAATTATACCACTTTCTCTTTGTGGGACACCTATCGCGCCCTGCATCCCTGGTTTAACCTGGTGCATCAGGACGTGAACGCCGATATCGCCAATTCCATGCTTGCCCATTACGATAAGAGCACGGAGCGAATGCTTCCGATCTGGTCGTTCTATGGCAACGAAACCTGGTGTATGATCGGTTACCATGCCGTATCCGTCCTGGCCGATATGATCGTTAAAGGTGTCAAAGGTTTTGATTACGAACGGGCATACGAAGCCATGAAGACAACCGCAATGAATAAGCATTACGATTGTCTGCCGGATTATGATCGTAACGGTTACGTTCCCTTCGACAAAGAAGCCGAGTCGGTTTCCAAAACTTTGGAGTATGCCTACGACGATTATTGCATTGCCCGTGCTGCCCAGACTTTGGGAAAGACAGACGATTATACCTATTTCCTGAACCGTTCCCTCTCTTACCAGACTTTGATTGATCCGGAAACCAAATACATGCGTGGCCGTGACAGCCAGGGTAACTGGCGCACCCCGTTTGCCCCGATCGCTTATCAGGGACCGGGTTCGGTAAATGGCTGGGGAGATATCACCGAGGGCTTTACGATGCAGTATACCTGGACCGTTCCGCACGACGTACAGGGATATATCAACCTGGTGGGAAAGAAACTGTTCGAGAAACGGCTGGATGAACTTTTTACTGTCGAATTGCCGGACGATATTCCGGGCGCCCACGATATCCAGGGACGTATCGGGGGTTACTGGCACGGCAACGAGCCTTGCCATCATGTCGCTTATCTGTATAATTACCTGGGCAAGCCGTGGAAATGCCAGAAATGGATACGTGAGATTGTAGACCGTTTTTACGGCAACGAACCCGGTTCGCTGAGCGGTAATGACGACTGCGGGCAGATGTCGGCCTGGTACATGTTCAACTGTGCCGGTTTCTATCCAGTCGCTCCTTCCAGTAATATATATAATGTAGGTTCCCCTTGTGTTGAGGCGTTATCTATCACGATGAGCAACGGCAAAGAGATAAAGATGACGACCGAGAACTGGTCGAAGGAGAATGTCTATATAAAAGAAATGTATGTAAACGGCAAGAAATACAACAAATCTTACCTGACATACGATGACGTGAAATCCGGTATATCCCTGCATTTTGTGATGAGTGACAAGCCAGCCTTCAAACGTGCAGTGTCGGCAGATGCCTGTCCGGCTTCCCTGTCATTGCCCGGTAAGACAGTGCTTTACCAAAAGCCTGCCGGCAACTAAGCAGATGGTTTTTCAATATACACATATTATTTCAATTAACGATGAGAGAGTTTTTCCCCTTTAGGTGAGGGGCTGGGGCGTGTGATATGGGAATACCACACGCCTCTTTATTATGACCTTCCTTCCTATACGGGAAAGAGATGGTAATCAGGCTACTTTTCCTGTAGCCAATTCTCTTTCAAGATACTCATATACATAAGCCGTACTTTGGCTGTAGAGTCCCGTGTTAAGGTTGATAAGCCGTGCGTATGTATCTGAAGTATAGAGTGCGCGGAGTGCCTCATCCATATCCATCTGGTGTTCTTGTATCAGCAGCCAGACGATTTCCTTAGAAATCTCCTCTATCATAAATGTCTCTTTGGTCATAATGTATTTGTTTTTGTCAGATACTTAATAGCTCTCTCCGTGCCGAAGAAATACTGTATGGTCACACCTTTCATATATTTCAGTTCGTCCAGGAATTTATTCATATCTATCAGTCCGGAAGTAAAGCGGCGTATCTGATAACCCACCGCATCATTGGCTATGGGACCGATTACAATATCATAACAGTGCGATGACACACGTGTACGGTTACGGCGGTTCATCAATACAAACTCAGCCCATTCCTTGCTATATTCCTGAAACTCCAGTACTGATAAGCTGGAGTTCTGAAGGCAACTCTCATCAAATCTATATGTATTTAGTGTTGGGGTACCTACTCCTAACTGCTCGGTCTTTCTTTCGGCCAATTCCAGAGCCTGCGCTTTGTCCGCCGAAAGGTAAAAACCGCAACCGAAGTCTTTTCCCACCTTAGATATCCCAAGGTCTATTTCTGTTATATTAATATTAGAACCGTGATATAGTATCATACCAACGCCCCTCCTTTCCTGTGGCAATAGGCCGTAAGGTCTTCTACTACGTCTTCAAACGAAAGCGTATGTTCCACATTGTAGAAACGGTTTACAAAGTCAATGCCTTTAAACCTTTCCAGATAGCGATAAGCCTGCGATGTATTGAGCGAATGGGCTGCGGCAAACTCGCTTATTACGGCGATAATGTATTCTATCTTGTTTTTAAGCTCCGAATCTGTATTTTTCATCTTCCTTGCTGTTTTTAAGTTACATCAAGTACAAAGATATATCTTTTTTCGGAAGTTTCCCAATGCTCACACGTAGTCTGGATACTCTTATTGTTCTTCCTCTTCTTTGGGTGGCAGCGAATAAACCCTGTGCGTCCTGTATCCCATCTTGATCACTATGCCGTCTTTTACAAACAGTTTCATGTCTTCAGTTGCCCGGTAGCGGCTGCAATGGTTTATTCCTGCATAATCCGTCAGATTGATATACGGATTGTTTTGCAGGAATTTAAGCATCTTATTTTTCCTGTCCGTCAGTTCATTAGAGGTGACATTCTCTCTTTTTATTTTCAGTGGGCGGTCCTTGTTGACCAGTTCCCTCAATCGTTTGGCGCAGCGGAAGTTTACTCCGTCCGCCCTGGCAAAGAAGACGGTTTTGCCCTTCTCATCCGTTTTCTGTAACGTCTTGAGGGCAGGGGAGAAGTGCCCTAATCCCTCCAGTTCCACACAATAGCCGTTCGATAAGTTCCGACCGATATAGGTGGTCAGCGCCTCTATCGCCCCTTTCACATCGGCCGAAGTTAGCGAGCACGAATCCGAGAGGTATTCGCAAATATCTTCCATCCGCATCGTGCCTTTGGATATAAGGCGGGCACAAGACTGTTGCTCCTTGCCGCTGGTGTTTGGTGCCTTGTATACTCCGAATTTAATTCTTCCCATGGTAGTTTAATTTTAATACTGGTATAATTATTATTACCTCGGATGTATCTTTGACAAGGTGCGTCCGAATCTTACTTTTCTGCTTATGTAAGTTGTTGTCGACGTTGTCGGCAATATTGTTGACACTGTCGAAAACTTTGCCGACACTGTCATTTATTTTGCCGACAACGTCGGCAACAACTTACCTGCCTTCCAAAGATAATACATCTCCGAGGTAAAAGCAAGTAATATAAGGGATAAATGAAACTATTCCGGTGATAATTTTATCTTTTGCACGTGAACATTACCGTTTCTTCCTGGAATCATGTACTTTTGTATTCTTGCAAAACGAGCATCATGATAACACTATCGAATTTTGAAAATTATGCGCTTCCTCAGATATGGGGGAGCGCGGTATATCTTATTATAGGCAGGGAGCAGTGAGAAATCTGGAAGAAGATTCTCCCGAGGAATGGGTTGCAACTGTTCTGGGTACTGAGGATTATACAGTGGAAGTAACCCTTGAAGATGATAAGGTCATGGATTATATCTGTGATTGTCCTTATGAAGGAGATATGTGTAAGCATGTGGTTGCCACATTGTTAACGATCAGAGAAAGGAAAAAGACGGAAAAATATTTTATCCAGGCAGAAGAGACGGAGAGTAAGAGCAGTGGCTTTTCTTCTGAGACAGTCAAAGCTGAAATCGACGAGATACTTGCTATCGCAGACAAGAAGCAATTAATGTCGTTTTTATCGGAATACGCTGTTCATCATGTTGATTTCAGGAATGCTTTGAAACAACAATTTATTCCTGATCGGAATACAGAGAGCCTTGATACGGATTATTGTCAGGAAGTGGAAAGGTGTTTTCTATCCTCACCGTCCGGCAGTGGATATGGGAGAACCGGAAGATTTGTTGGAGCGTTTTAGTTCACATGTTCAGGTTTATGCCGAAAAGAATACAGACCGATCGCATTATGAATACGTGGCAAAAGCACTGAAAGAAATGCTGAAGCTGAAAGGAGGAGAGCAGGAAGTCCGCCTCCTTGTGGATGTTTTCCGTCAGACGTATAAACGGGGAACTGCCATGATGGGGATATTGAAAGATTTCTAGGCGGTTTTTCAATAAATCTCAATATCTTTGCATGAGACATTTATCAAGTGGTCTTAAATAGCTAGAGCAGGCAATAATAAGGACTGACTTATATAATCCGACCAATTTATAATTGAAGAAAGTAATGAAGAAAATGATTTTGGGAGCACTGGTTTTCCTGTCGATACAAATGACGTCTGCACAGACGTTGGAAAAGATGCAATGGTTCAATGAACCGGCAAAGTGGGAGATAAATGATAAGGCATTATCCATGTTTGTCACTCCGCAAAGCGATTACTGGCGTATCTCCCATTATGGGTTTACGGTCGATGACGCTCCTTTTTATTATGCCACTTATGGCGGCGAGTTTGAAGTAAAAGTGAAGGTGACAGGCGAGTATAAAGCACGTTTCGACCAGGCCGGACTAATGCTCCGTATCGACCATGAGAATTATATCAAGGCGGGTATCGAATTTGTAGACGGTAAATTCAATCTGAGCACTGTCGTTACCCATAAAACGAGCGACTGGAGTGTGATCTCGCTGGATAAGCCTGTCCCGTATATCTGGATCAAAGCAGTCAGACGCCTGGATGCGGTAGAAATTTTCTATTCGTTCGACGATAAAACATACACTATGATGCGTAACGCCTGGTTGCAGGATAATATTCCGGTGAAGGTCGGTTTTATGGCTGCCTGCCCCGACGGGAACGGCTTCAATGCGAAGTTTGAACACTTTGAAGTAAAGCACCTGCCCGATATGCGCAGACTCGAGTGGCTGAAGAAAAATGCGGAATAAAGATCTAATCGGTTATTCTTATCTTTCATGATTGGAGAAATATTTCTATATTTGCACCGCTTTAGATAAGAATCAGATAATATCTATATAAATCAGATTAAGAAATGACAAAGAGCGCATTACAAATTGCAAGAGCAGCTTACCAACCTAAGGTACCCGCTGCATTGAAAGGTGCTGTAAAAGCCGTAGATGGTGAATACACAGAATCAGTAGCCGATCAGGAAGACATCAAAAAATTATTCCCTAACACGTACGGAATGCCGATCGTTACTTTTGAAAAGAGCAACGAAAAGAAAGAAATGCCTGCTATCAATGTAGGTGTAATCCTTTCCGGTGGTCAGGCTCCTGGTGGTCATAATGTGATTGCCGGTATCTTTGACGGTGTGAAGGCTACAAACAAGGATTCCCGCCTGTATGGCTTTATCCTGGGTCCCGGTGGTCTGATCGATCACAAATATATGGAACTGACTGCTGATATTATCGACGAATATCGTAATACAGGCGGTTTCGATATGATCGGTTCAGGTCGTACTAAACTGGAAACAAAAGAACAGTTCGACAAGGGTCTGGAAATCCTGAAAGAACTGGACATCAAGGCACTTGTTATTATCGGTGGTGACGACTCTAATACAAATGCTTGCGTACTGGCTGAATATTACAAAGCTATCAACGCTGGTGTACAGGTTATCGGTTGTCCGAAGACTATCGATGGTGACCTGAAGAACGAACAGATTGAAACTTCTTTCGGTTTCGATACGGCTTGTAAAGTTTACTCGGAAGTTATCGGTAACATTCAACGTGACTGTAACTCAGCTCAGAAATACTGGCACTTCATCAAACTGATGGGCCGTTCAGCATCTCACATCGCACTGGAATGTGCTTTGCAGACTCAGCCGAACATCGCTATCGTTTCAGAAGAAGTGGAAGCTAAAAATATGTCTTTGGACGATATCGTGACTTATGTTGCTGAAATCGTTGCAAAACGTGCAGAAAACGGTCAAAACTTCGGTACCGTACTGATCCCTGAAGGTCTGATCGAATTCGTTCCGGCTATGAAACGTCTGATCGCCGAACTGAATGACTTCCTGGCTAAACACGATGCTGAATTCAAGATGATCAAGAAGAGCGAACAGCGTGCTTATATCATCAGCAAGCTGACTAAAGAAAACTCTGACCTGTATGCTTCTCTTCCGGAAGGCGTTGCCCGTCAGTTGTCTTTGGACCGCGACCCGCACGGAAACGTTCAGGTTTCTCTGATCGAAACAGAAAAATTGCTGTCTGAAATGGTTGGCAAGAAATTGGACGAATGGAAGAAAGCCGGTAAATACAACGGTAAATTCTCTGCATTGCACCACTTCTTCGGTTATGAAGGACGTTGCGCTGCTCCGTCTAACTACGATGCAGACTATTGCTATTCATTAGGTTACACTGCTTCTTGCCTGATCGCAGCAGGTAAGACCGGTTATATGTCATCTGTACGTAATACGACTGCTCCTGCTGAAAAGTGGATTGCCGGTGGTATCCCTGTAACAATGATGATGAACATGGAAAAACGTCATGGCGAAATGAAGCCGGTTATCCAGAAAGCGTTGGTTAAACTGGATGGTGCTCCTTTCAAGAAATTCGCTGCTAACCGCGACGAATGGGCATTGACTACCAGCTACGTTTATCCGGGTCCGATCCAGTACTTCGGTCCGACAGAAGTTTGCGACGAACCGACTAAGACATTGCAGTTGGAACAGGCAAAATAAGATAGAGAGATCATATCTTATATAATAGAGGTAAGGCTTAGGCTTTACCTCTATTTTTTTGGTAGTGTCTTATATGCTGACATCTATTGTATACTTGCTCAGTGGGGCTTCGCCTGCCTGTTTCAGTATCCTGTTTGCTTTCTTGAGGCAGATGTCGTTGAAGTCTTTTTCCATGCAGACGAAATTGTGACGTACATACATAGAGTCTACTTTGATAGTTTTTTGATTGAGAATATCGAAGTTGATAATCTGTTTTTTTAATTCCTTTTTATTGATATTTCCGGATACATATTTCAGAAATGCAGACAAAGCAATTTCTAAACTCAGGATTACTTCATGGGGCAATTTGCGATAATAAAACAAAAACTGGTAAAACGCTATAACCATGGAGCGCGTATTCTCGTCGTAGTTTGCCAGTAAAGACTGATATTCCTGATAATCGTCAAGCAATTCGTCGGCCAGCTGGTTTTTATCGTGCAGAAATTTTTCAGGAGCAATATCTATACCTGTTATTTCTCCGAACCGGTCAGAGATGAACTCTGCGTCTTTATACGTGATGTTGCATTTCGTATAATTCTTTTTAGTCTGGATAGAGTCGAAAAGCGAGTACCCGGTCAGTAGCGTATATATTAATATTGCTCTGCGGCATATCGAATGGTCCATCATTGATTGAGAAAGCCGATCTATCGGATCTTGTGTAGTTTTCATATATAATTGTTTTTATTAATATTAATACAGTGGCAATATACAAAATATTGGGTTGACTTATGATAGGATCGTCATCAATTTATTCATATTATATCGCTTGGTTGCCCCGGTGATCAGGAACCAATCGACAATATACCATATTCCGAGGCCGCCGCCGGTCAGAAGTTTGCCAAAGCCTTTGCCTATGTTCCCGATCAGGAAACGGTCCAAACCGGTCACACCGAAGAAAATGGAGAGAAGTAGTATTTTTCCCGGACTTCTGAAATGGGTGTCTTCTAAAAGAGTCTCTTTCTCCGGGGGGAGATTGAGCAGCTTATGGATGGGTATTTCGTAATCCGGAAATTTACTCTCATTAGCCAGAAGGAATTTATCGACTTTATCAGCTTTCATATTTTTAGTCAGTAGGTTTATAATGTGTAAATATAAGTATTTCCTGGTTCTTTTACAATCTTTTGTGGATATTCCATATCCAGTTCAGTATTGTTAATAGAATAATGAATGTAAGAATATACTTATTAGCCAGCTTGCGCTCTGCTTTTTTCAGCCAATCCCGGAACGTATGCCTTTTTTGTACGAAGTCAAAAACGATACCTGTAATAAAGAAGACAGCCAGCAAAACAAAGAGTAACCCATAAGGATTGATGAGGATTGAATCGCCTATATCTCCGTTCAGTAGGGCATGAATTGCACGACGCATTCCGCAGGCCGGACACGGATATCCTGTCATTGTGTGGAAAATGCAAGGAAATGATAATAATGCATATCCCGCTATAATGGCTACAGCAAGATATGCATATTTATTTCTCTTTCCCACAAGTAGCAGGGATTAGAACATTAAAATATTCTGCAACTGTTCCAGGTTCTTCTTTTTCGTCGCATCCATGATCAGAAACCAGTCGATAATCATCCAGATCCCGCAACCGCCTAAAGTGACCAGCTTGCCGACACCCAAGGCTACATCGCCGATCAGAAAACGGTCGATACCCAATGAGCCGAGGAAAACGGAAATAATAAGTATGATAGTCGGGTCTTTGAAATCGCAGGTTTGTAAATAAATCAGCTTGGATTCGTCCATCTCCAACAGACGATCCCTGATGATAGGTATATGACTGGCAGGTAGTTTGCTACTGTTTGTCATGAGGAACATATCCACTTTTTGTGCGTCCATAATTTTTATAGATTAAGTTACTAACGACAAATATAGTGTTTTTTCGTATCTTTGAACCTGATAATATTAATTTAAACAACACAATACTATGTTCTCAGGAATTGTAGAAGAAGCTGCTCAGGTAGTTGCGTTAAATGCAGATCAGGGAAACCTGCATATCACGATGAAGTGTTCATTTGTAAATGAGCTGAAAATCGATCAGAGTGTGGCACATAACGGCGTTTGTCTGACAGTGGTGAACCTGACCGACGAAACTTATACGGTGACGGCTATCCAGGAAACACTGGACCGTTCCAATCTGGGACTGCTAAAAGTCGGTGATCTGGTAAATCTTGAACGAAGCATGATGATGAACGGTCGTCTGGACGGACATATCGTTCAGGGGCATGTGGATCAGACGGCTGTTTGTACGAATGTACGCGAAGCGGACGGAAGCTGGTATTATACATTTGAATATACTTTCGACAAGGCGATGGCGCAACAGGGATATATGACCGTGGAAAAGGGATCTGTTTGTGTAAATGGCGTCAGCCTGACTGTCTGCAACTCGCAGCAGAATAGTTTTGAGGTGGCTATCATCCCTTACACACACGATAATACAAACTTCTGCCGGATCGAAAAAGGAACTGTAGTAAATCTGGAGTTTGATATCGTCGGTAAATACATCAGCAAAATGATGCAGTTCAAATGAAAGATTTCCTCTTTTAGTAAAGAAATAACGGCAGAGCGACCAGGCATTTATCCCGAAGCGTTCTGCCGTTTATTTTACAACGCATCTTTTCTTCCAGATATCTGTCTTATAATATATGTACGTAATAACCAATCCTATGCCGATACTGATCCCGATAGCCCACCATATTCCCTGACGGCCGTACCAGGCACTTAGCTGGTAAGCCAGCGGAATGCGGATCAGCCACAGGCAAAGCAGGCTGGTCACCATTGTGAAAATCGTATCTCCGGCTCCCCGAAGTGCACCATTATAGATATTCAAAGCTCCGTGCACAATGAAGAATCCTCCGATGATCAGTAAATATTCTTTTCCGATCGCAATTACTGCCTGGTCGTTGGTGAAGGCGCGCATCATTTCCTCCCCGAAGAAGTAAATAGCTGTGAAGGTGACCACGCTGAATATGACATTGACCAGCATGGTGAACCGTAGTCCTTTGCGTACGCGGTCGAAGCGGCCGGCTCCGATGTTTTGTCCGCAGAATGCAGCCAGTGCGCCGGATAGTGTCAGGACAGCTTGTGTAATGATCGTGTCAATTTTCCCGGCGGCACCGTAAGCGGTCAGGGTATCGGTGCCGAAGCCGTTCACTATTCCGAGAAGTGCAATCAGTCCCAAAGCGATCGCGCATTGTTGTACGCTGGTGGGGAGTCCTATTTTCAATCCTTCTTTGAATAGCTTCATGTCGAACAGTAAATCTTGTTTTTTGATGGATAGGAGTGGGTGGGTGTTATTGACATAACCTAAAGCCACACACATTCCGATTCCCTGCGCTATGACGGTTGCGCGTGCCGCTCCTTCGATTCCCCAGCCGAAGCCAACGATAAATAGTAAATCGAGGACGATATTCAATACGGTGGTGATGAAAATAAAGATCATAGGGCGTATGGATTCCCCTACGCCTCTTAATATGGAAATAATACTATTGAATGTGACGAACAGGAATGTTCCTCCTATATAAATCCTGAAATAAGCGACGGCATCGGGTATGACTTCCTCCGGCGTGTTGGTCAGGCGGAAGATAGGTTCGGCGAATATGATCCCGGCAATTGAAAGAGCAATGCCTGCTACCAGCATAAAAATGAAAAAGGAGGAGAAAGCACGTTGCACTTTGTCATATTGTTTGGCTCCGAAAAATTGCGAAACGACTACGGAGGTTCCGCTTCCGACACCGATAACGAGTGATATAATAAAGTAATATATAAAGAATGAGGCGGAAACGGCAGCTAATGCTTCTTTCCCTAAAAATTGTCCGACGATAATACTGTCGGTAATATTATAGAGTTGCTGCAATAAGTTTCCGATAAGTAATGGTAAAGCAAAGCGTACGATCACTTTCCAAACCGGGCCGTGCGTCAGGTCTGAGGTGTTCATAAATCTTTGAGTAAGATATTATCGTTTGCTTTAATCATATCTTCCCGGGTTTTCAGCAAGGCATGCCATTCTTTGGTAAAAAGTTTGGAAGTGTCTATCTTGAAATTTTCAGAACCATATTCATCCATCTTGGCAAACAGATAGCCTACCGTTATTTGGTTTATGTCGATGGCCGGCTGATAATAGGCGACACGTTCATCATCTCCATAATTTACCTCTATAATGATTCCCAGCTCGGTAAGCAGATAAAGTATGTCTGTCGTGAGGCGGATGGGGATACGGTAGGCATCCGACAGTTCGTCTGCCGTATAGGGTTTCTCTCCTTTGACAAACCTTTTTATGATAAGGGAAGATATAAGCAGCGTAAGAAAATCCTTGTATCTGCGGCTGATGTTCTTGCTGTCACGTTCAAAGCTGAACTTTTTTACGTTTTGTGAAGCATAAGATAATTCAGCCCCGAAAAGGCAGATCAGCCAGGATAATTGTAACCATAGTAATAATAAAGGTAAGGCGGCAAAACTACCATAGATAGCATTGTATTTACTAACCCAGATCTGTCCGCTGATATAAATAAATTGGAAGAACTGAAAGGCGCAACCGGCAATTATACCTGCCATCAGGCCGTTGATGAACCTGACTTTTGTGTTAGGTAATGATACATAAAGACCTGTAAAAGCCATTATGGTAATAATATAAGGTACGACATTCAGGGCAAGTTCGACCAGTGGCGTGAAAAAAAGGTAATTACTCAGAAATGAATTTTGCAGGGTGGAGGCAAAGATAGAAAGCCCGCTGGAGGCAGTCATCAGTATCGGCAATATGAGGAACAGCGCCAGATAGTCTGATATTTTCCTGTACCATGGACGTGACTTTTTTATTTGCCATATATCGTTGAAGGTATCTTCGATGGAAGAGATCAGGTTGATGACCGTATAGAACAGCAGAACAAGACCGATCCCGATGATAACACCGCCTTGTGCCTGTGCCAGATAATTCTCTACGTACTGGAATGCTTTATTCAGTTCGTTCTCATGTCCGGGGAAATAATAGAGCAGTTCTTTCCGGACAGTAGCCTGAAAGCCGAAACCTTTGGCGATGCCGACCAATACTGCCAATAAAGGAACAATAGCCAGAAAGGTACTGTAAGTAAGAGCGGATGCCTTTGTTTGCAGGTTCTCGCTGTTGAAACCGCGTACGGCAAGTATGACTGTTTTGATTGTGTTGATATAAAGTTCTTTCAGGCCGCTTACTTCATTTTCTGTAATTCTCCAGATGTCGTAAGTTACAAAACGAATGGTTCTTGTCAGCAAGGCGTTGATCCGTTCTATCAGAGGCTTTTTATCAGCAGTCTTTTTATCCGTCTTCTTCTTCATGCTGTGATTTGTAGGGGCAAAAGGTGTTTGCCGGATGAATAAAAAAATGCAGCCTGCCTGTAAGCCGGGTCCTGTGCTTCAACCGAAGTTGGAGTGTCTGCCATTTATCTTGTCTTACCGTCACCGGCAAGCTTTAGCGGTCTACCCCCCGGCATCGGACGAGCAATCCTACATACGCCGGTATACATGACCTTACAACCCATAAGGCGTACGGCATCCCGTATTACTACGGGACCCGGTGAGCTCTTACCTCACCTTTTCACCCTTACCGGACGAGTCCGGCGGTTATTTTCTGTTACACTACTTTGCCCTTGCGGACAACTTCCCGTTAAGAAGTATGGTGCTCTGTGTTGCCCGGACTTTCCTCACATCCGAAGATGAGCGACAGACCGGCAGGCTGCAATGCGACAAAGATAACTATTTTAGTTGACAGTTAGCGGTTGACAGTTGACAATTTTGAGGAAAGACAGGAACGGGCTGTCTTTCGGGTTGCTTTTGAGTTACTTACTAAGTAGACGCCGGCTTACTTAGTAAGTAGCAGGGTAGGCTACTTATCGAGTAAGCGAAGAGTTACTTAATAAGTAGGTTTAGAACTACTTAATAAGCAAAGGATGTCCCTTTTTTACCTGCTAATTGTCACCTGTCATCTGTCAACTGGTATGAACATTCTGCCGTTTCTGCTGTTATATTACTGAAAGCATGACCATTTGACAGGCGGATGATTGTTAAAAAGGTACTTTGCAATACACAGTACTGTTAAGTGCCGTTAACCCCGTATAATTCGTCGTTAAAAGTGATAAAAAATCATAGGCAAATGGAATAATCGCACGTTTTTTGAACTTTCTTTGTCGAAAGAAAAGTGTTAAATTTAAATGTTTGATAAAATAGAAAAAGTATGAAAACAATGTGGAAAAATGTGCTGGGAGTTGTTCTTGTTGCTGCGATCAGTACGGGGGCAGCCGTTGGAACAAGTGCTTATTTAATGAATAAGAATCAACCGGTTTATGTCACCGATTTTACGAACACATTCAATCAGCCTGTTCGATATGCCGGATTGAATGCAGTGGCAGCGGAAAATACCGATTTTACCCAGGCGGCAGAAAGCACCGTGCATGGGGTTGTGCACATCAAAGCTACAACCAATGCCAAGCAGTATGCCGATGATGGCAGAGGACAGCAATATGTCGATCCTTTTGAGTACTTCTTCGGATTTGGAGGAAGAGGCGGAGGAGGTTTTCAGCGTCCGCAACCGCAGCCTCGTGTCGGATCTGGTTCAGGTGTTATTATTTCCACAGATGGATATATTATCACAAATAACCATGTGATTGACGGGGCGGATGAATTGGAAGTGACATTGAATGATAACCGTAAGTTTTCGGCTAAACTGATTGGAACGGATCCTACGACAGATATTGCATTGATAAAAGTAGATGCAAAAGATCTTCCGACTATTCCGTTCGGTGATTCTGAAAAATTGAAGGTAGGAGAGTGGGTGCTGGCTGTTGGTAACCCGTTCAACCTGACATCGACAGTTACTGCCGGTATTGTTAGTGCCAAAGGCCGTGGAATCTCTATGGGAGGTGACAGAAGTAAAATCGAATCATTTATCCAGACGGATGCTGCCGTAAACCCAGGTAATAGTGGGGGTGCTTTGGTGAATACAAAAGGTGAACTGATTGGTATCAACACGGCTATTTATTCTGAAACAGGAAACTTTGCCGGATATTCATTTGCTGTTCCTATCAGCATTGCCGGTAAGGTGGCAAGCGACTTGAAACAGTATGGTACTGTACAGCGTGCAATCCTTGGTGTTTTGATGATGAGTGTAGGTGATATTGCTGATCAGTTGAGCTATCCGAACCTGGATAGTAAGTTGAAAGAAGAGTTGACTGAACTGAAGTCGAAGATTAAGGTCTCTGAAGGGGCTTGCGTATCAGATTTCGCAGAAAGAAGTTCAGCTAAAGAAGCCGGTATCGAAAAAGGTGACGTGATTATTGCTGTAAATGGTGCGAAAGTGAAGAATGCTAATGCTTTGCAGGAACAAATCAGCAAATATCGTCCTGGAGATAAAGTGGAAATTACTGTAGATCGTAATGGAAGCAATAAGAAATTTACTGTGGAACTTCGTAATGCACAAGGAAGCACATCTGTTGTGAAGAGCGCAGGTGACAGCAGTGCAGATGTTCTTGGAGCCGCTTTTAAAGCGTTGACGGATAAACAAAAACGCGAACTTGGTGTAAGCTACGGTATTGAAGTAACAGGATTGTTGAAAGGCAAATTGAAAGATGCTGGAATCCAGAAAGGCTTCGTTATCATGATTGTCAATGACCAGAAGATCTCTACACCCGAACAACTCGAAAAGTTGGTAGACAAGGTCTTGAAAGGAAATGCAGACGATCGTTACATCGTTGTAAAAGGTTTTTATCCGAACGGACGTACAAAAGTATATGCTATTGATCTAGCCGAATAATAAAATAAAGTTATATTCGTCTTATTTGGCGGGAAGATTGTTAAAGGTTTATAATTGGTCGGGTGTAGGGTGCACTCGACCAATTTTGTCAATAAAAATAATATTATCTTTGCACCCTGATATTTCTCAATTAAAAACATTGGATGAGACAGTTAAAGATCACAAAGTCCATTACCAATCGCGAAAGTGCTTCGCTTGATAAGTATCTTCAGGAAATAGGCCGTGAAGATCTTATTACAGTGGAAGAGGAAGTAGAATTGGCACAGGCAATTAAAAGAGGCGACCGGAGAGCATTGGAGAAATTAACCAGAGCTAACCTGCGTTTCGTCGTTTCTGTAGCTAAGCAATATCAAAACCAGGGATTAAGTTTACCTGACCTTATTAACGAAGGTAACCTGGGATTGATTAAAGCGGCTGAGAAATTTGATGAAACCAGAGGGTTTAAGTTCATTTCTTATGCTGTATGGTGGATTCGTCAGTCTATTTTGCAGGCTTTGGCAGAGCAGTCTAGAATTGTTCGTCTTCCGTTGAATCAGGTTGGTTCGCTGAACAAGATCAGCAAAGCCTTCTCTAAATTCGAACAGGAAAATGAGCGTAGACCTTCTCCCGAAGAACTGGCAGATGAACTGGATATTCCTGTAGATAAGATTTCAGATACTCTAAAGGTGTCCGGAAGACATATCTCTGTGGATGCACCGTTCGTAGAAGGCGAAGATAACAGTCTTTTGGATGTGCTTGTGAACGACGACGCTCCTATCGCTGACCGATCGTTGATGAACGAGTCATTGGCAAAAGAAATTGATCGAGCACTTGCTACACTAACCGAAAGAGAATGTGAGATAATCAAAATGTTTTTCGGTATAGGCTGTCAGGAAATGACATTGGAAGAGATTGGCGACAAATTTGGCCTCACTAGAGAGCGCGTCCGCCAGATCAAGGAAAAAGCAATCAGAAGATTAAGACAAGGAACACGTAGCAAGCTCCTCAAATCGTATTTAGGTTGACCTCGGGTAAAACCAAAGAGGTAAACAAAGCTCCATATCCAGAAGGATACGGGGCTTTTGTCTTTTTTATACCGACCTGGCTGTTAGGAATTGTATTTTTCGCGTACATTATATAAGTAATAATAATAGCTGCGAAACCGTGACGAGGATTGTTGTAATTTTTTTTTATGCTTGTAACGATCAGTCGTTCAGAATTATAGTCTATCGGTAACGATTTAGTTTAAAAAATAATCCCATAAAAGTTTGGAGCGTATGTTGTAAAGCACTACTTTTGC